>JAJDET010000355.1 GCA_029259655.1 Planctomycetota bacterium
GCTCCTGCCGGCACTTTGCGCGCACCGGCGTCCTCGACGACCTGTTCAAGGTCGACTGCGGGGCCGGCACGCGCAAAGCACCAGCAGGAACCGACTCGAGGCGTTCTGGCTCACGACCCCGTGAGGGATGCGGGCTAGCGCGGGGACGTGGGCACGAGGACCCGGTAGTTGAGCCGGTAGTCCCTGCGGTCCTCCATCTCGAGCTCGACGCCGTAGGTCTTCTTCGCGTGCTTCAAGAACAAGCGGCGCGAGTTCTTGGAGAACACGAAGACGAAGTCGTCGGGGTGCGTTTTCATCCGTTCCAGCATCCCCCCCACACCGCGCCCTCTTCCGATCGCGTCCACCAGTCGCGCGCAGTCGTCGAACTGCGTCACCCAACCCTGTGTGATAAGAACCCGCACGTGCTGCGGCAGGAATCGAATGCGCAGCGGGTGGTTCTCGTTGAACATGCCGGCCCAGCGGTGCCCCAGGAGCAGGGTGCGGTCGCCAGTGACGCGCTCGAGCGTCTCGAGCCTCACGCGAGTGCGCTCGCACTCATCGTCGAACTCCGCGCGAGCCTCCACGTTGCGGAACGCAGTCACGGCGAAGCCCACTGCGATCACGGCGATGGATAGCGTCGGGACGAGATTCCAGGGCTCGCGGCGCCAGCGATCGGGAGGCCCCCGCCGCAGGTCCGCGGTGAACACGTCCAGGAGCAGGGCGGCGAGAGCCGGCTCGATGACGCGCAGCCTCGACGTGAACAGGACATCGATCACCACCAGGCACAGGAAGACGGAGACCACCTTGCCGGCGATCAGGAGGGCGCTCCGTCGACCACGGGAGTAGAGGGCACCCGCGACCACCCAGAAGAGCGCGGGTCCCGCCCACCAGGGTGCGAGCCCGAGCACCAGCCATGCGCGCTCGTCGAGCGCGGCGAGTCGCTTGCCGATGCGGCTGCTCGCCGGCTCGATGTACTGGGTCAGCGACGTCAGGTACTCGCTGTTGTAGAAGGACCCATCGAAGAGGATCCAGTTCCGGATCATCTGGTAGCGGTCCCCGTCGACCTCGTCCAGCTCCTCCACGAGCTCGGATCCGAAGTCGACGAAGTCCACGGCGAGCTGGTAGCGCTTCACGTACTCGCGATCCGTGTCGTCGAGAGCCACCGCGTCGTAGGCCTTGAACGCGAGTACGACCCCGATCGCCAGTGCCGCCTGTCCCAGGATGCGTCGGCGCGAGAGCCCCTCGAAGAGCCACAACATCCCGACGATCCCGAGCGCCAGGAGCCCCGACTGGGGACGAATCGCATAGCCGAAGACGACCAGCGCCAGGTCGAGGGCGATCGCGAGGGACCAGCGCTCTCGCTCGAGCGCCGCGGACCAGCCCTGGAATCCCACGAAGACGCACAGGAAGGCGATACGCGTGAACGACAGCTGGCCGAAGATCGCCGCCACGACGGCCATGCTGATGACGAGCGCGGCGGCGACCCGGGTCCCGTCCGACCAGCGTTCGCGCTGCTCGAGGATTCGCGCGAACCAGCGAGCGGAGGCGACGACCAGGAGGCCTGTCAGGAACGCGCCGTAGGCCGACGGTCCGAAGTTGCGGACGAGGGCGACCAGGAGCGCCCCCAGTCCGCGAAAGAAGAAGTAGAACTCGGTCTGCGCTGGGAGCTCGGTCCGACCCCACAGCATGAAGGCGAACGCCAGGTCGTCGTTCGTGTCGAAGCGGAGCCTCCAGACGAGCTCGACCAGGAACGGCACGAGAGCCGCAACCAGTACCGCCGCGGCGACCCGGGCCCAGCCGTTCGCCGTCGATGCGGGTCGGTCGCCGCCCGAGGCTGCCTCTCCAGTCATGCGACGACCCGTTCAGGCGTCGTACGCCTGGCGCTCCTCGATGAACTCCGCGTAGTCCCGGATGTAGTCGTCGGGATCGTAGGGGTCGGACGCGAGCACCATCAGGACGGCGTCGGGGCTGAACTTGTACTGCGCCCCCCACACCATGGGAGGCAGGAGGAGCGCTCGTTCCGGTCCGTCCAGGACGAACTCCTGCTTGTTCTGTCCGTCGTCGGCCAGGCAGGACATCGAGCCGCGCAGGACGACCAGCAACTGCTTGCACCTCCTGTGCGCGTGCGCACCGCGAACCTTGGGGCTCGGGACGTCGTACACGACGAAGTAGCGCGCGGGCGCGAAGGGCAGCCCGGCTCCCGTCTCGCGCGCGGACAGACTCCCGCGCAGGTCGCGGATGACCGGTGCCTCGTGGAGCGAGACTCCGTCGACGATGATCTCGGGCATGGAGCGCGACGCCGCGCCGACGGTCTCCGGCTCCGCACCGGAGGGCGTGTCCTCGGCGTAGCGGACGATGCGTCCCGGGTTCCCCGTCAGCACTGCGTGACGCGGAACGTCGCGCGTCACGACGGCACCTGCGCCGATCATCGCGTGCTCTCCCACCCTGATGCCTGGCAGGATCGTCGAGTTGGCGCCGAGCGAGGCGCCGCGGCAAATGACCGTCTCGGGGTAACGGTCCAGGTGCTTCTGGCTGCGGGGGTTCGGATCGTTGGTGAAGGTCACGTTCGGACCGACGAAGACGTCGTCCTCGATGCGCACTCCGTCCCAGACCTGGACACCGCACTTGATCGTCACGCGATCCCCGATGACGACGTCGTTCTCGATGAACGTGTGGTCGCAGATGTTGCAGTCGGCGCCGATCTCGGCTCCGGCGAGGATGTGAGCGAAGGCCCACACGCGCGTGCCCTTGCCGATCCGGTCGCTCTCGACGAGGGACTGCGGGTGCTGAAAGAAGCTATCGCTCATCGTCGTTTGTGCCGTGAGCCGTGTTCGGTTCGAAGGCCGCGTGGTGGGACACGATGAAGTTCGGACGCTGTTTCGTGTTCTCGAAGGTGCGCCAGACGTAGCCGCCGATCAACCCGATCCCGAAGCAGCTCAACGCGCCGAAGAACGTCACCACGAGAACGGTGGCCGCATAGCCGGGGACGGGGATCGCACCCGTCAGCTTGAAGGTCACGACCACGCAGGTTAGCAGGAGACTCGTGGCCAGCCCGAGGATCCCCACGTAGAGCAGGAGCCGGATGGGGAGGTCGGAGAAGCTGAAGATGCTGTCGCTCAAGTAGCGGACCTTCTTCCCCAGGGTCCAGGCGGAGACCCCGGCCTCTCGCGCGCGGCGCTCGTATGGAACGAAGACACGCCGATACCCGACCCAGAAGAGGAGACCGACCAGCGACGTGTTGCTCTCGCCGAGCCGCATGAGCTGGTCGCGCACGGCACGCGTGCAGGCGAACACATCCACTCCGCCCGGCGGCAGGTCCGGCTGCACGAACCGGCGGTAGAGATTCCAGAAGAGATTCGCCGCGAACCGGGTGGACACGGGGTCGTCGCGCGTCACGCGCTGACCGATCGCGATGTCGTGCTCGCCCGTGCTGAGGAGGTCACGGAACTCGACGACGAGCTCGGGAGGCTCCTGGAGGTCCGCTGCCATCACAGCGACGATGTCTCCCTCCGCGGCCTCCATCCCCGCGCAGATCGCAGAGAACGACCCGAAGTTTCGCGACAGGCTCAGGAGCTGGGATCGGAACGGTCCCTCGCGCAGCGCGCGGTCGAGGTGCAGGAGCGAAGCGTCCGGACTCCCGTCGACGACGAAGACGACCTCGAAGTCCCCCTCGAAGCGAGCGTTCAACGCGCCCAGCGCCTCGAGCAGAGCCGGGAGGTTCTTCTCGTTCCGATAGACCGGGATCACCAGCGAGATCACGCGCGCCACCCCGCGACGGTTTCGAGCACGTGGTCTATCTCGCCCTCGTCCAGGAAGGGATGGATGGGGAGCGACACCTCTTCGGCGGCGAAGGCCCGGGCTGTCGCGAGCTCCCCGTGGACGACGACGCCCTCGACCGCCGCCATCGCATGCTGGTCGGGTATCAGGCCGGGGTAGTGCACGGCCGTCGGGATGCCCGCGGTGCGCAGGTACGCCGTGAAGTCGTCGCGAAGCTCACCGGGGACCCGGACCGGGAAGAGGTGCCACACCGACGTGCTCGAGGCGGGCGTGGGAACGACGCAGACCTCCGGGTGTTCGAGACCGCTCCGGTAGCGGTCGGCGATCTCGGAGCGTCTGGCCGTCCACTCCGGGAGTCGCGGCAGGAGCGCGCTGCGCAGGATGGCGGCCTGGAGCTCGTCGAGCCTGCTGTTGAGCCCCAGCGAGTCGTGCACGTACTTCGCGCTCTGCCCGTAGTCGCGCAGTGCCCGCGCGCTCTCGGCGACCGGGTCGTCGTCCGTGGTCAGGGCGCCGGCGTCCCCCAGCGCACCGAGATTCTTCGTCGGGTAGAAGCTGAAGGCGGCGACCCGCCCGACTCCCCCCACGGGTGCTCCGTGGGAGTGCGCACCGATCGCCTGCGCGCAGTCCTCGAGGACATGGAGCTCGAACCGGTCGCGTAGCGCTGCGAGCGCCACGCGATCGAGCGCGTGGCCGAACAGGTGCACCGGAACCGCGAAGCGCAGGTCCTCGTGCTCCTCGAGCACCTCCGCGGCGAGGTCGAGATCGAGCAGTCCGGACTCGTCCACGTCCACGAACACCGGAACCCCGCCCGCGCGAACGACAGCCAGGGTCGTTGCGAAGGCGCTGAGCGGCGTCGTCAGCACCCGGGCCCCGCGCTCGAGCCCCATGGCCCGCAACCCGATCTCGATCGCGTCGAGACCGCTCGCGCAGCCGACGGCCTCGCGGCGACCCTGGAAGCGCGCGAGCTCCGCCTCGAACGAGGCGACCTCTTGCCCGAGGATGTACCAGCCGCTCTCGCCGACTCGCCGGGTCGCATCTAGCACGGCGCTCTCGACGGCGGCCCACTGGCGTGCGAACCCCCCTTGGACCGTGCGTTCTGTCACGAAACCTTCGGGCGCTCCACCCGGCCCGGGACTATACCCGAGGGCCGTGGACCGGGCAATCGCACCCGAGTACCCGCGAGAACGGCGCGGTCCCGGAGCTCAGTACCACCGCCACATCAGACAGCGCAGCGCGAGGCGCACGTCTTCCTGGGTGGTGCGGTAGCAGATCCGCTTCAGCATCGGCGCGACGTCCTGCGCCGGTCCCAAGCGCGCCAGCAGGTCGGCCGCGTAGAGCACCTCGTAGGCCGAGACGTCCTCCCGCTGGAGGAACTCGTGCAACCGGCGACGCGCGCCGTCCGTCCGGTGCGCCGATGCTGCGTAGAGGAGGTCGATTCGCCGCTGGGGATCGCGCTCGTTCTCGAGCTCCTCGAACAGGAACTGCCGCCCCACCTCCCCGGTGTTCGAGGCGTGGATCATGAGCAGCTCGTGAGTGCGGAGGGACGAGATGTCCTCGTCCTTCTCCTCGAGAGCGACGCGCCGCAGGTACTCGGCGGCCGCGCGCGTCGGCACCACGCCGATCGCCTTGAGGAGGCGCCTGCGCTCCGAGAGCGGGAGATGGAGCTCGTCCTCGTGCAGCCCCTTCAGGCGCTCGAAGGCCCGGACGGCGAGCGCGGAATCCACGTTCAAGCGAGCGCGCAGGGCGAGCAGTGCAGTCTGGAGGTCGCTGTCCGTCCCGCCGAGCATCGCAAGGGCGCGATCGGTCGCGTCGCCGTTGCCCCGTTCGACGAGGGCGGTCAGCGCAATCAGCCGCACCTCCCCGTCCTCGTCGCCGATCGCTTCCAGGAGCTGCGCGTCCCTGGTGGCGCCGGCCTCCATCGCCGAGACGGCGCCGACCGCGACGCGTCTCACGGAACCGTGGGGATCGTTCGACAGGGCGAACGAGAGCACGTCGTCGAGCCTGGCCAGGGCAGCGGCATGTACGGCGCGCTCGCGCCGCTGGGGCTCCTCCGCCACGAGCTCCTCGCGCAGCAACTCGAGACTGGCCTGGTCCCCGGAACGCGCTGCGCACGCGGCCAGGTAGGGTCGCACGACGGGCGGCAGCTCCGGCGCCAGATCAGCGGCGGCGCGCGCCGTGGCCGGAAGCTCCGAGCTCGCCAAGATCGGCATGATGTGCTGCCAGAGCTGGTTGTAGGAGCCCACGTCGATCCAGCCGAGAAAGAGCGCCTCGGCGCGCGCAGGGTCGGCGGCGTGCATGCAGGCCGACACGAGCTGTGCCACCACGGCGTTCTCGGCCTCGAGCTGGATCCAGAGCCGGTCGAAGTCCTCGGGGCGCACGTGGTGCGCGAGGAGCCCCCGCAGCGCGGCGCGTCGCAGGTCCTCGCGCGGATGGTCGAGGAAGCGCAGTAGCACCTCGCGCGCGAGCGGCGCCCTGCTGATGACCGCGACGTCCAGCGCGTTCTGCACGTAGGACGCGCCTTCGGGGTCGTTGAAGTAGCGGTCCGACAGGCGGCGCACTTCGATCATGGCGACGTCCCCCAGGTTCGCCAGCTCCTCCTTGCTGCGCTGGAGCGGTTCCGTGTACCCCTTCCGGAGCTTCTCCATCAGGACGGGCATGAGATCGCCGAGGTCGCGATCGTAGTACTGCAGCGTGGAGCACGGCGCGAGGAGCGGCGCGAGTCGGTGATCGGCCGAGTAGGCTCTCGCGGCTCCTTCCTCTCCGCCCGTCTCCGGAGCGAGGTCGGCTCTCGCGGCTTCACTCCGCGCACCGCACGCGGCCACCAGCCCGACCAGAACGACCGCGGCAGCGAACGCAGCTCGCCTCATGGTTGCGCTCGCTCGCTGAGCCAGCCCTCGGCGCGGATCAGCCCGGCCTGTGCGCGCGCGTACGCTGCTCGCGCCGACTTCTCGGCGCTGAGCGCCTGCGCCAGGTCCTCCTGGAACTCGAGCACCTGGAAGGTCGTCGAGAGGCCCTCGTCGTAGCGCGCCTGCTCCGCGTCGAGCTGGCGCTCGGCGAGCTCGAGGCTCTTCTTCGCCGCCTGCACGGCCTTGCTCTGGTAGTTCATGTCCCGAACCCTCGCGCGCACGTCCGCCACGACCTCCTGTTCGCTCTGGTCGTAGCTCAGTCGGGACTTGATCAGCTGCACCCGTGCGGCTCGCCGCGCGTAGTGCGCCTGGCGGTTGAAGGTCGGGAAGTCGAAACGCAGGCTCGCAGTGTATTCGGGGAAGTCGTAGGTCACGGATTCACTCAGAGCGTCCGTGCTATCGAGCTCATCGCCGACGCTCTTCGCCTGCAAGAAGAGCTCGAGGCCCGGGAGGGCTTCCTTCTTCGCCTTGTGGAGGCGCAACTCATCGAGGTGCGTCTCGAGCCGCCTCTGCGCGAGCTGCGAGCGCCGCGAGAGGGCGCGCCCCAGGGACCGAGTCCACTCGAGCGATTCCGTCTCCTCCACGTCGGGCAGTCCGGTCAGCGGCTGGATCTCGACGTTCCAGGCTTCGATGTAGGCGCCGAAGTCGTCGCCGTCCTGCCGGAACAGGAGCGACTTGAGGGTGTCCATCGCCGCCGCGCGCTCGACGCCCGCCAGGAGTAATTGCTCCTCGTTCGTCGCGACGTTGGTCTCGGCCTGGAGCACGTCCACCTCGGTCCCGACGCCGACATCGAGCCGACGCCTGTCCTGCTCGAGCTGCTCCTCACCAAGCCGCAACGTGAACTCGCGCACGGTCACTTCTTCGATGGCCTCGACGAGGTTCCAGTACCCCTCGTGGACGCTGAGGACCAGGTCCTGACGCGACTGGCGCTCGCGCTCGACCTGCAGGTGGAACTCGAGCTCGGCGATTCGCTGGTCCGCCGTGGCGTACGCCACTCCGCTCCCGCGCAGGAGGGGCTGTGTCAGCCCGATCGCGAGGTTGCTCCGGTTGAAGGCGCCCCCGTCTTCATCGCTGAAGTTGAAGATGTCGTGAGTCACGTCCAGGCGCCCCCCCGACAAGAGGGGCAGGCCGAGGCTCTGCTGGTAGGTGCGCGTCTCCGAGTCCACGCCCAGGGACGTGAAGACCTGGTTGGTGAACGGGTCGCGACTCTGCGTGTCCTGCTCCTCGCTATCCACCAGCGTCCCGGACATCTCGAAGATCGGATCGAAACGGCCCCACGACCCGAGCGACTGGAACCGCGAGATCTCCCTGTCCAGCGCCTGAACCTCGAGATCGAGATTGCTCTCGAGGACCATGCGCACTGCGTCTTCGAGCGACAGTTCGAGCACGCGCTCGGTCGCATCCCACCCCGGCTGGGTCTCGTCCTGGCGGAAGGGAAGAGACACGAGCGCGGACGCGCAGATTGCGAGCGTCGGGAGGTTCATGGGGGCAAGAGGATAGAGGACCCGGGACACCCTAGCCACCGAACCGGGGGCCGGTCTCACACCCGGTCCTCCCGTCCTCGCGGGAGGGTGAGCGCCCTTTCGCACGCGGCCGTCGGGCGTTTCTCGTTCGTCCTAGGAGCGCGGCCGACAAGACGGCCACGCGTGACTTGGCGCGCATCAGCGCGCGCCAAGGATGCCCTGCGGGCGGCTACGGCGCGACTCCGCGCCGGGCTCGGCCTTCGGCCTCGCGAGGCACGGCCTTATCGGCCGGACCTCTAGCCCGCATCCCTCACG
>JAJDET010000356.1 GCA_029259655.1 Planctomycetota bacterium
GCTCACGTTCCTGAGGTTGCCTCGGCAACAGAGGGCCATTTCTCGAACGGCAATGCGAACACAGGCGGCGGCACCCCGAGCAGGCGGAGGACCGTGAGCGCGTCCTCCGACAGCTTGTCCGAGGTGCGCTTGATGAGCGTCCCACCCAGGCGGATGTAGTGGGTCTTCGCGTGCATGAAGTTCAGGAATGCCGTCTCCGTCGTCGGATTCTGGACTCTCTTCCGACGCTTGCGTCCGCGCACCGTCTCCCCGGACTCCTTCAGCCCCTGGCGGAGCGTGAACTGGATGTAGTTCCGGACCATCAACGCCAGCACGAAGATCAGCCCCAGGGCCGTGATGCGATGCGGGGTCTTCAGCATGACCGGGGCGACCGACACGACGTCCTTCAGCCACCGGAACCCACACACCCCCTCGATCATCGACTGCTCCTGGTACTCGGCCAGGACCTGCTCGGCGCTCCACTCCTCCCGGGAGCACACCAGAACGTAGTGGGAGGCATGAAACGCCTCGCGCTCCACGGCCTCGTCGTCCCGCTCGAGCTCCTCGTACTCGAGCACGAACTCGATGTGACTCGGTGCCTCCTCGTCCTTCCGTGGACGACCGGGACCGGAGCGCTTGTCCGCTACCGTCTTCTCGACGATCCGCAGATCGCACCGGCAGAGGGCGAGTGTCGCCAGCGCTGCGTCGCGGGCGATCTCGGCGTCTTCCCTGCAGCGAAGTCGGCGCTTGTTCGCCTTCTTCACCGCGGCTCGAAGGGCCTTCTCCTCCTTGACCAGGAGCTTGTCGAGCTTGTTCTCGAACCCCGTCGCCTTCGCGTCGGAGCGGACGACTACGAGTGTGAACGTCTCCTCGCGGGCCTCGTTCGTCTGTGGGTGCACCACCTTCATGGCCCTGCGGAACGCGCGTCCGCGGTACAGCAGGTCGGGGTCGGCCTTCCGTTTCCCGGGCACGCGCCCGAGCTCGGGGAGCTCCTCGCCGGCCTGGCGAACCTCCTCGACCAGGTCCTTCCTGACGTTGAACGACAGCGGCACGAGCGAGACGAAGTGGAACCCCTCGTGAAGCAGGTGCCCGAGCGTCTCGGCGTCAACGAGCTTGCTGTCACCCACCACCGTGACGTCGTCCTCTTCGGGCAGCAGCCCGGCGAGCTTCTCGATGCTCAACCGGTTGGCATGGGAGTCCGCTGTGTTCCCGTCCAGCATGGCGCTCGTCAGCGGGATCCCCGCAGCGCCGTGGAGGGACAGGCCGAAGATCAGCTGCTTCAGATCCGGCCGGTGGTCCTTGGAGAATCCTCGAGTCGGGGTGGGCGCGTCCTCGGCGGGGATGATGTCGTAGGCGCCGTGGAGCGAGATGGACGTTGTGTCGATGAACGCGCTGTACGTCTCGGGAGAGCGCGACCGGGCGAGGAACCGCTGGACGATTCGACCGAGCACGTTGTCGACCCCGATGTCGAAGAGGTGGTCGAGCGCGGCGGCGAGTCGTGCATCGTTGAAGGCGTCGACCGGGACGTCCGAGCCGAACAACACGGAGGTGTCGATCCCCTCGAACCGCTCGGGCATGGCGTAGAGCGCGCATCGTCCGGACAGGATGTTGAGGAGCAGGGCGACCACGCAGTCCGCATCCGAGACCCGGCTGCGCGGGTCGATAGGCAGCATCTCGTCGATCGCCTCGTCGATCCCGAGTTGACGGACGACGGCGCGCACGAGCGGGAGGTGGCCGACGTTGAGGGCATCGAGTTCCAGGTCTGCACCCTGGAGGGCAGAGAGATCGGTCATGGCAGGATCCGGGGGGGTCGGCGAGTGGGGAACCCGCCGGGAGGGTGTCCGCGGATCACCAACTCGCGCCTCTCGTGCAACCCACTTTTCACCGCCAGGATCACGCGACCGGCCGATCAGGATCGTCGAAACCGTGGAATCAGAATGCGGTCTGCCCGCGCCGCAACCTCAGGAACGGGAGCCACTGGGGCGGCGGAGCTTTCAGAAGGTGGGGTGGAGGCGTGGGGGTACGACCCGCTTGTCGGCGGTTTGCATGGGGACTCTCCGGCAGGGGAGGATGGGGTGGGGGTATAGGCCTCTACCCAGGCACTGAGGGCCAGGAGGGCGGCCACAGTCGCTATAGGCCGGCTACAGAATTCATCAAGTGATTCCAGTTGTTCTGTTTTCTGTCTGGTTGGTCGTCGACAACGTCGCGGCCCATCGCTGGGTCCAGCGGGTGCTCGTGAAGGCCGGGATCCCCGAGAAGCGCATCGCCATGCTCAACGCCTACACCGCGAAGGCCAGCGCGGACCGCCAGCGCATCGCACGCGAGTTCAACGGGGCGGACGGCCCCCCGAAGTACGACGTCGTGATCGCCAACGCCATCGCCTACGAAGGCATCGATCTGCAGACGCGGACCTGCGCGATCCACCACCTCGACCTGCCCTGGGAACCCGCCACGCTGCAGCAGCGCAACGGGCGCGGTGTGCGCCAGGGCAACACGCTCTCGGCGATCGAGATCGTCTACTACTTCGCGCGTCGGTCGATGGACGGGCTCCGGTTCAACCTCATCCA
>JAJDET010000357.1 GCA_029259655.1 Planctomycetota bacterium
GGCGCAGCAGCTCGGGCTCTCGAACGCGGCCGTGACCAAGCGCTGGCAGCGTCTGCGGGCAACTCTGGGTGCGACGTCCTCGTACGAGGACCTGCTGATGGCTTGAAGGACGTTCCCGCTCGGCGAGTCTCCGGCTCTCGCGAATATTGTCCACGCGCTGCGCACGCGGACTCGATGGGCCCGCGAGCGTGTGCGATCCTCCTCCTCGCCTCCTGTCACTCCGGCCCGGCGCCCGCGCCGCCCGCCGAGGAAGCCGAGGAGCACGTCTTCGAGCTCGTGAGCCAACCGGCCGACGCGCAGAGCGCGCGCGCGATCGAGGGGATGCTCGGCCGGGGTCGGCGTGCCGTCGAGGCCTTCTTCGGCACGACGTTCCGGGCTCCGGTCGTCGTCTCCGTCCTCCCGGACCGCTCGGCGTTCACGGCCTGGTTCCCCGAGGAGTGGGGGATGGGCGAGACGGCCTGCTGGATGGTTGCCGTCGGCGTCGACGAGCGGATCGCGATCCTCTCGCCGCGCGTCTGGGGGACGGACGCTTGCGAGCACGACGGCCAGGACGCCGACCACGTGCGCGACGTCGTCGTCCACGAGCTCGTGCACACCTTCCACGGCCAGCACAACCCGACGCACGACTTCGTCGGGGCCGAGAGCCTCGGTTGGTTCCTCGAAGGGCTCGCGACCTACGCCTCGGGTCAGCTCGAGCGGGGACATCGCGATCGAGCGCGCGAGGCCGTCGCGACCGGGGCCGGGCCCGAGAGCCTGGCGACGGCCTGGTCGGGACCCTACCGCTATGGCGTGTGCGGAACGCTGGTCGAGTATCTGGACCTGACCTTCGGGCGTGCGGCCCTGTGCGAGATGCTCGCGATGACGCGCGAGGAGGAGCTGCTCTCGCTCGTCGGCGTGACCGAGGAAGAGCTCCTCGCGGGCTGGCGGAGCGCCGTTCGACGGGAGTGACAGGACTTCGCCCTCGGCGATTGGCGCAGTGTGACCGTAGGAGGGAGGCGTAGCACCGGGCTACGCCGTTTGACTCCCGCTCCTGCGAACCTGGTCGCATGTCAGGGGTAGGCCGGCTCCCCTAATCTCGCTCCCGGTCGGGGCATGACGACACCAGAAGGAAGGGGCGGCGTGTAGTGGTCTTCCGGGTCGAGGTCCCGGACGACGGCTATTTCCGGTACCAGGTCCGGTGCCAGGACGCCTGTCCCGTCGGAACGGATGCGCGCGGCTACGTGCGGGCCATCGCCGACGGCGACTTCGAGCGCGCCTACCTGATCGCGCGTGGACCGAACCCCCTGGCCTCGATCTGCGGGCGCGTCTGCGGGGCTCCCTGCGAGGCGGCCTGCCGGCGCGGGCTGCTCGACGCTCCGATCTCGATCCGCGCGCTCAAGCGCACCGCGACCGAGCGCTTCGGCACGGAGAGCGGGAAGTTCGAGCCGCTCGACATCCTGCGGCGCATCCTCGATCTGCCCGCGGCCGAGCACGATTGCGAGGCCGGCGAGGAGCTGCGCTCGCTGCGCGCGCGCCTCGGTCTGCTCGAGGTCGGCGCCGACCCCGGTGAAGAGGGGCGAGTCGCGATCATCGGCTCGGGACCGGCCGGTCTCGCCTGCGCCCACGATCTGGCCCTGCTCGGACACCGCGCGACGGTCATCGAGATGGAGCGCGAGCCGGCGGGAATGCTGGTCTACGGCATCCCCGAGTACCGGCTACCGCGCGACCTCGTGCGCGGAGAGGTCGACCTCATCCGCGCGCTCGGAGTCGAGTTCCGCTGCAATACGGCGGTCGGCGTCGACGTGGGCTTCGACGAGCTCCTGCGCGACTTCGACGCGGTCGTGATCGCGGTGGGGGCGAAGAACTCGCGCGAGCTGCGCATCCCTGGGATGGAGGGGCCCGGCGTCGTGGGCGGCGTCGAGTTCCTGCGCGAGGCCGCCCTCGGCGTCCGCCCCGACGAGGTCGAGGGCGACGTCGTCGTCATCGGCGGCGGCAACGTCGCCTACGACGTCGCGCGCACCGCGTTGCGGCAGGTCGAGCTGGACGTCTCGCGCTCGGCCCTGCGCTCCGAGGGCGTCGGCGCGGTGACGCTCGTGTCGCTCGAGAGCCTGGACGAGATGCCCGCCGACGACGTCGAGATCCTCGAGGGCGAGGAAGAGGGGCTCCTCCGGCTCAACTCGCTCGGTCCCGTCCGCGTCGAGCGCGGTGCGAACGGGCGACCCACGGGCGTCCTGTTCCAGCGCTGTGTGCGAGTGTTCGACGAGGAGGGGAAGTTCGCCCCGCTCTTCGACGAGGCGGACACGGAGCTCGTTCCCTGCGACACCGTGCTGCTCTCGATCGGACAGACCATCGACGTCTCGTTCGTCGATCCGAAGCGCGACGGCGTCGAGGTGTCGGAGCGGGGCTTCGTCACCTGCGACCCCGTGCTCGGCACGAGCTCGCGCGAGAACGTCTTCGTCGCCGGCGACTGTGCCTACGGCCCGCAGCTCCTGATCCACGGCGTGGCGAGCGGCAAGCGTGTCGCGCGCGAGGTGCACCGGCACCTGACGGGAGCGACCGTCGAGGCCGAGGCCGTGGGGTTCCACGGCGTGATCGAGGACTACGCGCGCGAGGCCGACTACGAGAAGATCGCCCGCGCGCACCCGCGCACGGCCCCGGCCGCGGAGCGCGTACGCTCCCAGGCGGCTCCGGTCGAGGAGGGCTTCGACGAGGCGACGGCGCGGCGCGAGGCGTCGCGCTGCTTCGACTGCGGAGTCAACACGGTGTTCGACGGTACGCGCTGCGTGCTCTGCGGCGGCTGCGTGGACGTCTGCCCCGAGAGCTGCCTGAAGATCGTGGCCCTCGAGCGGGTCGAGCCGACGCCGATCCTCTCGAAGCTCCGGGACGCGGTCTTCGGCGGCCGGCCGGGTCCCGTGTCCGCGATCCTCAAGGACGAGGACCTGTGCATCCGCTGCGCGCTGTGCGCGGAGCGCTGCCCGAACGAGGCGATCACCATGGAGCGGTTCTGCTTCGGGGCCCGTGAGACGGTGGCGACATGAAGGACGTCGAGAAGAAGCCGCTCCAGGAGAGCGAGCGCTTCGCGAGCGAGGTCCCGCGCAGGGACCTCCTGGGCCTGGCGGCCTTCTGGTCGTTCATCGGCACAGGGGTCGTGATGGTCGCGGGCGCCCTGCGCCTGCCGATGCCGTCCGTGTTCCCCGAGACCGGCTCGAAGTTCCGGATCGGGAAGCCCGATCGCTACGCGGTCGGGAGCTCGACGCGCATCTCCGACCGCAACGTGCTCGTCCTGCGCGACGGGGGCGGCTTCCGCGCGCTGAGCCTGGTCTGCACTCACCTCGGCTGCATCTCCCAGCGCGAGGAGTCCGGGGCCTTCGTCTGCCCCTGCCACGGATCGCGCTTCGACGCCACCGGCAAGGTCGTCGAGGGCCCCGCGCCCTCGCCTCTGCGCTACCTCGAGGTGAGCCGGATGCCCAGCGGCGACCTCGTCGTCGATCGCGACCGGCCCGTGCCTCCCGACCGGAGGCTCGCCGTCTAGGCCCCGCCATGAGCGCCCTCGGAGACATCGGCCGGAACCTGCGCCTGCTCCCCAGCACCCTGCGTGGGTCGATCGTCCGCCACGGCGCCGTCGGCTCCGACCGCGCGCGCTCGCAGGCCGTCTTCTCCAACTTCTTCCTGCACGTGCACGCCACGCGCGTGCACAAGCACAGCCTGCGTCCGTCCACGACGTGGGGGCTGGGCGTGGTCGCGCTGATCCTGTTCGGGATCCTGTGCGTGACGGGCACGCTCTTGATGGTCTATTACAAGCCGTCCGTCGCCGACGCCTACGACTCGGTGAAGGACCTGGCGTTCGTCGTCCCGACGGGACGCATGATGCGCAACGTGCACCGCTGGGCGGCGCACGGGATGGTGGCGGTCGTCTTGCTGCACATGGCCCGCGTGTTCTACACCGGGTCCTACGCCGGTCCGCGCGCGTTCAACTGGGTCCTGGGCATGGTGCTGCTCGTGCTGACGCTCGGGCTGTCGTTCACCGGTTACCTCCTGCCCTGGGACCAGCTCGCCTACTGGGCGATCACGATCGGCGCCAACATCGCGCAGTCACCGCGCGAGATCACCGACGCCCTCGGCGTCACGGGGACCTTCGATCCGGGCGGGATGACACGCGACCTGCTCCTGGGTGCGAGCACCGTCGGGCAGGAGGCGCTCATCCGCTTCTACGTGCTGCACGTCGTCGTCTTGCCGGTCGCGCTCAGCGTCATCTGCGCCGTTCACATCTGGCGTATTCGCAAGGACGGCGGGATCAACCGGCCGGTGGACATCGATCTGGAGCTCGGCCCCGATGTGCGCGGCGGCCGCGCGATCTTCCCCGAGGGGAGCGGCAAGACCTACGGGCTGATGGCGCTGGTGGAGGGCCGGACGGCCGCCGTGGACCGCGGCCCCGAGCACACGGTTCCGTCGTGGCCGCACCTGTTCCAGGCGCAGATGCTCCTGCTCGTCCTGACGACCCTGGCCATGCTGGCGCTCGGGTACTTCTTCGATGCGCCGCTCAAGGAGATCGCCAACCCCGCCATCCCCGAGAACCCGGCCAAGGCGCCGTGGTACTTCCTCGGCCTGCAGGAGCTCGTCAGCTACAGCGCCTTCGCCGGCGGCATCTTCATCCCCACGATCGTCGTCATCGGGCTGATGCTGATCCCGTACCTCGATCGCGAGACGGACGGAGCCGGCCGCTGGTTCGCGGGACGGCGCGGCAAGCGCGTGGCGCTCTCCTCGGCGCTGTTCTCCGCGCTCTTCGTGTCCGGACTGCTGTGGTTCACGGTCGAAGCGGGGTGGCTCCGGAACTGGGTCCCCGACATTCCGCAGCTCGTCATCACCGTCTTCAACCCGGGCACGGTGCTCGTCGTCGCGTTCGCTGCGTGGTCGCTCGGGACCGTGCACAGGACGGGTTCCACGCGCATGGGTGCGATCGCGCTCTTCACCTGCTTCCTGATCGCGTTCGCGATCATGACGTACTTCGCGACCTACCTGCGCGGCCCCAACTGGGGATTCTACTGGTCGGCGTCCGACTGGCCGGAGCTCCACTGATGGACACAGCCGACTGGGGATCGACGCGCTCCGCCTGGACCTTCAAGTGGCTGACGATCGCCGGCTGCGCCGGGACGCTCGCGTTCCTCGTGGCCGAGATGCGGCGCGAGAACTTCGCCGGCGAGTGGCGCCGGCACCAGGCCGACTACGCGGCGGAGCTCGACCCCGAGCTCGCCGAGGCGTTCGACCCCGGGATCGTGCAGGCCTTCGTGCCGGCGCTCGGACGCGTGGACCGCTGCCAGAGCTGCCACGTCTCCGTCGAGGATCCGGCCATGCAGGACGCGCTCCTGCCGCTCCGGACTCACCCCGGTGACCTGCTCGCGGCGCACCCGCCGCAGGACTTCGGCTGCACGATCTGCCACCAGGGGCAGGGACGCGCCACGACCTCGGACGCTGCCCACGGTCGCGTCCCGCACTGGGAGGAGCCGCTGCTCGAGGGCGAGCTCACCTACACGAGCTGCGGCCGCTGCCACGCCGAGGTCGGGCTCTTCGGCTTCGAGGCCGAGCTCTACGCCGGGGGTCCCTCCGGCGAGGAGATCCGGAGCGGCGAGCTCGCCGCGAGCATTCCCGGTGCCGAGCTCCTGGCGCGGGGCAAGGCGCTCGTCGTGAGCTCCGGCTGCCTCGGTTGCCACGAGTACCGCGGACGCGGCGGCTCCCTCGGTCCCGACCTGACGCACGTCGGCGACAAGGGCGTGCACGGCTACGACTTCTCGCACCTGCCGCACGGCGTGGAGCGCACTCCCCTCGGCTGGCTCGAGACGCACTTCCTCGACCCGGGCGCCGTGAGCCCGGGCACGGTGATGCCGGGCATGGGCAGCACGCCGGACGAGGCGCGCGCGCTCGCCGCCTTCATGCTCGCCCTGCGCACGCCCGACGTGCCGGCGCGCTACGTGCCCAAACCGCGCGTGGCCTCCGAGTCGCGCGAGCTCTCCGGCGGCGAGCTCTACGACCTCTTCTGCGTCGCCTGTCACGGCCG
>JAJDET010000358.1 GCA_029259655.1 Planctomycetota bacterium
CCCGATGCCCGACGGGGCCACGGTCCTGCTGGGCGGGCTGAAGATCCGCGAGGAGCAGAAGCAGCAGTCGGGCATCCCCATCCTGAACAAGATCCCCATCGTGTCCTTCGCCTTCGAGCGGAAGGGTCACTTCGTCACCAACCGCAAGCTCCTGATCCTCCTGCGGGCCAAGATCGTCATCCCCGCCGAGCACGAGCCCTCCGCCAACCTGCTGCGGCCGACCTCCATCCGGTAACGCCGGCTCGGCCCCCGGGCCTCGGGCCCGGGTCCTTTTGACGGGTGGTTCCGCACACCCGGGCGAAACCGACCGCACCGCCCCGGATAAGCGTCCTCGGGAGGCCACCCGCATCCGCAACGCTCGTCCCCGGACGGGCCCACCATGACCCCTCTTCGACCCCCCCTCGCACTGCTCGCCGCGCCGCTCGTCTGGGCGCTGGCCCAGGACGCCCACGCCCTCCAGTACGACCGCCCGATCCGCGAGGACCTCGAGTTCGCCCGCGGGCTCGCCGCCGACTGGCAGTTCGTCGAGCTGGCCGAGTCCGTCCTCGAGGGAATCGACGTCGGCCAGGCCAGCGATCGCGTGAAGGAAGAGGTCGCGCTGACGCGTTGCGACGTCTACGCCTCCGGAGCGCGGCGCGAGCGCGACGACCTGAAGCGCCAGGACCTCTTCGACCGGGCCCTCGTCCTCTACCGCGACTACCTGGACGAGAACCGGTTCGCAGAGAACCGCGGCCAGGCCGAGCGCGAGCTGGTCAACCTCGCCTCGACCTACGGCCAGGACCTGTTCCGCCTCTACCAGGAGGCCATCGGTGACGAGGCCGCCCGCCTGCGCGGCAAGGTCAGCGAGGTCCTCGAGGACGCGATCGACCGGACCGCCGACCTGGGCGAGAGCCTCGCGAGCTCGATCGAGGACGAGGAGCGCGCCGGAGGGTCCACGGTGGACCTCGAGCGCGAGCGCTTCGTCCTGATGCTCAACCGCGGCCAGATGTACCTCACGCTGGGCGAGGTCGCGGAGAACGGGACGTACTTCTTCGAGAAGGCGGACGAGCTGCTCCAGGACACCGCGGCCGAGGCCGGCGACTCGACGAGCTTCGGGCTCAACGCCTACCTGATCCTGGGTGACGTGTACGCGGCGCAGGGCCTGTACCTGGACTCGACCGACTTCGTCTCCTACGTCGTCGACCAGGCCATCCCCAGCGATCGAGACACGCGGCTGGACGGGTTCGACCCCGTCTCCCAGGGCGAGAAGGAGGCGCGCTGGCACTTCGTGGACAAGGCCACGGGGCCGCTCGTCGACGCGTTCCTCGGCGCGGGCGACATCGAGTCGGCCTGCGTGTACGGCCTGCACTTCCAGAACTGCATCGACACCTACGGCTTCCAGGTCACGCGGCCCAAGGGCTACCAGTCGATGCTCGCAGTCGCGCGCGCCCTGATCGACTCGGGCGGCCACGTCGGCGGCTCGCCCGGCGAGTTCGTGTGGTACGCGACGCGCGAGGAGATGGAGGGCGCGCATTCTTCGCGCCGCGACCGTCGCAGCGCGCTCGACCTGGCCCTGAAGCTCGCCCAGCAGGTCAACCGCGACAACCGCGGGAACACGCTTCAGCTCGAGGCGCAGAAGGTCATCTCGGAGGTGATCGATCGCGGTGTGGCGGTCGACCCCGAGGTCCTGTTCGAGGCGGCCCAGGGCTCCTACTTCGAGGGCGACTACACGTCGGCCATCGAGGCCTTCAAGCGCGTGCTCGCGGTCCTGGACACGTCCGAGGCCGCGACGCGGACGCGGCTCGGCCCCGAGGTCCTGTGGCACATCGGACGCAGCTTCCAGAAGTCGAACCGCCTGCTCGAGGCCGCCATGGCCTTCCGCACGGGGCTCGATGATCGCTGGAAGGGCGACCCCAAGTTCGACTCGGAGAACGCCACGCGTTTCCACGAGTCGATGAAGATCATCCAGAGCAAGGCCAAGGGCGACCCGCTCGTCGACTCGATGTTCCGGGAGTCCGAGGACCTGGTCATCGCGAACCCGCAGGCCGGGGGCAACGCCGGCGACATCCGCTACAGCCAGGCGGAGAACGCCTACAACAAGCGGGAGTACGAGGACGCGCGGGTCAAGTTCCTCGAGGTCCCGGGCAACGCCGCCGAGTACGAGAAGGCGATCGTCTACGCGGCCGTCTGCCTGAAGAGGCTCGGTGACGTGGAGCAGGCCGTGTCCGACCTCGAGGAGTACCTCGGGCCCTTCGTCGCGGATCCGGTGCGCCAGCCCACGACCGAGACCGGAAAGACGGTTCGCCAGGAGGCCATGGGACTCGCCACCTACTACCTCGGCCACGCGCAGTTCGAGGCCGCCGAGGCGGGGACCGGCTCGCACGACGATGTGATCGCGACGCTCGGCAACTACGTCAGCGACTACGCGGATCAGCAGTCGTTCGGCGCGCGCTCTTCGCTGATGGTGCTGTCGTCGCACCTGGCCAAGGGCGAAGTCGACGAAGCGGTGCAGCGGCTCGAGCTGATGAAGGCGAAGTTCCCCACGGACACGTCCACCGCCCTCGGAGCCCACGGGATCTACTCGACCTACGCGGAGCGGCGGAAGACCAAGCTCGAGAAGGATCCCGACGCGGACGTCTCCACCCTGACGCGCGGCATGGCGGAGAACCTGTCGCTCTACAACACGCTCTCGAGCAAGCCGCGCCTCAACAACATGCGGATCGAGGGCGACCTCTGGCTCGAGCTCGAGGACTGGGAGAGTGCCGAGACGGTCCTCTCGCGCGGACTCGCGAGTTTCCCGGACGACCCGAACATCGACAAGCACGTCGTGCCCGACCTGGCCCACGCGAAGCTGATGCTGCGCAAGGTGCGCGACGCGGCCGAGCTGCTCGATCCCCTGATGCAGGACGAGGAGTACCAGGGCGGCAGGCAAGCCGCGCGCGACTACGGCCTCGCCCTCACGGGCTGGGTCGAGGGGTCGGGCTCCGATCTGGTCGAGATCCCGGGCATCGGGGACGCGGAGTCGATCCCCCGGGCCGCGAAGATCCTGCTCGACCTCGAGAACGCCGAGCGCGACAAGTGGACCTGCGCCTGGTACCAGCTCAAGTTCGAGGTGGCGTACGCCTACTACCGCTGGGGCCAGTTCGACGGCAAGAAGCTGGACAGCGCTCGGACCCAGATCGAGCAGCTGGAGGCCGACCTGTCGCCGGGCATGAAGGAGATCGCGGAAGCCTGCGGCGACCCGGTGCTCCAGAACCAGTTCCAGTGGCTGAAGAGCAAACTCTAGCCGCCCCGCCCCTCCCCGATAGAATGTTCGGCCGCCTCATGAGAGCCACGCAGCTCGGTCTTTCCTGCCTCTTCGTCGCCGGCGCCCTCGCGGTCGCCCTGGAGGCGCAGGAGCCCCGCCCCGATCAGGTGTTCGCACGCGCCAAGCGCTCGAACAACGTCCTGTCGATCTCCGGGGTCGTCACGGAGAACCGGCTGACGGGTGTGGTCGTCGCGCCGAGGGGCGGCGAGCCCGAGACCATCGAGGCGGGACGCGTGGTCCACGTGGAGCTGGGCGACGTCCCCGCCGACTACCACGAGGGCCTCTTGCTCTTCGAGCGCGGGGACCTCGCGAACGCGGCTGCGAAGTTCAAGCTCGCCGCGACCGACGAGGACGCGCGCGACGTCGTCCGCGCCGCGGCCCGGTTGCGCGCTGCGGAGGCCCTGCTCCGGCACGGGGCGACCGACCCGTCCGCCTTCGCCGAGGCCGACACGGCGGCCACGCGCTTCCTCGAGGACTACGGGACGAACCGCGAGGTCCCGCGCGCGCGGTTCGTGCGCGCCCAGGCTCAGCTCTGCGGCGGCGACATGGTCAAGGCGGCGGAGGAGTTTCGCTCCCTGTACCGCGAGGCCGCGAGCGCCGTACCGACCGAGGGCTACGACCTCCTGCTCTGCTACCGCGCCGGCCTGCGTGCCGCGGACGCGTACCTGATGCAGGACGAGACGCTCGCCGCGCGCGAGATCTACCAGGCCATGGAGGCCGCGCTGCCGGGAGTCATCGCGGGACTGGCGGAGGACGCGCCGCAGCGCGCCGGCCTGCTCGCATTCCAGGCGGAGGCGCGGCTCGGCGAGGGCTTCGTGCTGCTCGCGAGCGGCAGCACGTCCCAGGCTCGCTCCTACTTCGAGGAGCAGGACACGGGCTCCGACAGCCACGCCGCCCTGCGGTTCGGCGTCAAGCTCGGTCTCGGCCTCGTGCACATCGCCGAGGGAGACTACCGCCGCG
Organism: Planctomycetota bacterium; assembly: GCA_029259655.1. Lineage (GTDB taxonomy): Bacteria > Planctomycetota > UBA1135 > UBA1135 > OFTM220. The sequence continues at coordinate 4,247 of JAJDET010000358.1, forward strand.
CACAGGTGGCGCTCGCCAGCGTCACCAGCATCGACTACACGGACAGGGATCGCACGGCTCGTGCCCTCACGGGTCTTGCCGAAGCCGCCCTCGGCCTGCCCGATTCCGACGGCGGGGCGAACGCGCGGATCTGGCTCCAGTCCGTGATGGATCACTACCCGGACAGCATCTGGGTCCGACGCGCCCAGGAGCTCATAGGCACACTTTGAACGTCGTGAAGGAGTCCCCGAGGATGAAACTCAGCGAGGTCCTGTCCCGAGCATCCACGCTCGTCATGCTCTTCTTCGCCACCGCGGCGCCGGTCCTCGCACAGGACGACGCCGCGGCCGCCGCCCCCAAGGCCGACAAGAACCTGATGGACACGTTCACGGCGGCCGGGGAGATCGGCTGGCTGATCGTGGGGCTGTCGGTCGTGGCGCTCGCCCTGATCATCGAGAACTTCGTGACGCTGCGACGCGACAAGCTCGCACCGCCCGAGATCATCGATGAGATCCAGGCTCTGTTCGACGAGGGGCAGTACCAGGAGGCGATGGAGCTGTGCGAGAACGAGCCGACGTTCTTCACGCGCATCTGCGGCGCCGGCGTCTCCAAGATCGGTCACTCGTTCGACGTGATCGAGAAGTCGCTGACCGAGATGGGCGACGAGGAGTCGATCAAGCTGCACCAGAAGATCGGCTGGCTCGCCCTGATCGCCAACGTCGCCCCCATGATGGGACTGCTCGGCACGGTGGGCGGCATGGTCACGGCGTTCAACACGATCGCGCTCAAGGCCGGTCAGGCCTCGCCGGCCGAGCTCGCCGGCGGCATCTCGCAGGCGCTCCTGACGACCATGTTCGGTCTGATCGTCGCCATCCCGGTGACGGGCGCCTTCGCGTACCTGCGCAACAACCTGGTCCGCTCCGTGATCGAGGTCGGCGCAATCGTCGAGGACCTGTTCGAGCGCTTCCGTCCGGAAGGGACCTGATCCGCGCCAGGGAGAAGCCGTGAACCTCAACAAGCACGACCCGCAGACGGACATGGAGATGAACATGACGTCGATGATCGACGTCGTGTTCTTGCTCATCATCTTCTTCATGATCATCACGGACATGACGCAGCAGGAGCTCGAGGACCTCGAGCTGCCCATCGCCGTGAAGGCCGTCGAGGACCAGCCGGACCCCGACGTGATCCGCCCGATCATCAACATCGACTACGGCGGCGTGATCAAGGTGAAGCGCGAGACCTACTACGATCCCGAGATCGACGAAGCGGATCGGACCAAGCTCGAGGGCTACCTCGCGAACCAGTCGCGGCTGATGCCCAAGAAGATGGACGAGAAGCTCAAGAAGGAGCTTCCGGACAACCCCCTCCTGATCCGCGCGGACCAGGTCACGCCCTTCAAGCACCTGCAGAAGATCATGGAGATCTGCAGCAAGGAGGGCATCCAGATCTGGAAGCTCGAGATCGCGGCGGCCCAACCCGAGGCCCAGGAGTAACCGAGCCATGTCGATCCTCCAGGACATCGCATCGAAGGAAGAGAAGATGGAGATGACGCCGATGATCGACGTCACCTTCCTGCTCCTGATCTTCTTCATGTGCACGATCAAGTTCAAAACCCTCGAGGGCAAGCTGTCCGCCTACCTCCCGAAGGACGTCGGCACGAACACGACCGAGGCCGAGCCGAAGGAAAAGGTCGAGATCAAGCTGACCGTGCTGCAGGAGGGGAACAAGCTCGACCCGCTCGAGGGCGGCCCGTGGACGGGCCAGGGGCGCTTCGAGTTCGACAGGACGCGCGTGGTCCAGTATCAGGTCGGCCCGCGCAAGACGACGAACCTCCCGGAGCTCGCCGAGCGGCTGAAGGCGCTGCACCTCGCGGACGAGGAGCGCGGCAGCACGATCGACGCCCGCAAGGGCATCGTGTACGGGGATGTGGTCGGCGTGCTCGACGCCGTGATCGGGGCCGAGTTCGACGACATCACGTTCGTCGGCTCGTTCGAGGACTGAGCGCGGGGTTTCGGGTTCCGCAGGACGTTTCCAGTCCGCAACACCTTTCTGGGTGCCCGTGCCCGTGCCCGATTCTGGATCTGTCCCTGTCCGCCGCTCTGTCCCGAGTGGCTCTTCGTCCGCAGTTGCGTGCCACCGCCGGGCACGGGCACGGGCACGGGCACGAAAGAGAGTGAGCGACTGCGAACCGTTACTGCTACTGGGAGCCGCGGTACTTCCTCGGCGGAGGTGACCCCCGTTGAAGCGACGCCGCGAGATCCCCGATACGCCCCCCATCGAGATGACGCCGATGATCGACGTCACCTTCCTCCTGCTCGTCTTCTTCCTCTGCACGCTGCAGTTCAAGACGCTGGACGGGAAGCTCGCGGCCTACCTGCCGCGTGACCACGGCGCGGGTCCTCCGACCGAGGCCCCCGAGCCCGTGCGCGTGGGGATCCGGGTGCTGGTTCCCGGGACACTCCGGGCGCGACCGGGCGGTCGCCACGACTTCGGCGCGGACCGCGTCGTCGAGTACCGGGTCGGTCCTCACCGCGTGCTCGATCGGAACGCTCTGCGGGACCGGCTCGAGCGCCTCTCCGCGGCCGGAGACGAGCGACCGGCCGTGATCACGCCCGGCTCCGCGGTGTCGACCGGAGAGGTCGTGGGAGTCCTCGACACGCTGCTCGAGGCCGGCTACTCGAGGATCGCCTTCGGCGCCGCCCGATGAGGCCGTCACCGACCGGGCCCGCGGGCCTAAGTCGTTGTGAAACCAGGAGTTGATTTGAACTTGGGCTTTGACGCAGAAGCGCGGGTGCTGGTAGGCTTCGCGACCCTTTCGCGCGGTCTGAGAGACCCTCGCGAACCCGCGCCCGCGACCGAATCGGCCACGCGCACTCGCGCACGGGTCGAGCGACGCACAACGCACAGCGACACAGGAACGCTCCGATGAGGAAAGCCGGTCTCGTCCGCCCCCTCGCCCTCTCCTTGATCGTCCCGGGCACGCTCTTCGCGTGCACGAGCGCGCCGGAGCCCGAGCTCCCGGTGAACGAACCGGAGAGCGCCGAGTTCGCACCGATGGAGCCCACGCCCGTCGCCGTCCAGGAGACGCAGGGCGGTGCGCTCCAGGCCGACTGGGAGAAGCTCACGATCGCGGAGCAGCGCAAGATCCTGCTCGTCGAGCAGTACGTGGAGCAGGCGCGCAACGCCATGGCGCGCGGGTTCCTCCAGGAGGCACGCGAGGAGGCGGCGCGCGGGCTCGACCTCGACCCGGACAACCTGAAGGTCCAGAAGCTCGTCGCGGAGATCTCGGCCATGCTCGGCGACGGTGCAGCGGAGCCGGGCGCGCTCGCCGACGAGCTCGCGGGCCGCTACGAGCTCAAGGTGCAGCAGCTCCGCAGCGAGGCCGAGGACTACTTGCGCCGCGGCAACGTCGCCGTGGGACGCGGCGACCACGCAGCCGCCGTCGCGGAGTTCACGCTGGGGCTGGACCACATCCGCTGGGCCCCCTACTCCCTCGACTGGGGTGGGCTGCGCGAGGAGATCGAGGTCCGTCTGGCCGAAGCCAAGGCCGACCTCTACGCGGGCGAAGAGGCGGCGCGCCTCGATGCCGAGCGGGAGGCGTACGCCAAGAACAAGGAACAGGAAGCCGCCGCGGTGCGGCGCCGCGAGCAGCGGGTCGCCGCGATCCTCACCGAGGCCATCGACGCCTTCCAGCGCGAGGACTACGAGAACGCCCAGGACCTCGCCGACGACGTGCTCGTCGAGGACCCGCGCAACGAACGCGCCGCGGACCTGCGCGACGCTTCGTTCCGCGCCGGCCGCGAGAAGTTCCGCGCGGAGTTTCTCCAGCGCAAGCGCGAGCAGTACGAGCGCTGGGAAGAGGACATGGCCGAGCTGCTCGTCCCGTGGACGGGCGTGATCACGCTGCCCGATGCGGCGGAGTGGAAGAAGAACTCCGCGGTGCGCGAGAGTCGGACCCGCATCTCGGGTTCGGGCGGCGACGACGCGGGCACCGAGGAGCTCCGCGCTCAGCTCGCGACGACACGCGTCCCCGGACTGCAGATGACAGACGTCGAGAGCCTCCAGGAGGTCATCGCGACCCTGCAGACGCTGACGAACCTGCCGCTGGTCGTCGATCCTGCTGCCGACTCGGCGGCCTACGACGAGGGCGCGATCTTCAACTTCACGCTGCCCAACCCGCTGCCCGTGATCAACGTCCTCGACCTCGTGGCGGACTACGCCGGCCCCGAGGTCTCCTGGACCATCAAGCACGACGCCGTGCTCTTCACGACCAACGACAAGGTCCGCGGCGAGCTCACGATCCACAACCACACGGTCCACGACCTGACCTTCGGGCTGACGGACTTCCTCGGCCCGCGCATCAACCGCCTGCGCCTGCTCGACGAGCTCGAGGACGACGACGGAGGCGGACCCTTCGGCGGTCTCGGTGAGCGCCCCGTCATCATCGAGGAAGACCAGCTGACGAGCCTCGTGACCGAGAACGTCGCGAAGGAGTCCTGGGACGGCGACGGCGTGTCCATCGAGGTCTTCGACGGCGGCAACATGGTCGTCGTGCAGACGCCCGACGTGCAGCGCCAGGTCGCCAAGTTCCTCGAGGACCTGCGGCTCTTCTCCTCGTCGATGGTCACGATCGAGTCCAAGTTCATGACGATCGAGGACAACTGGCTGCAGGAGATCGGCGTCGAGTTCCGCGGCCTCGACAACCCCGGCATCCCCTTCACCGACCTCGACGACGTCACGAACGGTGGCGAGGACCAGGCCAGCCTGGGGCTCGACAACAGCGGGACCGGGCAGAACAACGCCGCGGGTGCACCGGCGGCCGGCTTCTTCTACGACGACGGCGAGGACGGCGACTTCAAGGGCGCCACGTCGAACATCTTCGGCGAGGCCCTGGGCGACATGCTCACGAACATCGGCGGCCTCACCGCCCAGTGGTCGGTCTTCGACGACGCGCAGATCTCCGTGATCCTGCGCATGATCGAGAAGAGCTCGCAGGTCGAGCTCATCAACGACCAGGTCCTGTCCGTCCAGAACACGCAGCGCGCCTACGTCACCGTCATCAACCAGCGCGCTTACATCCAGGACTTCGACGTCGAGGTGGCCCAGTTCGAAGCCATCGCGGACCCGCAGATCAACGTCCTCCAC
>JAJDET010000359.1 GCA_029259655.1 Planctomycetota bacterium
GCCGATGCCCATGGCGTCGAAACCGAAGGTGTCGCCGGGCTGGAGGCAGGTGTAGGTGGTGAGCAGGGTCCCGTCGCGGCCGGAGTAGAGGTAGCAGCGCCCACCACCGGGGGCGCCGTCGGCGTTCTGCCACGCTCCCACGATCAGGTCGGCGTGTCCGTCGCCGTTGACGTCGCCGGCAACCGAAGGCGACGTCCCGAATCCCTCGCCGGGCCGGGATCCCGTCAGGGTGAGGATGCGCTCGCCGGTGCGGCCCGAGTGCACGAAGACGCGCCCCGTGTTCGGTCCGCGCGCGGCGTTGTTCCAGTCGGATGCGTAGACGTCCGGGACGCCGTCGGCGTCGACGTCCCCCGGGATCGACACGAAGTACTGCCCCAGGTTGGCGGACGTCGCGTCGGGCTCGATCGTCCAGAGGCGCTCGGCCGATTCACGAGAGATGCGGTAGGCATGGGTGCGACCGACGCGCCGCGAACCGGCGGTCATGGCGCCGACCGCCAGCAGGCGGTGCTCGGAATCGCGCGTGCAATCGGCCGAGGTCCCGAGCTGGTCCCCGGTCTCGCCCACGATCGTCCAGAGCAGCGCTCCGTCGGAACCCGAGTAGGCGTACAGGCGTCCCGAGTCCGTACCGTTCGCGTCCGACTTCGACGCGCCGATCGCGAGCTCCTCCACGCCGTCGCCGTCGAGGTCGCCGAGCGCGCAGACCTTGATGCCGAAGGAGTCGCCGGCCTCGCCGGCCGAGAGCTCGAGCAGCTTCGTGCCGTCCACGCCCGAGTAGACGAAGGCCTTGCCGCCGGTACCGTTCGGGTCGCCGGGCGCGCCGACCAGGACGTCGGGGATCGCGTCGCCGTTCACGTCACCGGCGGGCGCCACGCTGTTTCCGAGCTGGCTGCCTCCCGCGCCGTCGACCTGGAACCGGAGCGCTCCGGTGCGGCCCGAGTGGACGTACACACGCCCGCTCCAGGGACCGTTGACCGCGTGTGAGGGCGCCGAGGTCGCGAAGTCGAGGACGTCGTCGCCGTCGATGTCGCCGATGGGGCGCGCGACCCAGCCGTACTGGTCGTTCGCGTTCTCGCCGACGAGCGTGTAGAGCGTGCGCGGGCGCTCCGCGAAGAGCTCCTCGCCCTCGAGCACCGACGGAAACATGGTCTCGAAGCGGGGATCGTTCCGCAGCCCGGCGAGATCCGCGTCCTTGCGCGCGTTCTCGATGTTCGCGAAGCCGACCTGCCACGCCTTCGCGAGCCAGGCGAACGCGTCGTCGTTGCGCTCGAGCAAGGCCGCCGCGCAAGCGGCGTTGTAGGCCCCGATTCCCGCGGTCTGCGTGAACCCGGCCGCGCGCTCGTGCACGACCAGCGCTTCCTCGAGCTTGCCCTGGGCGTGCAGGGCGTAGCCCAGCAGGTAGACGGCCCGGGGGTCCGTCGGCTGCACCGCGCAGACGGCCTCGAGGACGCGTGCGGCACCGGCGGCGTCGCCCGTATTCAGGAGTCGCTGGCCTTCGCTGAGCGTCGGACCGGCGGGGGCCTGGAACGCGAGCAGGAAGAGGATGACGGTTTCGAGCATGCGTTCACCGTACCGTCCGGGGCCCGCCCCGCTCGCCTTCTTGCCCGGTACTTACGCGCCTTACGCGCGCGCGACCTGGACCCGCGCGTCGTTGAAGCAGGCCGATCCGCCGACGTCGCTGACCGTGTCCGGTGCCAGCGCGTTGGCGGTCCTGCCGTTGCGCGTGTTGTGGCTCCAGAGCCCCTTCGCCAGCGCGACGACTCCCGGCCGGAGCTCCTCGGTCGCGGAGACGGGACACAAGACCTCCCCGAGCGTATTCCACACGCGAACGAGCTCGCCGTCGGTGAGCCCGCGCTGCGCAGCATCGGCGGGGTGCATGAACAGCGGCTCCTCGTGGTCGTGGAGCTGGCCCAGGGTCGAGCTGATCGTGCGGCTGTTCGACGGCGAGAGGAGTGCGAGCGGAAACGTCTCCGAGCCGGGGTCTTCGAGGTAGACGTACATCCCCTTGGCGGAGGCCTCGTCGAGATCCTCGGGCACGAGGTGGACCTTCGAGTCCGGCGTGTTCGGAAAGACGTCGGCGAACTGGACGGGCCGGTTCCCGTACGGCGGCTCCGCGGCGCCCCCTTCGTCGAGCGCGCTGCGCAGGCCATCCGACCACGGAGTGCCCGCGAGCAAGCGCTCGCGGTGCTCGCGCTCGTTCCTGGCGTCTTCCGGTCTGGCGACCCCGACGCGCTCGCAGAGCTCCGCAAACACCTCGGCGTTGCTGCGCGCCTCGCCCACGCGGTCGATCACGGGGTGCACGTCCTGCAGCGCGTAGCCTCCGTAGGCCGTGCCGAGGTCCTCGTGCTCGAGGAACGTCGTCGCCGGCAGGAGGACGTCGGCGTAGCGCGCCGTGTCGGTCATCACCTGCTCGAACACGACCGTGAAGAGGTCTTCTCGCTCGAGGCCCTTTCGCACGAGCTCCTGGTTGGGCAGCGTCGCGAGCGGATTGTGGTTGTAGACGAAGGCGAGCTCGATCGGCGGGTCGCGGTACTCGAGCAACGCTCGCCCTGTTCGGTTCATGTTGAGCCTGCGAGTCGTCTCGGGCGGTGCGCCGATCGCGGCCGCGGAGTCGAGCCCCCAGATGCTCGAATTGCTCATCGTGTAGCCGCCGCCGCGCACGCCGAAGTGCCCCAGGACGGCGGGCAGGCCGAGCACGGCGGCTGCGGCCGAGCCCCCGTTGCGGTTGCGCTCGAGTCCCCAGCCGCAGCGGACCACGCTGGGGCTCGACTCGGCGTAGAGGCGTGCGAAGGTCTCGATCATGGAAGGCTCGAGCCCGCACAGCTCGGCAGCGCGCTCGACGGTCCACTCCGCGGCGCGAGCCTCGAGGGTCTCCCAGCCGGTCGTGTGCTCGCGCAGGAAGTCACGGTCCGCGAGGTCGTTCTCGAAGGCGTAGCGCATCAGCGCCAGCGCGAGTACGAGGTCCGTCCCCGGACGGATCGGGACGTGGAGATCGGCCTTCTTGGCGAGCGGGATCCGGCGCGGATCGACGACGACGAGCTTCGCGCCGGCGGCCTGCGCGCGCTTCATCAACGGGACGAAGTGGATGCCGGTCGACGAGGGGTTGGCGCCCCACAAGACGACGCACTTCGCGTGCTCGTAGTCGTCGAATGCGACGCCGGCCATCTTCCCGTAGAGCCCTTCCGCCGCGGCGCCCGTCGCGACGGCGCAGACCGTGCGCTCGAGCACCGTGGCGCCGAGACGTCCGAAGAGGAGCGCGTCGTGTCCGTCCTGGGTCAGCTTGCCGTTCGAGCCGCCGTAGCTGAGCGGGAGGATCCCCTCGCCGCCGGAGCCGTCGCGGACGCGGGTGAGCTCCTTCGCGACGAGGTCGAGCGCCTCGTCCCAGCTCGCGCGCCGGAACTCGCCGCTCCCCTTCGGTCCCGTGCGCACGGCGGGGTGCGAGAGTCGCGCTCGGCCGTAGACGTGCCCGCCGAAGTCGCGGACCTTGCTGCAGATGAACCCCGCGGTGAGCGGGTTCGCGTTGCCACCGTCGATGGAGACGAGCTTCCCGCCCTCGACCTTCACCTCGAGCGTGCAGCCGTCGGGGCAGTCGAGGGGGCAAGCGGTCGTACGGACTTCCACGAGCCGAGCATAGCACCGGGTGCAGGTCGGAGGTGTGCGCGCGGCGTGGGTGGTGCGTCAGCCGTCGTTTCTTTGTCTCGCTACGCGAGCGGAGACTCCGTCGCCGGGCCACGCACACGGACCCACGCGACGAGGATCGCGGCGACGAACGCGAGGCCGATGCAGAGTCCCCACCAGATGCCCGAGAGCCCCGCGTCCGTGCGAAAGGCGAGCCACGCGCCGATCGGAAGCGCAAGCACGTAGTAGGCGACGAGGTTGAAGAGCGCGATGGGGCGCGTCTTGCCCATGGCGCGCAGGATTCCGCACCCGACGACCTGCGTTCCGTCGAAGATCTGGAAGGCGCCGGCGATGGGCAGGATCGCGCTGGCCGCCGCAAGCACGCCGACCTCGGTCACGTAGATCGTGGGGAGGACGTCGCGCAGGGCCACGAACGCGAGAGCGAAGAGCGCCATCGAGCCGGCGCCGAGCACGAGCGAGGCCCAGGCCGCCCTCTGTGCTCCAACGGGATCGCGAGCTCCGATGAGGTTCCCGACGCGAGTCGTCGCTCCGAACGAGATGCCGAGCGGGACCATGAAGGCAGTGGACGCGAGGTTCATGACGACGGTGTGCGCTGCGAGCTCGGTGCTCCCGATCCACCCGGACATGTACGTCGCGATCTGAAAGGCCCAGACCTCGAGCGCTATCATCGCGGCGACCGGGATGCCGTAGCCGAGACACTCGGCGAACCCCGCGCGCGAGAAGGAGGCCCGGGTCCATGGTGTCCAGGCTCCGCGGTGCAGCTTCGCGACGGCGATCCAGGCCACCAGACCGAAGAGCATGGCTCCGCGCGTGATGCTCGTCGCGATCCCGCAGCCGACCAGGCCCAGCTCCGGCGCGCCGAGGTTGCCGTGGATGAGGATCCAGTTCGCGACGACGTTCAGGGCATTGGCCACGAGCACGATCACGAGCGCGGGCACGGTGATCTCGCGTCCTTGCAGGTATTGCCGCAGGGCGGTGAACACGAGGAAGAACGGGACCGAGGGGATCTGGACGAGGGCGTACTCCTGCGCCATCGCTGCGAGCTCGGCCTCCTGGCCGAGGATCGAGAGTCCCCAGTCGGTGAACGCCCACGAGACCGCGATCGGCAGGCTGGACAGGAGCGCGATCGCGATCCCGCGATGCAGCGCGAGCCCCATGCGTGTCGAGTCGCGGGCGCCGTGAGCCTGTGTGACGATCGGGTCGATGCCGTAGACGAGGCCCAGCCCGATGAGCATCGAGCTGCTGGTCCACGTGGTGCCGAGCCCGGCGGCCGCCAGCGAGGTCTCACCGAGACCCCCGACCATGATCATGTCGACCAGGCCGAACAGCATGTAGCCGACCTGGGTGACGGCGACGGGCAGCGCGAGCGAGGCGAGCTTCAGGAGCTCGCCTCGCAGGCTGTTCGAGCGCTGGACGCGGGGAGCCTCGGACATGGCGCGGTCGTGCCGGTGGGACTTGTCAGCCGCGCCGTCGGAGGCTCAGCGTTCCTCGGCGTGGTGGGAGCGGATGTGCTCGAGATCCGCTCCGGAGAAGTAGCTCGAGCTGAACTGGAGAGCGAGACGCCGCAGGGAGGCGACGTGCGCCTCGTCGGTCGTCTGCTTGCACTTCATCGCCTCGACGGTGATTCCGTGCAGGAGCTCGAGGCGCCTCACATACGCCTTGCGCCCTTCCGCGTCGCCTTCCTTGGACGCCTTGATGCGCTGGGCGAGCCAGTAGGACGCGACTTGCTCCTGGATGGCGGCAGCGTGCTGGTCCTTGTTGAGGATCCAGCGCACGAGCTGGTTGGCCGGACTCCCGTCGGCCTTCTCGATGGAACGAATCTCGGACATGCCCTTCTCGATCGTCGCCGCATCCTCCATCAGCATGTCGATCCGCATGCGGTCCCCGTAGATGCCGCACGGGACCTGACAGTGGAAGGGGGTGGCGACCGCCGAGTGGCGGGCCGAGTGACGGATCGGGGCGAAGGCGAGGAACGCGGAGCCGAGGACGAGGGCGGCGATAGCTGTGCGATTCACTTCAAGACCTCTTCGATTGGGTGTGGACACACCGCGCGAGGATAGCGAACCGCCGCCGCGCACGCGCCTGGTACGATCCCGACTCGACCCAGGCCCGACGGAAACCATGATTCGCCTCCTCCCCGTTCTGCTCCTCGTTCCGGTCGACGCCCCTCCGGACGAGGACCTACGCGCTCGTTACGACGCCCTCGCATACGAGCTCCACCTGACGGTCGATCCCGCCGAGCGCGAGCTCTCGGGGTCGGCGACTCTGAGCGCGCGCGTCGTCGCGGACGCGCTCGACGTCCTCCACCTCGACCTCGTCGCGGCGATGGTCGTGGAGCGAGTCGAGACGGCGGGTCGCGAGCTCGCCTTCGAGCACGAGGAAGACGCGTTGCTCGTCCGGATGGACCGCACGCTCGAACACGGAGAGCTCTTCGACGTCACGGTCCACTACAGCGGCCATCCCGAGGCGGAGGATTCCTTCTCGGGCTTCCACTGGGCGCAGACCGAGGACGGCCGGCCGTGGATCAACACGTCCTGCCAGGGGCCCGGCGCCCATTCGTGGTGGCCTTGCAAGTCGTCGTTCTTCCATCCCGAGGACAAGCCCGAGCGGATCGCGATGAACGTCACGGTCCCCGCGGGGTTGTACGCCGTCTCGAACGGGCGGCTGCTCGCGATCGAGGACACCCGCGAGGGATGGAAGACGTACCGGTGGCGGCACGACTATCCGCTCGAGACGTACTCGGTGACCTTGAACGCGGCGCCCTACGTCGTGAAGAGCTCCGAGCTCGAGCTGCCCGGAATCGAGCGCCCCGTTCCCTACAGTTACTACGTCTTGCCCGAGAACGCGGAGAAGGCCGAGGTGCAGTTCGCCCAGGTGCCGCGCATGCTCGAGATCTACAGCGAGGCGTTCGGACCGTTCCCCTTCCCCGAGTCCAAGTTCGGGCTCGTGGAGACGAACTTCTGGGGCATGGAGCACTCGACGGCCATCGCCTACGGCTCGAGCTATCCGGCCTGGTGCGAGGCGAACGGCGTCGAGGACCGCTACGCGCGCCGCAACCGGTACTTCGACTACATCCTCATCCACGAGGTCGCGCACGAGTGGTGGGGGAACGCGGTGTCTGCGACCTCCTGGGGGCACTTCTGGATCCACGAGGGCTTCGGGACCTACGCCGAGGGCGTCTACGTCGAGAAGATGGACGGCCGCGAGCGCGCCGACGAGTTCTTCCGCGGCCAGGCGCAGCGCATGGGGGACACGTCGCGTCTCTATCGCGGTGACAACGTCGATTCCGGACAGGCCTACGCGGGCGTCGTCTACTCGAAGGGGGCCTGCGTGCTGAACACGCTGCGTCACTACCTCGACGACGACGAGGCGTGGTGGTCGTCGCTGCGCGCGTTCAACGAGCGCTTCAGGTACGGGAACGCGGGGTCGGACGACTTCCGCGACGTGCTCGAGGCGGAGACGGGGCGGGACTGGGACCGGTTCTTCGAGGAGTGGGTCTACGGCGAGGGCTACCCCAAGCTCACCGGGACGGTCCGGGTCGAGGGCAACTCGATCGTCGCGACGATCGAGAACCGGGGCAGCGGCGCCACGAGCTTCGAGGTGCCGCTCGACCTGGCATGGGAAGAGGAGGGCGAGCCCCGCGACCAGCGGCTCATGCTCCAGCCCGGCGCCCACCAGCACGAGATCCACCTCACGTGCGAACCGACCGGCCTTCGCGTCGTCCACCTCGATCGCGTGCTCGGTCGACACGACGTAACCGTGGAGTGAGCGCTTTGCCGAGTGCAGAGGAGTCGACGATCTCCGGCTGGGGGGGCCTCGCGGTCCCCGGTCGCGAGGTCTTTTCCGAGGACCTCGTCCGCCTCTCGGACGGAGCCGTCCTCTCGCGCGGTCTCGGACGCGCATACGGAGACTCCGCCTGTCCGCCCGCCGATGCGCCCGTGGTCGCTACCACGGTTCTGGCGGACCGAATCCTCTCCTTCGACGAGGAGACGGGCGACCTGCGCGGGGAGGCCGGCCTCTCGTTGCGCGAGCTGAACCGGCTCCTGCTCCCGCGCAAGTGGTTCACGCCCGTCACGCCGGGGACTCAGTACGTGACGCTCGGCGGCATGGTCGCGGCCGACATCCACGGCAAGAACCACCACGTCGAGGGTTGCTTCGGCGCGCACGTGACGTCCTTGCTCCTGCGCGTCGCCGACGGTCGGCTCGTGGAGTGCTCGCCCGAGGTCGAGTCCGAGCTCTTCTGGGCGACGGTCGGCGGGATGGGGCTGACCGGGCACATCCTCGAGGTGGCGTTCCGCATGAGGCGCATCTCCTCGCCCTGGATCGACGCCGAGAGCTTCCGGGTCGCGAACATCGACGTGTTCATGGAGAAGCTCGAGGAGTCCGCCCGCGAGTGGCCCATGACGATGGGGTGGATCGACTGCCGGTCGACGGGGGCGAACCTCGGCCGGGGCATCCTGTACCGCGGGAAGTGGGCGGATCCCGCGGAGGCACCCGTCGGACCGCCGAAGGCCAAGCGGCGCATCGACATGCCGTTCAACCTCCCGAACTGGTTCCTCAACAAGGGAACGGTCGTCGCGTTCAACGAGACCATGTTCCGCTGCCACATCCCGGCGAAGCGGAGCGGGATCCGGCACCCCGAGAGCTTCTTCTACCCGCTGGACAAGGTCCTGCACTGGAATCGCATGTACGGTTCGCGCGGGTTCACGCAGTACCAGTGCGTGCTCCCGGAGAGCGCCGGCCGGGGTTCCGCGCGCCGGTTCCTCGAGCACCTGACGAAGGAGCTCGGCGGTGCGTCGTCGTTCCTGTGCGTGATCAAGGACTGCGCGGAAGAGAGCCAGGGCCTGCTCTCCTTCCCGATGCCCGGCATCTCGATCGCAATGGACATCGCGGTCGACGATCGGACGCAGAAGCTCGTCGACGATCTGAACGAGCTCGTGATCGACATGGGCGGCCGCGTCTATCTCGCCAAGGACTCGTTCACTCGCCCGGAACACTTTCGCGCGATGGAGCCCCGGCTCGATCGGTTCATGGAGGTGCGCGCGAAGTGGGACCCGGAGCTCAAGCTCCGCAGCGCACAGTCCGTTCGCATCTTTGGAGACCCCGCATGAAGGCAGCGATCCTCGGTGGGACCAAGGGAATGGGGAGGTCGCTCGCGCGAGTCCTCGCCGAGCGCGGTGACGAGGTCTTCCTCCTGGGGCGCGACCCCGAGGACCTCGAGCGGTCCGCACAGGACCTGGTTCCGCGCAGCCCGCAGCGCTACCTCGTTCGACATGCGGCGTGTGACCTGAAGCGAGTCGAGAGCTTCGGTCCCGCTCTGGATGCCGCGGCCGAGGCGCTGGGGAAGCTCGACGCCGTGATCGTGACGGCCGGGCTCTATCACGGGCAGGAGGAGCTGGAGGAGGACACGGCGCTCGCGCTCGAGCTGCTCCAGGTGAACTTCTCGAACACGATCGCGTTCTGCGAGGAAGCGCGCCGTCGCCTGCTCGCCGGAGGTGGCGGGACGCTCGCGGTCTTCTCGTCGGTAGCCGGCGACCGCGGCCGCAAGCCGGTCGTCATCTACGGCGCGAGCAAGGCCGGCCTCTCCGCCTACCTCGAGGGGCTCGACCACAAGTACCGCGCCGACGGCCTGGTCACGCTGTGCGTCAAGCCGGGCTTCGTGAAGACGGGCATGACGGCGGGTCTGAAGCCGCCGCCCTTCGCGGGCGACCCCGACGACGTGGCCCGGATCGTTGCCCGCGCGATCGACGCGAAGAAGCCCCTGGTCTACGCGCCGGGCATCTGGCGGTTCGTGATGCTCGTCATCAAGAACCTGCCGCGCTTCGTCATGCGCAAGATCGGGTTCTGAGCGACAGCGGGCTCGGTCCTCACTCCTTGAGGACCATGTCGATGCAGAGCACCGCGGCCAGGATCAAGCTGCGGAGCGGCGCGCCTTGCGGAACGGAGTCGGCGATCTCGAGCACGTAGTTGTCCGCGGACGTGAAGAACTCCTTCCCGAGCCCGGCCCACTTCTTCGAGACCTGCGCGAACTGCTCCTCCCCGCGCATCATGCGGAAGTTCCAGCCGGTCCACTTGCCCTTGAGCGTGCAGAGCGGGTTGTCCTGGGGGTCGAGCACGTCGAACTTGCCGCCGATGCTGAAGAACTTCTGCTTGAAGCCGCCGATCACGACTCCCGAAGCATCGCGCACCTCGACCTTCGACAGGAAGATCGACACGCCCCTGTGAACCGAGAGAATCCGTTCGCCGGCAGGCGTCCGGACCTCCAGCTCGAACGGCGTCATCCGCTTGTAGTCGGTGAAGCGCAGGAGCTTCGTGAAGAACCCGAGGTTGTCTTCCCGGCAGTGCAAGACCTCCGCCCCGGTCTCCGGGTCGAAGATGTCGAAGTTGTTCGCCGCCTTGAACATCCCCACGTGCTCCTTGACGAGGAAGAGGTTCTGGTCGACAGCGGCGGGATGGGTGGTCGTGGTCATGCGAGGTGGCTCCTCCGATCAAATGGGACGTACGGGGATGGGAGTACTGGGGGTCGGGAGTGGCCCCAGTGGGGGAGAGGGACGGAGGCCGTGGAACGGGTGTCCACGAACCGACCACACCCATACCACGACAGACTATCCGCGTGCGCGAGGTGCGGAACGTGCTCGTCTACGTGCTCCGAAACCACGTCCGGCACGGGATCCAGCCCCTGGCGATCCGACCGGCCGGCTGCGCGTTCGAGGCGCGCGCGCTGGCAGCCGCCGGTAGGAACCGGCGGGAGAGGTAGGGCCCGCTCCGGGACGCCTCGGTGAGGAGGGTGACCTAGGGTGTGGAGGCCGGAGTGAGGGGTGGACTTCCTAGGAAGAGTGGCCCCCGGAGCGGGCTCTGCTACGTCAGCAACTACAAAGAAAGGCCGACCGCCGCGCTCAGGCTGGAGGGAGGAGAGCCAGAGGCGCATCGGAGGCCGGGCCTGCTTCACTCAGGGATCCGAGAACCAGGCCCCGACCCCTTCGGCTTTCTCCCAAAACCCACCAAGAACCGCTGGCCAGGGCCCGTCAGTCCCCCTCCACGACCTCCTGGAGCTCCTCGAGGAAGCGCTCCAGCTCGAAGTCGTGGTGGTAGTCCGGGAGCCGGGCCCGGAGCTCGCCGCGGGCGGCCTGGCTGCCCTCCTCGTCCCCCGAGGCGCGCCGCGCCAGGGCCAGGAACACCCAGGCGTCCAGGTACTTCCCCCCGGAGAGCTCCAGCGCGGTCTCGAGGGCTGCGATCGCCTCCCCGTGGCGTCCCAGGCGGTACAGCACCTTCCCCGAGGTGCCGATGTGCGACTCGTGTGTCGGGTGGAGCTCGATGGCGCGGTCCGCCGCCGACAGGGCGAGCCCGTAGAGCTTCTCGCTGAAGCCCGCGGTGCGTGCGGCCAGGTGGGACAGGAGCTCCAGCCGGTGGACGTCACGATCCTCGGCCGCGGGCAGCCGCAGGTGCTTCTCCAGATAGGTCTCGAGGGCCGTCGGCCGCTCCCACGCATCGAAGACCTCGGACAGGGAGAGCAACAAGTCGATGGTCGCGTAGTGGCGCGGACCGAAGTTCGCCATGCACTCCTCCCACGTCAAGGCGAGCAGCCCACGCGCCTGTTCGTGGTGTCCCTGCGCGACCTGACTGAAAGCGAGCCGGCGCTGGGCCTCCAGAGTCTGCTCGTCCACCGCGCCCCATGTGCTGCGGCGCAGTTCCCAGGCCTGGCCGAAGAGATCTTCGGCCCGAGCGGGGTCGCTCTCCTCGAAGGAGGCGATGCGCCCGAGCAACATCAACGAGTTGGCCAGTGGAACCGGTAGGCGGTCCTGGTGCGGCGCGAGGACGCGGTAGACCTCCTCGCCCATCCTGCGGTCGATCTCGTAGGTCTGGCCCCACTCGACCTCGGAGTACTCCGCGAGGAGCCGCGCGATGATCACGGAGCGCGGGTCCTCGTCCGAGAGGACCTGCTTGCGGAGCGAGATGACGTCGTCGATGAGCTCCACGAGCTGCCACATGTAGGCCTCGTCCGCGACGCGCATGCGGGTCGCTTCCATCATCATCGAATCGAGCGTCTCGACGACGGCGACGAGCTCGGCGTGCTCCGTGCCGAAGGCCGCCGCCTGCTTTCCCCAGTTCCACGGCGTGTTGCGCGAGAACGCGAAGGCCTGGGCGAGTGCGGCGCGATGCGCCAAGGTCTCCGCCGGCCGCTCCGTCGCCTCGTAGTGCCGGACGAGGCGGTACGTCGAGTCGATCCCAGCACGGCTCACGAGGCCGCGCGCAGTCAGGATGTCTTCGTGGCTCGGGAGCAGGTACTCCTCGGCCTCGATGTAGTTCCCCTGACCGCTCAGGCACTCGCCGAGCAGCGAGCGCGTCTCCGCGAGCAGCCAGTGCCCCTCGGGAAACGCGCTGACGTAGATGACGAGCGAGCGCCGAACGAGTTGTTCCGCCTGCTCGTGTCGCTCCTGGAGGTTGAGCACGGTGACCAGTCGGTTCATGGCCCGCGCGATCTGAGGATGCGTGGGCGCGAGGACCCGGGTGCGGATCGTCAGCGTCTCCTCGAGGTAGGGGATCCCGGTGGTCGAGCCCCAGTGATAGCCGAGGTGGTAGCCCAGGAACTCGAAGACGTCCGCAAGGATGAGCCAGCGCGCGTCGTCGGTGTCGATCATGCGCTCCGAGAGCATGATGACGCTGTCCAGGTGATAGGCGGCGTGCTCGACGTCGATGGACATCACGTCGCTGATGAGGTGGTCGAGCTCGTGCCGCAGGTCGCGGTTCTCCCCGCCGATCAGGCCGACGGCGAGCCGCGACGAGCGCGCTGAAAGGTCGAAGGCGTCGTGACTGTCCGACTCGCCGTAGACCAGCGCCAGGCGTGCCTGGGTCGCGTATAGCTCCTCGGGCGACACGTTCTCGAGGCTCGTCTGTATGTCGAGAGCGCGACGCAGGTGCACCTCCGCGGCCTCGAGGCTTCCCAGGGAATGGAGCGCCTCACCGAGTGCCTTGCGCACCGTCGCCTCGCCCTCGGGGAATCCCTGGAAGGCCTTCTCGATTCGCTCGCCGGCCCGCAAGAGAACCGTTTCCAGAGACGGGTCCGGGTCCATCGACACTTCCGGGTCGACGAGGGCCACGGTGTTCACGAGGAAGTCCGTGACCGACTGGGACTGCCGCGCTTCGTCCTGCGCCAGCTCGCGCAGGTTCTCGGCGACGCCGCGCGCGACCTCTGCCGCGGCGCGTTGTTCGCGTGCATCGGTCTCCGCTTCCTCGGCCTTGGCCTTGGCCGAGAGGGCCTCGTCCCTCTGCTCCTCGGCCAGGCCCCTCAGACGATCGGCCGCTTCCCGCTGGCGAACGGCTTCCTCCCGGCTCAGGTCCGCCTCCGTCTCCGCGGTCTCGGCGGCGGCTTTTGCGGTGAGCGCTTCATCGCGCTGTTGCGCCGCTTCGAGCATGCCCCAGGTCGTTCCGATGATGCCCGCCACCAGAGCGATGACGACCAGGCTGCCCGAGACCACCGTCGCACGGTTGCGACGGATGAACTTGCGCACCCGGTAGGCGACGTCGGGAGGGCCGGCGACCACGGGTTCGTCGGCGAGGTGCCGCCGGACATCGGCGGCGAGGCCCGTTGCCGTCGCGTAGCGACGCCCCGGTTCCTTCTCCATCGACTTCATCGTGATCCAGTCGAGATCGCCGGAGAGCAAGGACACGAGCGCCGACGGTTCCAGGCTGCGCTTGGCAGCGATACGCGTGGTCGTGTCGCCGAGCTTCGAGACCCGCGTGCTGGGCGGCGGAGGATCTGTGTCGCGCAGGAAGGTCTGTACCTCCGCGACCGTCTTGTCCCGGAACGTGCCCGAGTCGAAGGGGAGGACGCCCGTGAGCAGTTCGTACAGGAGCACGCCCAGCGAGTAGATGTCCGTCCGCGTGTCGACGACACCTCCGCCCGGGTCGGCCTGCTCGGGGCTCATGTAGTAGCTCGTGCCCACCACCTCGGTCGCGCGTGTCTTCTGCTTGTGTTCTTCGGCAGTCTCGGTCGTCGCGCGCGCGATCCCGAAGTCGATGACCTTGGGGACGATTCGTCCGTCGGTGCGCGACACGAGCACGTTCCGAGGCTTTATGTCGCGGTGGATGATCCCCTTCTGGTGTGCGTGCTGAACCGCCTCGCAGACCATGCAGAAGAGCTCGAGCCGCTGAGCGACGTCGAGACTCTCCTCGTCGCAGAAGCGGTTGATGGGGCTCCCCGGCGCGTACTCCATCACGAAGTACGGGCGACCGCTCTCGGTCGCACCCGCATCGAAGATCCGCGCGATGCACGGGTGGTCCATCACCGCCAGGGCCTGGCGCTCCATCTCGAAGCGCTGGATCACTCGCTCGGTGTCCATGCCCGGCTTGACGATCTTCAGCGCGACGCGGCGCCGCACGGGGTGTTCCTGCTCGGCGAGGTAGACCGAGCCCATACCTCCCTCACCGATCCGCTCGAGGATGAGGTAGCGATCGATGCGCTCGGGCATGTAGCTCGAACCGGGGCCGGGGAGTCCGTTGCCCTCCGTCGTCCCCGCGTCGTCGCTCTCGGGCTCGCGCGCGCCGAGCACCGGGCTGACGAGAAAGTCCTTCGTGCCTTCGTCGTCCTGGAGGAGCAGCTCCTCGAGGTCGGTCCTGAGTCCGGGGTCGTCCGCGCAGTGGCGTGCGAAGAACGCCTCGCGTTCCCGGTCGGACAGGTCTGCGGCGAGCTGGAAGAGCTCCTCCAGCTTGCGGTCCCGCTCGAAGGAAGCCGTCACTCGTGCAGCCGGCCGTTCCGGCCCTCCACTTCGCGCTGCAGCCAGGCGCGCGTGAAGCGCCACTCGCGCTCGACGCGGGTCAGCGGCAGCCCCAGCACCTCGGCCACCTCGGGCATGGACAGTCCCGTGAAGAAGCGCAGCTCGACGAGCCGCGCCTTGAGCGCGTCGCGCTGCTCTAGCCGCTGGAGCGCCTCGTCCAGCTCCAGCACGTTCTCCACCGGTGCGCTCATCGCGGGTTCCGAAACGTCCTCTTGATCGACGCGGCGGCGGTCCCCGCCGCGCTTCAGGCTGGCCCTTCGACGGCTCTGCTCGACCAGAATGTTCCGCATGGCTTGCGCCGCCGCGCCGAAAAAGTGCGCGCGGCACTCCCAGCCCGGATCGCCGTTGCCGACCACGCGGATCCAGGCCTCGTGCACGAGCGCGGTCGCCTGGAGCGTCTGGCCAGGCTCCAGGTGCGAGAGCCTCGACTGCGCGAGCCGCCGCAGCTCGCGGTACACCAGGGGCAGGAGCTCCTCCGCGGCGCGGGGCTCCTTGCGCATGACCCGGTCCAGGACCTGGGTGATCAGATGGGGGTCGGGTTCGTTCTGGTCTTCGGCCATCCCGAGGTGTCTCACGCTATCGGCCGGAACCCCCATCGTAACCGGAGCTGCCGATACGGAGCCGCGACACTTTCCGCACGATTCGCCCGCCCGGTAGTCGGGCCAAGCAGCGTTGCTGACGGGCGAATCGTGCGGAAAGTGTCGCGGCTCCGTA
>JAJDET010000360.1 GCA_029259655.1 Planctomycetota bacterium
CGAGCGCCAGTGCAGGTGGTGATGGAGGAAGGCGTCCAGTCGCATGTGGACGTCTTCCGGCCGCATCTGGAAGTCGCTCGCGCGGACTTCGAGCTCGACCTGATCGAGCGGCCGACTGAGATCACGATGCTTGGGGAACAGGCGCACGACCCCTCAGGATACGCCACCACCCCAAGCACGTGCCCCCGCGAGGCCGAAGGCGAACGCCCCCACAGCTCTCAGCCACTCTCACACCCGCGAGGCCGAAGGCCTCGCCCGGCGCGGAGTCGCGCCGTGGCCGCCCGCAGGGCATCCTCGGCGCGCGCTGATGCGCGCCGAATCAACCCGGTGAAACGGAGTCGCGCCGTGGCCGCCCGCAGGGCACTTCGGCGCGCGCTGATGCGCGCCGAATCACTGCTGCTAGGACCGCGCTGCCCGGCGGCGGGATCGGCGCGCGGCCTTCAGGATCGTCCGGATCCGCTCCCGGCGCTCCCGGCGGCGCTTGTCGGAGCGCTTCTCGTGCCAGGTGTTGGCCTTGGCCATGCGGAAGATGCCCCCGTAGTTGCACTGGCGCTTGAAGCGCCGCATCGCAGCCTCGAGGGACTCGTTGGGGCGGACCTGAACCTTGATCGACATGGCGCTCTCGGCCGGAAAGCGGGGCTCCCCGGCAGTGGAAGGCGAGGAAGTATAGGTTCGGGCCCAGTGCTCGGAAGCTTTATCTGGAATTCGCCCGGACCTCGCCGGATCCTTCGCCCGTGAGCCCCCCCGCCACCGAACCGGGCGAGCCCACCCTGTGGCAGGGCGACGACCCGCCGCCGCCGACCGCGGCCGGATTCCCCGAGGGCGTTCTGCAGGGCACGGTGGAGCGCGTCACCTTCCGCGCGGAGGACACGGGCTACACGGTCCTAAAACTCGCCCCCGAAAGGGGTTGTCGCGGACCGGAAGGCCCTCCGGTCGACCTCGATTCGCGTCTCGCGGCCGTCGGACGCACGCCGGGCCCGGTCGAGGGTCTGCGGGTGCGGCTGCGGGGGAGCTGGGGTCGGCACCGGACCCACGGCGTGCAGTTCGAGTTCGAGATCCTCGAGCCCCTCCCTCCGCTCGGCGAGGAGGGCCTGGTCCGCTACCTCTCGTCGAAGACCTTCCGCGGGGTGGGCAAGACCCTCGCGGCGCGCATCGTCGATCGGCTGGGGTCGGGAACGCTCGAGATCATTCGCGACGAGCCGCACCGCCTGGCCGAGGTCGAGGGCCTCTCGCGGCGGGTGCGCGAGGACCTCGCGGCCCAGGTGCGCGACCAGCTCCTGGCCCACCGTGCGCACGCGTTCCTGCTCGATTGCGGTCTGGGGCCGTGGCAGGCGGATGCGGTCCTGAAGAAGCTCGGCGCGGACTGCGAGCGACGCGTGCGCGAGGACCCCTATTGCCTGGCGCGCGGGACGCGCGGCATCGGCTTCGCGACCGCGGACCGCGTGGCGCAGAAGCTCGGCTTCGCCCTGGCGAGTCCCGAGCGGCTGCGCGCCGGGATCCTCTTCGCGCTGGAACGCGCCGCGAACGACGGACACTCGCTGCTCCCGTCCGACCGGTTGCTCGAAGCGGCCGAGGCCCTGCTCGGGGACGTCCCCCGTGACGATCTCGCGCTCGCGATCGACGAGCTGGCGCGGGCGGGGGAGCTCGAGCTGGAGGCTTCCCTGCGCGAGGGTGCTCGCCTCGCCTACCTCCCGATGTACTACACGTGCGAGCGCGAGCTGGCGAAGAACCTGATGGCCCTCGCCGCGCGGGAGGTGCCGTCGCTGGCGAAGAAGGACGAGCTGGCGCGCGCCGAGGACCAGGGCGAGATCGAGCTGCACGAGGCGCAGCGCGAGGCGGTCCTGGGCCTGCTCGGGTCCCCCGTGGGCCTTCTGACCGGCGGTCCGGGCGTCGGGAAGACGACCATCGTGCGATTGCTGGTCGATCTCGCCGAGGGATCCGGTGCGCGGGTGCTCCTCGCTTCGCCGACCGGACGCGCGGCGAAGCGGCTCGCCGAGGCCACGGGTCGGAACGCATCGACCATCCACCGCATGCTCGGCTACGACCCCGAGAAGGGGGGCTTTCGCCACGACGCGCAGTCGCCGCTGGCAGCCGACCTGGTCGTTGTGGACGAGCTCTCGATGCTCGACCTCGTCCTCGCGCACCATCTGGTCAAGGCCGTGCAGGCGCCGACGAGGCTCGTGTTCGTCGGGGATCCGAACCAGCTGCCCGCGGTGGGCGCGGGATCCGTACTGGCCGACTTGATCGAGTCCGGGGCGATCCCGGAGTGGAGTCTGACGCACATCTACCGGCAGGCGGACACGAGCCTGATCGTCTCGAACGCCTACCGGATCCTGCACGGGGAGAAGCTGGAGCTCCCGGACAGCGCCGATCCGCCGTCGGACTTCTTCTTCTTCCGCGCCCCGGACGAGCATGCGGCCGCCGACCGTCTGGTCGAGGTCGTCACCGAGCGGATCCCGCGGCGTTTCGGACTCGCCTGGGAGGACGACGTGCAGGTTCTCGCGCCTATGTACCGCGGCGAGTGCGGCGTGGACGCGCTCAACCGGCGCCTGCGCGCCGAGCTCGACGTCGGCGGTCACGAGGTGCGCCGCGGCGAGCGGGTGTGGCGCACGGGAGATCGCGTGATCCACACGCGCAACGACTACGAGAAGGAAGTCTTCAACGGCGACATGGGTCGCATCGCGCGAATCAACGCCGACGGCAGCGGGTTCTTCGTGCGCTTCCCCGAACGCGAGGTCTTCTACGCCCCCGAGGAGTTCTCCGATCTCGCGCCCGCCTTCGCGATCACGGTCCACCGCGCACAGGGCGGCGAGTTCCCGGCCGTCGTGATGCCGCTCGTCCCGCGCCACTCCCTGATGCTGCAGCGGCACCTGCTCTACACGGCCGTCACGCGCGCGCGCCGGCTGGTGGTGCTGGTGGGTTCCGAGCGCGCCCTGTCGATGGCCCTGGCGAATGCCGACCAGCGCAATCGCGAGAGCGGCCTGGCCGAACGCCTCGAGGCCCTGGCACGCCTCGGGGACGAGCCGCCCTCGTATCCGCCAATTTGACAGTACGTCCGGCCATCTTGGCGCATGCACCGGGTGAGACCGGGCTTCCGGGGGTCTCCAGGCCCGATCGCGAGCTGGCACCGCGCTTGCTCTTCTCCTGTCGACCCTGCCGGGCCGACCGCCCGGCGAAAGGAGACGACATGAGACGCAACGCACTCACCCCCTTCGGCTGGACTCCGATCGACGACCTGTTCCGGATCCACGACGGCCTCTCGACGGTCCTCGGCGGCAGTGGCCGCCCGCGAGTCGAGGCGCCCGCCATGGGCGTCTGGACGAACGACGAGGGTGTCCGGATCACGGCCGAGGTGCCCGGGCTCGGCCCGGACGACGTAGAGGTCTCGCTCGATGGAGCCCGCCTCACGATCGCCGGCACGTTCCCGACTCCGGAGGTCCCGGAGGGCTTCCAGCCTCACCGCACGGAGCACAAGAGCGGCGCCTTCACGCGCACGGTCGAGTTGCCCTTCGAGGTCGACAACGACCGCGTCGAGGCCAAGCTCATGCACGGCGTGCTCGAGCTCACGATCCCCCGGGCCGAGAAGGAAAAGCCCTTCCGGATCCCGGTCAGAACCGGTTCCTGACCGTGCCTCGGAAACGCAGTAGCCGGCCTTCGCCCGGCTACTGCGGCACGAACCCCGTCTCGAGCTCACGCGTCGAGACGAAGTCCTCGATGAGCTGTGAAGCGCTCCCGTAGCCGGGCGCCTTCTCGTCGTACTCGACGCCGAGGTGTATGGCGGGGCCGGCCATGCGCCGATCGCGCACGACTCCGGCCAGCATCACCGCGGCACGCTGACCCGGGAACGTGAGCGTCAGCTCCAGGCGCTGTCCGATGTCGATCGCGGCGGCCAGATGGAACGGAACCTCCACGGCGATTCCGGAGGTCGAGACGTCCACGAGCTGACCTTCCGCCTGAGCATCGCCGGCGATCGCCACGGGGACCGATTCCTCGGGCTTCACCCGCGGCGCGCGGCGGCGGTTGAAGACGGCGCGCAGGACGTACGGGACCTTGTCGTCGAACCCTCCGTAGTCGAGGAACTCGAAGCCGTAGCGCACGAGCGCCTCTCCGACGTTCTTGCTCCGCACGACGGCCGTGGTCAGGAGCTCGCCGTCGCTGCCCTTGACCTGGAAACCGAGCTCGACCTCTTCGTCCTTCTCGAGGCCGGGATCGGCCGGTGTCAGGAACACGAGGCTCGCGCCGCAGGCGCTGACGTCGGTGAGCTTGCCCTCGATCCCGTGCTGACCCGGGGCGTGGATGTGGCCACGCAGGTAGTACGAGTTGGTGAGGTCGATCCGGTAGACCTGGCGCATGGGGGTACGCCCACGATGGGGGACGTGGGCGATCGCGGTTTCGTCACCCCGGACTCGACGACTGGAGCCCTTCTCGGAAACCGCTACCACCAGCCCAGGAAGCGCCACCAGAGGAGCCCGACGGGGACCCACACGGCGAGGTGGAAGAGCGAGACCAGGAAGCCCACCCGGAACCAGGTCGCCGCGGGCACGTAGCCCAGCCCGAAGTAGATGATGACGGGACCGGTCGAGTAGTTGGTCGTGCAGGCGCAGAGGTTCGAGAAGACGGCGAAGAGCGGGATCGCAAGGAGAGCCGGCGCCCCTGCGCCGTGGCAGGCCAGGAGGAAGGCAGCGGCCATGGCCGAGATGTGCGCCGTCAGCATGGAGAAGGCGTACATCGAGTAGAAGTAGACCAGCGCGAGCCCGAGCACGGTGACGAGCACGGACGTCCCCGAGAACCAGGCCTCTGCCGTGTTCGCGAACCAGCCGATCACGGCCAGGTCCTTGAGCGAGTTCGCCATCGCGAGCAGCCCGCCGAGCCAGATCAGGGTGTCCCAGGCAGCCGAGTCGCCGGTCATCTGCTTCCAGTCCTGAACACGGAGGAGCAGGAGGACCGAGACGCCGAGCAGCGTCACGAGCGTGGTGTCCGGTGCCTTCTCGATCCCGACACTCCCTCCCCACGCTTTCAGCGACCACAGGAAGAGCATCCCGACGAACACGCACCCGAGGACCTTTTCGCGCCGCGTCCAGGGTCCCATCGCGTCGAGCTCCTGAGCGGCCATGGCGCGCGCGGGACGCGCGTCGCGGACGGTCGGCCTGACGATCCAGTACAGGAACGCGGGGAGCAGCGCGATCGCGACGAGCCCGGGCACGATCGCGGCCTTGGCCCAGGTCGCCCAGTCGAAGGTCACGTCGAAGACGTCCTCCGCCGCTGCCGCGAAGACCGGGTTCGCAGCCATGCCGGTCAGGAACATCGCGGCGGCGATCAGGTTGGAGTGGGCGGCGACGAGCGTCAGGTACGCGCCCGCCTTCTCGGGACTCCGACCGGGCAACGACCCGAGCGCGCGCGACAGGGAGGAGCTGACCGGCGCGAGGATGCCTCCGCCGCGCGCGGTGTTCGAAGGGACGACGGGGCCGAGCAGGAGCTCCGCGAACGCCTCGGCGTAGCCGAGACCGAGGGTCGAGCGCCCGAGCTTTCGGACGAGCAGGAGGGCGACGCGCCGACCGAGCCCCGTGTCGCGCACGGCGCCCGCGAGCAGGAAGGCACCCACCACGAGCCACACGACCTTCTCGCCGTAGCCGGCGAGGAGCTGGTCCAGCTCGAGGCCGCCGGTGGCCGCGCACGCAACGACGCCGAAGAGCACGGTGGGTCCCATCGGGAACGGCTGCAGGACGAACCCGACGATCACGGCGACGAAGATCGCCAGGACGCGCCAGCCCTCGGCGGAGACGCCGGCCGGCGTCGGGCTCGCGAACACGAGCGCGCCGGCACCCACACAGAGAGCCGCGCGTAGGAGGCTTGCGCGCGGCGAGGTCCCCGAGCTCACGCGAGTCCGAGTTGCTCCGTGAGGAGGTCCGCGTAGGTGCGTGTCCGGGCGGCGCACTCCCCGACGTGGGCGAACAGGCTGCGGTGAGCATCCGCGGGTGTCTCGAGGACGCGGCGCACGGTCTCGACCGAGCGCTCCAGGCGTTCGGGAGCGAGGCTCACCGTGTTCTCGCCCAGCCCGAGGCTGGACATCAGGTGGTCGGTGTTCTCGTCCATGCCGATCGAGACGACGGGGACCTGCTGGGTGAGCGCGAACGTCAGACCGTGGCGCCGCATCGAGACGAGCGCGTTCGTCTTGCGGTAGATCGCCAGCGCTTGCCAGATCGTGAGCGCGTCCTCGATCGCCCGGCACGCTGCACGCTCCTGCATGCGGGCGACCACCTTCTTCGCCATCGCGCGATCGTCGAGCTCGGCGACCTCGCCGGTCCTCTGAGGAATGAACAGGAGCCCGCAGCCGGTGCTCCGCACGACGCCGTCGAGGAGCTCGGCGAGCTGGGTCTCCGAGCGTTCCTGCCCCTCGACCCCGTCGCGCCACGCGTAGTCCCGGACGTTGACGCCCACCAGCGGCCGTTCGGCGTCGATCTCGAGCGAGGAGAGGCGCTCGTCGGCATCCGCCAGCCACTCCGCACCCGAGCGCAGCCCATAGCTGACCTCGGGATCTAGAAAGGGGAGTCCGAGCGTCGGATCCGGGAGGACGTGGATCCGCTCGCGGTCGACGCCCAGCTCGGCGAGGTTGTCGCTCGAAGGGAGCTCCCGCACGGTGACGATGTCGGCCCCCTCGGCGATGTAGCGCACCTGATCTCGCGCAGTTCCGTTCGTCTCGGACACGACGCTCAGAGCGAAGAGCATCACCGGCGTGTCGAGGAAGTGCGCCAGGGAGGAGAGCTGAACGTAAGCGGCGAGGTTGCCGCGCATGAAGCTGGCGCGGTAGTCGAAGAACATCCGGCCGCCGCCGAGCACGAGCACGTCCGCCTCGCGCACGGCGTCGGTGATCGCGGCGAGGTGCTCGCGCGAGTCTCCGCGCCTGAACCCGCGAAACCAGGACGTCGCCTCGGTCGGGTGGAAGTCCTCGATCGCACGCACGCGATAGAGCCGCTCGTACTCCGGCGAGGGATCGCGCGAGAGCACCGTGATCTCGGCGTCGTGTCGCTCGATCAGGTGTTCGCGCAGAACGGCGAGCATCCCCTGGTCTCCCAGGTTCCGCGTTCCGTAGTCACCAGCGAGGACGACTTTCATGGGCGAGGAGAGGTGAGGTGAGGGTCGAGGAGAGTCTCCCCTATTCCCGGAGCCGTTTCACGCGTTCACGCGCGTGTCACTCCACTAGCGGCCACCAGTGATAGGTGAGCTCGACGGCGCGGGTCCGGTAGCCTTCTCCTTCGTAGAGCCTGGAGGCGGCGACGTTGCGCCCCTGCGTCACGACGATCGCCCGGGCGAGGTCGCGATCGCGACACCAGTCGAGGTGGGCGCGGACCAGCGCACGTCCGAGACCGCGGCCGCGCGCGCGCTCGTCGACGGCGATGAGCCCGATCTGGCCGGTCCCGTCCTCGTTCCGGCTGCAGGTCGCATAGCCCGCCGGACGGTCGTCGAGGTCGGCCACGAGCACCTCGTCGGCGAATCCCGCGCAGCTGTTCGCGATCCAGGTCTCGTAGAGCGCGTCGCAGGCCTCGGGGTCGAAGCCGGG
Source organism: Planctomycetota bacterium (assembly GCA_029259655.1). Classification (GTDB taxonomy): domain Bacteria; phylum Planctomycetota; class UBA1135; order UBA1135; genus OFTM220. Next base: position 7,559 of record JAJDET010000360.1, read on the forward strand.
ATCGAAGTAGAAACGGGCATCCCGGTGGCTCACGCGTGCGATCGCCTTCAGGAGCTCGACGTCGTCCGGGCGGCTCGACCGCACGCTCGACGGCTCCCCGGCAGCTGCAGCTTCGAGCTCGCGCTCGAACGTGATCCTCACGTCGACGAAGCGGAAGCCCGCGTCGCGCGCGACAGCGTGCGTCTCGCGGTCGGAGGCGTCGGCCTGGAAGTAGAGGCACTCGACGGACTCGCGCTCGGCCCAGGCACGAAGCTCGCGCTCGTCCCCGCGCTCGAGGCGGGCGGCGTTCACGCGCGCGATCCTCCGGCCGAAGAACTCGGAGTCCCAGTCGAGCAGACGGCAGGGTGCGTCAGTCGGGGCCAACAGCTCCCTCGGTCGTGCTCCGGATCGCGAACGGCGGGCGCTCCATCATCCGGAAGTGCATCCGGGCGAGGTACTCGCCCATGATCCCGAGGGCGAAGAGCTGTGCACCCGAGAACAGGGCGATGACGGACGCCAGGAACGCGAAACCCGGCACGGATTCGCCCGGCGGCGTGAAGAAGAGGAAGCGCCCGACGACGAACACGAGGACTCCAGCTCCCACGAGGACGAAGGCGAAGCCCGTGACGCTCGCGATCTGGAGCGGGAAGGTGCTGAACCCGGTCGCCATGTTCAGAGCGTGGGTCACGAGCTTCTTGAAGGTGTAGTTCGACTCCCCCATCGTTCGCGGGTCGTGGCGGACGGGGATCGCGGCGAATCGCGACGTCCCCCATGTGAGCAAGACGTCGATCGAGACGAACTGGCTCCGGTAGTCGGCGAACGCCTTGGAGAGCTCCCGCCGGAATACGCGGAAGGCGCTGACCTTGCGGGCGGTTTCGGCGCCCATGGCGCTCTGCAGGGCCAGCTTCGTCACGCGCGTGGCCAGGTCGCGGAAGAGCCCGTGCTGTTCCTTCTGCGGTGTCCCGTAGACGACGTCGCACCCTTCGTCGAGGACGTCCAGCAGCTTCGGAATCTCCTCGGGCGGATGCTGCAGGTCGTCGTCCACGGTCACGACGATCTCCATGCGCGCTTCCCGAACGCCGCACAGGATCGCGTTGTGCTGGCCGTAGTTGCGAACCATCCGGACCCCGCGCAGCCAGCTCCGCTCGCGCGCGAGCGACCGGACGACCTCCCAGCTCCCGTCGGAGCTCGAGTCGTCGACGAGAATCACCTCGTACTCGTCGGCCCGGGCCGCGAGGACCGGCTCGAGCCGCTGGATCAGATGCGGGAGGATCTCCGCACTGTTGTAGACCGGAACGACGACGCTGAGGCTCTGCTGACCCAAGGCGGAGGAGGGTAGCCGGGGTTGACTCGGCGCGCATCAGCGCGCGCCGAGAATGCCTACGGCGTACGCGGCCCCCCGGGGCGCGGGCGACGCCTTCGGCGTCGGGGGGAGCGCGGCTGTGGAGCGCTCGGATGCGCGCCGGTCACACCGCTAGAAAACGTCGAGGATGCCGCCGCCGAAGAGCGAGGTCGGGGTGGCGGCGTAGTTCACGTTCGTCGAGTAGGTCGCGCGCCACAGGATCTTGTCCTTGTCGGCGATGTTTCCGAGCGCGACGGCGGCAGCGGTCAGCAGGCCCTGTGTGGTGTCTTCCAGGTCGCTCAGGATCTCGACCAGGGTCGGGATCGACCGGCGGTCGCCCGAGCGGCCGAGCGCGGCGACGATGGGGCCGCGAGAGGCTTCGCTCCCGGCCGCCGCGAGGAGCTCCTCGAGGAGGGGGAGCCGCTCCTCCGAGCCGAGCAGTGCGAGGGCGATCGACGTGAGCTCCATCTGCTCGCCGCGGAACTCCGAGTCGCGCAGGATCGCGAGGAGCGGCTCCTCCGCGTCCCGGTGGCCCACCATCCCCATGGCGAGCGCCACCAGTCCCTTCGCGCCCTCGATGTTGAAGAGCTCGAGCTTGGTCTCGAGGACCTCCAGGCTCTCGATGTCGCGGGCGAGGCCGAGGGCGAGCGAGTACGCGCCGATGTCGAGCGGCGTGCGGCACTTGAAGAGCGCCTTGCGCAGCGGCTCGAGGGGCTCGGCCGGCATCGGTTGCCGCGCGTCCGCGAGCTCCCGCAGCATCACCCCCAGGCCGAGCGCGGCCCACGCGTGCTGGCGGCTCTCGCCGAAGGAGCTGAGCTCGCGCAGCAGGGCACGCAGGACGCGACCGGACGAGGCGAACGGCGCCTCGCCGCGTCCGGGACTCGCGCCGATGCGCCCGAGCCCCATCAGCGCGAACCGTCGCGAGACCTGGTCTCCCTTCTGGACCATCCGTTCGAGCGTCTTGACGATGTCGCGGTCGACGTCGTCGGCGTCGAGGTCCCCGATCTCTCCGAGTGCGATGAGACAGCTCTGCTGGAGCTCGCTGCGCTCGTTCGCGTAGCGCCCGACGAGCTTCAAGAGCGGGTCCGCGACCTCCTCCTTCATGCGCGGGTCCGCGCCGGGCAGGAGCCGTAGGAGCGCGATCGGGACGTGGGCGCGGATCAGCTCGTGGTTGATCCGGAAGTCGTCGAGATAGCGCAGGAGCCAGCGGAGCTGCCCCTGGCGCGACTTCAACGGGTCGGGCCGGGGGAGCGGGCGCGTCCCGACGCGCTTCGGGATCTCCTCCCACTCGCGCACATCGAGGGGCATCAGCCCGAACGCGTTCATGCACGCGGTCTTGATGTCGCGCGTCGCGAACTTCGGCCCCTCGAGAACGTCGACGAGCTCGGCCAGGATGGCGCGCCGCATGCCCGTGTCCTCGTTCCGCGCACCGATCAGACCGAGCGAGTAGGCGGCGTACGCGCGCATCTTGCGCGGGACCTCCGTCTTCTCGAGCAGCCGCTGGGCCGCGTGCGAGTCGTTCAGGAGCTCGATCAGGATCGGGACCGAATCGGTCCGCCCGAAGACCCCCAGCGCCAGGACGGCGCGCTCACGCACGCCGATCGAGTCGTGGGTCAGGTGAGCGAGGAAGATCTCGTCGAACGGGTCACCGTCCGCGAGCTCGCCGTCGGGCCCGATCTTCGCGAGCGCCATCAGCGCCGCCTGGAGCAGGCCCCCGGGGGCGTCCTCGTTTTCGATCGCCGCCATCAGGGCCGGGACGATCTGCACGCGCAGCTCGTAGGGCGACAGCTTGGTCGGATCGATCACGATCTCGCGCTCGCCGATCCCGAGGAAGAAGTCCCGGCCTCCGGTCCTGGGCGAGCCCTTGAAGATCACCTCGCGCAGGTTGAGGTACTGCTCGCGGTTGAAGTGCCACCACCAGTGCCAGTCCTTGAGGAAGTCGCCGCTCGTCGAGGGCAGGCTCTGCTCGCCGCTGGGGTTGAACCCCTGGAACGGTGCCGCGGTCGGGGCGGCCGGCCACGCGAGCAGGGCACCGAGGGCGAGCACGCGGGTCAGAACACGCCGTAGCCGCGGCGAGGGCTCGGCGACGGGATGCATGGTCGTGGAATGGCTCCGGGTAACGGGAACCGGGAAGCTCCTCGAATGTAGCGGATCCGGGCGTAGTGGCTACGCCCGGAGCGCCGCTTCGGGCTCCCCCACTCGGCTCCTACAATCCCCCGCGTGAGACCCGAAACGCTGCGTGCCACACTCGCCTGCTCCCTGGTCACCCTCGTGGCGTGCTCGAAGCCGCCCGTACCCGAGCCGGACCTCCGGCAGGTCTGGCGGCTCGCGAACCGCGGCGTCGTGGAGCTCGAGCAGTTCCAGCCTGCGCGGGCGGAGGCGACCTGGAAGGAGGTGCTCGCGCTCGTCCCCGACTGGACCCAGGGACGGATCAACCTCGGCATCGCGACCCTGAACAAGGGCAACCCCGAGGACGAGCTCGCGGCGATCGAGCTCTTCCGCGACATCCTCGCCGAGCACCCCGACGAAGCCGAGGCCCACTACTGCATGGGCATCCTGCTCGCCCGCCAGCCGGGGCTGGAGAGCGTGGAGGAGGCCGCCGGACACTTCCGCGCGGTCCTCGACGACCACCCCGACGACGCTTCCACGCTCTACCTCCTCGGCGCCGCGCTGTACGACCTCGACCGCGTGGAGGAGGCGCGCGACGTCTTCGAGCGGAGCATCGCACTCGAACCTCTCAACCGGTCGGCCTGGTACCAGCTCGGCACGGCGCGAGCCGACCTCGGAGACTTCGAGGGCCAGGCCCGTGCTCTGAAGGAGTTCGAGACGCTGAGAGCGAGCGATCGCAGCCTCGAGTTCAAGACGGTCTACGGGAAGATGGGCCCGCTGGCGGCCGCGATCCGCGACTTCGACCTGCCGCGCCCCGACCGCGCACCGGTCTCGGAGCGAGCTGTGGTCTTCCATGCGGCAGAGCTGAGCGATGTCGTTCACGGCGGGCCCGGGGGCCCGGCGACTCCCGGGTCCTCGAGTGCGGCGGCGCTCTCGGGCGGCGCGGCGGCGGCCGATCTCGATCAGGACGGCGACTTCGATCTCGTGCTCGCGAACTTCGGCCGCGGGCCCGACGTTCACGTCCTCGAGAACGACGGCGGCGAGCTCCTGGACGCGTCGGAAGCCCTCGGCTTCCCGGCGGGCGACGCGCGGACGATCGCGGTCGCGCCGGCGGACTTCGACGGGGACGCGCTCCCCGAGCTCTTCCTGGGGCGCGACGGGCCGGACCGCCTGCTGGCGCGCGAGGCGCCGGCCGGAGAGAGCGCCTTCACGCGCGAAATCGAGTGCGCGGCGGGGAGCGGCGCGACGACCGGCGTCGCCGTCGGCGACCTGGACCAGGACGGCGACCTCGATCTCGCGCTCGCTCGCGAGAACGGGCTCGCGCTCCTCTTGTGGGACGGGAGCCGGTTCTCCGACGTGACGGCCGAGAGCGGAGTGACGAGCGGGGCCGCCGTGCTCTCCGTACTCGCCGCGGACTACGACGGGGACGGGGACCTCGACCTCGTGACAGGTGCTCCGTCGCCGACGGTCTGGCTCAGCGACCGGCTCTGGGGCTTCACGAAGACAGCCTTCCCCGCCGCGGGGAGCGAGCCCTTCGCGTCGGTCGCGCTGGGCGACGTGGACGGCGACACTCTGGTCGACTGGGTCCTCTCGTCGCCGAACGGAGCGCCGCGGCTCCTGCGCGCCGATCCGGCGGGCGGCTTCGTACGGGACGAGGCCTTCGGTCGCGCGGCGGGCGGTGCGGCCTTCGGCTCGACGCTCCTCGACGTGGACCGCGACGGCGACCTCGATTGCTTCCTGGTCGGGAGCTCGCTGCGCCTCGTGATGAACGACGGAGCGGGGAGCTGGAGCGACGCGACCGACGACGTCGGACTCGAAGCGTTCGACGGAGACGGTATGCGCGGACACGTCTTCTTCGACCTGGACACGGACGGCGACCTCGACCTCGCAGCGGTGAGGAACGGCGGAGCACCGCTCGTGCTGAAGAACGTGACCGAGCCCGGGAACGACTGGATCGGGATCCTCGCGCGGGGTTTCCTGGACCCGTCGAAGGCTCGCGGGAAGTCGCTCGGCATCGGGGCGCGAGTCGAGGTCGTGGGACTCGGCGCGACACGCGCGGGCTATGCGGGTCTCGGCGGCGGCTTCGCATCGGTCGCGCCACCCGCCCTCCACTTCAACCTCGCGGGCGAGGAGCGCGTGAACCTGCGCATCCTGTGGGCCGACCGCGTCCAGCAAGCCGAGCTGGACCTGGCCGCAGGAACGCTGCACGCGGTCGAGCAACACGATCGCGAACCGTCGTCGTGCCCGATCGTCTTCTTCTGGAACGGGGACGCGCACGAGTACCTGACCGATTGCCTCGGCGTCGGCGGCATCGGCTTCATGCTCGAGCCGGGCGCGTTCGGGCCGCCCGATCCCGAGGAGGTCGTGCGGATCGGCGAGCGCCTGGTCCCGCGCGACGGGCGCTACGAGGTGCTGCTCGCGGAGCCGATGGAAGAGGTCGTCTACCTCGACGAGGCGTCGCTCATCCGGGTCGAGCACCCGGCGGGGACGCGAGTCCATCCGGACGAGCGCTTCGCCACCGACGAGAACCTCGCGACCGGACGCCCGTTGCTCCTGCGCGAGGACGCGCGCGTCTTCCCCACGCGTGCGGTGAGTCGCGAGCTCGAGGTCGAGGATCGCCGGCTCTACACGGACCCGGAACCGAGCCCGCGCGACGACCTCGCCTCCGTGCTCGAGGTCGACCGCGACTACGCCGCGCCGCTCTCCGTGCACCAGAGGCTCCTCGGCTACGGCGCGCCGTGGGCGACGGAGCTCGCGTTCCCGGCCGAGGACCTCGCGGGCGTCGAGGGCCCTGTCTTCCTCTTCGTCCACGGCTGGGTCGAGTACCCGTTCTCGCGTCTGAACTACGCCGCCTGGCAGGGAAACCTGCGGATGGAATCGTGGACGCTCGAGGTCCCGGGCGACGCGGAGGGCGAGTGGCGGTCGGTGCTCCCCGAGTTCGGCTACCCGGCCGGCAAGCCGCGCACGATGGCGCTCGAGATCACGCCGTGGCTCTCCGACATGATCGTCGGCGGCGAGCTCCGCCTGCGGCTCTCCTCGAACCTGGTCGTCTCGATCGATCAGGTGTTCCTGGCCGAGGACGTCTCGGAAGCCGCGCTCGCGTCGGGTGCGATGCGCGTGCACGAGGTGCACCCGAGCGCGGCCGAGCTCGTCTATTCGGGATTCCCGCGGGAGTACTCGCCCGACGGGCAGAAACCGCTCCTCTTCGACCACGCGAACAGGGACAGCACTTCGAGCTTCAAGGCGCTCGCGGGCCGGTACACGGAGTACGGGGACGCGCTCGACCTCCTCTTGGCGCGCGACGACCGCTTCGCGATCTACGCGCGCGGCGACGAGATGGAGCTCTTCTTCGACCCGGCGGACTTCCCGGAGCGAGACGTTTCCTCCCGCGCCACGTTCCTCCTGCGTGTGCGCGGATACTGCAAGGACATGTGCCCGCACACGTCGAATCCCGACACGATCGAGCCGCTCCCGTTCGCCGCGATGGAGAACTATCCCCCGGAAGCACCGCTGGGACTCACCCACCCCTCGTGGCTCTCTTCGAAGAACACGCGCCGCGAGCCGCCGCGCCCCGTCGTCCGCTGAGGCCTCACCATGGAGCTCTACTACGCCGCCGCCTGCCAGACGGACATGCCGAACCCGGCGCGTCGCCAGGACATGGCGAAGAACACCGCGCGCGCGCTCGAGATGCTCGAGCACGCCGTCGTCGGCTACCGACCGTTCCACGACGTCAAGCTCGTCGTGTTCCCCGAGTTCTCGCTCTCCGCCCCGGTCTATCCGACCGCCGAGGAGCTGCTCGAGAAGCTCGCGGTCGAGGTGCCCAACGAGCACACGGACGCCATCGCGAAGAAGGCGCGTGAGCTCGGGGTCTACGTGCAGACCGGGAGCCAGCTCGAGGTCGACCCGCGCTGGCCCGACACGGTCTTCAACACGACCTGCCTCATCGGCCCCGAAGGACTGCTCGCGAAGTACCGCAAGGTGAACCCGTGGATCCCGTGGGAGGTGCACGCGAGCCCGCACGACATCGACGGGTATCCCGACGATCCGCTGCCGGTGACGGACACGGAGATCGGTAAGCTCGCCGTCGCGACCTGCTACGACTGGCTCTTCCCGGAGGTGCTGCGAGAGCTCGCGCTCAAGGGCGCCGAGGTCCTGATCCGGATCTCCGCCTACATGGACCCCTGGGGCGCGACGAAGCCGACCGACTGGTGGACGGTCGTCAATCGCTGCCGCGCGCTCGAGAACACGGCGTTCGTCGTGGCGGCGAACCAGGGCGCGTCACTCGCGAACTACGCGCCCTTCTCGTGGCCCGGCGGCAGCATGCTCGTCGACTACGACGGCCGCGTCCTGGCCGAGGCCCCGCCCGGTCCCGGCGAACGCATCGTCGTGGGACCGATCGCGCTCGGCACGCTGCGCGCGGAGCGCCGCCGCCGCGTCGGCCACTCGATGCTCGCGCACCTGAGGACGGAGCTCTATCCGCGTCAGCACGCGCCGGTCTATCCGGGCGCGCGGTCCGCGCGCGAGCGTGACGTCGAGACGCAGGAGCGGCTGATCGCGGAGACGAAGGGCGAGCTCGGGCTCTAGGATCTAGGAGCGCGGCCGACAAGTCGGCCACGCGTGACTTGGCGCGCATCAGCGCGCGCCAAGGATGCCCTGCGGGCGGCTACGGCGCGACTCCGCGCCGGGCTCGGCCTTCGGCCTCGCGAGGCACGGCCTTGTCGGCCGCGCCTCTAGCCCGCATCCCTCACGGGGTCGTGAGCCAGAACGCCTCGAGTCGGTTCCTGCTGGTGCTTTGCGCGTGCAGGCCCCGCAGTCGACCTTGAACAGGTCGTCGAGGACGCCGGTGCGCGCAAAGTGCCGGCAGGAGCCGAGAGGCCGACGCAGCCGGCCGTTCGTGGTGTTCTGGCCGCGAAACCCGTGAGGGATGCGGGCTAGATTTTCGGCGGATGTTTGCAGGGGGCGAGGATCCTCGTCCTCTCAGGACGGGTGCCGACCGCGAAGCGCAGGGTCTTCGCGGCCGAACCCAACCCGTCCCCGAGCCACTGAAGATGCCCATCCTCTTCCGTCCGAGGCGTCCGATCGCACTGGTCCTCCTCTCGCTCGCGCCCGGTCCATGGGCCGCACACGCGCAGCACTCCATGACCGATTGGGGGATCGTGGTCGAGTCCCCGGAGATGCAAGAGGTGCGTGTGCGGACGGATCTGGTGTACCCGACGCCCTCGGGCGCGGAGCGTCCCTTCCACCTGTACCTGCCTCCGAACGAGCCGAGCGGCGAGTTGCCGCTCGTGGTGATGGCGGCCGCCACGGGGCAGGGATCGGTGCTCGACCGGGCGCAGTACCGGTCATGGGCGCGCTACGTCGCCTCCTCGGGCATGGCCGTGGCGATCGCGGACACGTCCTGGGGCACCCACGTCGACGAGTTGCGTGCGTTCTTCGGGTTCGTCCGAACCGAGGGGGAGCGCTTCGGCATCCGCTCCAACAGGATCGGTGCGTTCGCCGTCTCGGGCAACGTGATGGGCTTCTACTCGGTGATCACCGATCCACGCCTGGGCCTCGCGTGCGCGGCGCTCTACTACGGTGCGCCCGCGAGCTACTCGTCGCCGGGAGACACTGCGCTGTTTCTCGCGCGAGCCGGTCGCGACGCACCGGACCTGAACAGGCGCATCGAGGAGCTCGCGAGCCGGGCCATGCAGGACGGGGCAACGGTCGAGCTGGTCAATCACGCCGACGGTCACCACGCCTTCGACATCCTCGACGACACGCCTCGTTCGCGGGCCATTCTCTCTCGCACGGTCGCGTTCTTTCGCGAACGGCTGCTGGAGCGGGATACCGATGCGCCCTCGCGCTCTCCCCTGCGTCGTGCCCTCGCCCACTACTCCTATCAAGAGTGGGAAGAGGCGGCCGCGGCTTACACCGACCACCTCGCGGAAACGCCCGATGACGGTCGGGCCTGGCTGCGGCTTGCGATGTCGAACATGAACCTCGAGCGCCACGCTCGCGCGGCACGCGCGTTCGAGCGCGCCGCCGAGGCCGACCACGAGCCTGCGGCGGCCTGGTACAACGCGGCCTGCATGCACGCGCTGGCGGGCGACCGCCCCCGGAGTCTCGCGGCGCTGCGCGAGTCGAGTGCAAGCGGCTTCGACGTCGCGTCCTCCGCCCCGAACGACGCCGACCTGGCGTCACTTCGCGGCGATCCCGAGTTCGCGGAGCTGGTCGGGGATCGAGACCGCTGAGCCGGCACGGGGCGAGCAGCTTCGAATGGACCGGGTTCGGTGTGGGGCCCTACACGGAGAAAGTCTTTCCAGGGGTCCCGATATCGGGCTGGTAGCGGGCTGGCCGCCGCCATCGACGGGGCAGAACCGTCAGGTTCCGCGTGGTCCGGTCGACAACACGGACGGAGCTCCGTCCGTGCACCTCACCCGCTTCACCGATCACTCGCTGCGCGTCCTCTACTACCTGAGCCTGCGCCCCACCCAGCGCGTCTCGATCGGTGAGATCGGGCGTGCCTTCGGTGTCTCGCGCAACCACCTCGTCAAGGTCGTGCAGAAGCTGGCGCGTGAGGGCTGGGTCAAGACGGTCCGCGGGCGCGCGGGCGGCGTCTTGCTCGCCGTCCCGCCCGAGGAGATCAAGGTCGGGCAGGTCGTCGCGAAGACCGAGCCGGGCTTCCGCCTGGTCGAGTGCTTCGAGCCGCGCTCCAACACGTGCCCCATCACGTCCGCTTGCGGACTCAAGGGCGTCCTGGAGGGCGCGCTGGACGCGTTCTTCCGGGAACTGGACCGCCACACGCTGGCGGATCTCCTCGTGAACAGGGACGCGCTCCTGGCGCTCCTGAACGGGGATCCGACCAAAGAGTGAGGCCGGCAGAGGCGGAGCCGGCCTTTCGGTTCAAGGCCGGACGGCGAGCATGTCGACGCTCGCTCCGGAGCCCTCCCATCGGGCTCGGAGTCCCTTCATGACCGAGTACCTGGCCCGCGGTTTTCCCGGCTCACCCCCGGAATCCGTCGTGGGCCCGAGCCGGACGGCGGTCCTCGCGCACATGCGCGCCGAGTTCTTCTCCGGACTCCGCGCGAAACAGGCGGCCAGCCTGCTCGCGGTGAAGCTCCTGAACGCGAAGAAGTTTCGCGACCTGGGTGGGGAGGACGGCGAGCGCTCCGGGCTCGCGATCGTCGTCGCCTGGCTGCGCGAGGCGCTCGGCGGTGTATCCGTCGTGGGCCTCGAGGACGAGGAGAAGCTCGTCCTGTTCCTGCCGGGGACGGAGCTGGTACGGGCCGAGAAGGCCGCGAAGCAGGCCATCGACCGCGGGAAGAACGAGGGGGTCGAGCTCGGCGGACGCATCGTCCCTGTGCGCATCGGTATCGGCCTCGCGGATGGCTCGCGCACGGGCGTTCGCTGGGTCGACACGCTGATCGGCGTCGCCGTCGAGGGCGCTTCGGTCTCCTGCGCGGGCGGCGGCAATCACTGCGTTCACACCGAGCTCTACGACGGAGTGCAGTCGCGCCTGGAGCGCGAGCTCTCCGAGGATGCGAAGCACGAGCCCGAGGCGGAACACGCAACCGAACCGGTGTCCGAGCCCGAACCGGTGATCGAGGCCCCCGCACCGCAACCCGCGCCGGAGCCCGAACCTCCGCCCGACGTGTCCATCGAGCACTCGCCCGAGTCGCAGGTCACCGCGCTCGTCGCCCGCGACGAGGTCGCCGAGGTTCGGCGCGAGCTCGTCGAGCTCGCGATGCAGCGCGCGCGGGTCGAGTGGCACGAGAGGGCGACGAAACTCTCCGAAGAGCACACGACCCAGATCGATCGACTCGAGCGGCGCATCGCGAAGCTGAACGCGGCGCTCGCGGATGCGGAGGAGCAGATCGACGGCCTCCAGAGCATGCGCGCGAGAGATCCCGGCGTCGCGTCCTGGTACCGCGACGTGCAGGGGCTCTCCGACGGCGAGGAGAACCACGAGCTCAAGCGCGAGCTCATGGGGATGATCTTCCAGGCGAACATGGAGCTCGCCCAGGAGCTCCGCGGGACGTAGCCGGAGTCCCAAAAAAAAGCGAAGCCCACTCGCGATCGAATGGGCCTCGCAATGTGCGTCACGGATCGAGCGCCGAAGCGCGCACGAGGCGCGCACGGATCTCGAAGCGTCACTCGACCTTGCGGGCGAGCAGGCGCGTTCTAGCAGTCCGCGAACCCTCGAGACAAGCGCCGAAGAACCGAAACGCCACCGATCGCGTGTTCGCGGTACTAGCCCGCATCCCTCACGGGGTCGTGAGCCAGAACGCCTCGAGTCGGTTCCTGCTGGTGCTTTGCGCGTGCCGGCCCCGCAGTCGACCTTGAACAGGTCGTCGAGGACGCCGGTGCGCGCAAAGTGCCGGCAGGAGCCG
>JAJDET010000037.1 GCA_029259655.1 Planctomycetota bacterium
TCCAGGGTGACCACGAGGGTCGTCCAGCGCTCCTTCGCGACCCCGCTCTTCGCGGCGGCCTCGAGCGCGGCCAGCTCGGCATGGGGTCCGCCCCAGTGTTCGTGGAAACCGCGGCTCACGACGCTCCCGTCGTCGGAGAGCACGGCCGCTCCCACGCAGGGGTTCGGAGCGACGTCGAACCGGAACCGGCGAGCCTCTTCGCAGAGCTCTCGGACGAGGAGTTGGGCTCCCAGGGGTTCGCGTAGAGCCTGCTTCATGCCGGTGGAGGCGGGTTCGCGTTGAGAGAGCGCGGTACCCGCGTTCGGAACCTCTCCTCCGGCACAACGTCCCATCGACGCGGCGGGTTCCATTCGAAGTCTACTCCACTGCATGTGCGCGGGTACCGGATGTGAGAGGGGCCCCAATAGAAGGGCGGACCAGAGAACGCGATGCGAGCCTCTAGGGCAAGACCTCGCGGGACGCCACCGAACACCCGCCGGAATCGGACCTCCGGGCTTCCCTGGCCCCCTTGCGGCGGCAAACTAGGGATCCGTTTCCGGATCGGATCCCCTCCCGCGCCCCCAACAGCCCAGAGACAGATCGATGAGCCAGGCCCCCATTCGCGTCGCCGTCACCGGTGCCGCCGGGCAGATCGGGTACGCCCTCGTCTTCCGCATCGCCAGCGGCCAGATGTTCGGCCCCGACCAGCCCGTGATCCTCCAGTTGATCGAGATCCCGGCGGAGAAGCCGATGGCCGCCCTGAAAGGGGTCGCGATGGAGCTCGAGGACTGCGCCTTCCCGCTGCTCGACGGGATGGTCCTCACGAGCGACGTGAACGAGGGCTTCCGGGACGCGAACTGGTCCCTGCTCGTCGGCAGCAAGCCGCGCGGACCGGGCATGGAGCGCGGCGATCTGATCCGCGAGAACGGGCCGATCTTCACGGGCCAGGGGCGTGCGATCAACGACCACGCGGCGAGTGACGTGCGCGTGGCCGTCGTCGGGAACCCGTGCAACACGAACGCCCTGATCTGCATGCACTCGGCGCCCGACGTTCCGGACGACCGGTTCACGGCGATGACGCGCCTGGATCAGAACCGCGCGGCCGCGCAGCTCGCGCTGAAGGCCGGCGTGCACAGCACGTCCGTCTCGAACGCCCTGATCTGGGGCAACCACTCGGCCACACAGGTGCCCGACTTCTATCACACGACGATCGACGGGAAGCCCGCCGACGCCGTGATCGGCGACCTCGACTGGTTGCAGGGCGAGTTCATCACCACCGTGCAGAAACGCGGTGCTGCGATCATCGGCGCGCGCGGGCTCTCGAGCGCCGCGTCGGCGGCGAACGCGCTGGTCGACCACGTGCGCGACCAGAGGACCGAGACGCCGGCGGGCGAGTGGCGCTCGGTGTGCGTCAAGAGCGACGGGTCCTACGGCGTACCGGAGGGCCTCATCAGCTCGTTCCCGGTGCGCGCGGACGGCAAGGGCGGCTGGGAGATCGTGCAGGGCCTCGAGCTCGGCGAGTTCCTCGCGGACAGGCTGGCCAAGACCGTCGCCGAGCTCGAGTCCGAGCGCGACACGGTCAAGGACCTCCTGGGCTGACCGGCGCGCGGGGAGTCGATCAGCAGGTCATGAACGACTCTCCCGCACGACCGACGGCCGCGCGCGCGCTCGCGATCGCGGGCGCCGTCACGCTCGTCCTGGCGGAGATCGGCCTCCTCCTGGACGTGCCGCCGTTCCCGACCTGGTTCTACGTCTTCGCGTGGTGGGGCTGGATCGCGCTCGCGGACGGCGTCGTGCACCTGCGCACGGGCGGCTCGCTCCTCCTGTCGCGGCCGCGCGCCCTGCTGCTCCTGCTCCCGTGGTCCGTCGCGTTCTGGCTCTTCTTCGAGACCGCCAACTTCGTTCTCGAGAACTGGTACTACGTCGAGGTGCCCGAGGTGCGGCTCGAGCGGTTGCTCGGCATCTCGATCTCGTTCGCGACGGTCCTGCCCGGCGTCATCGAGACGGCCGATCTCCTGGCGGCCTTCGGGATCCCGCGCCTCGCCGCCGGTCGCACGTTTCGACCGGGGCAGCGCTTCCTCGCGAACATGATGCTCGCCGGGGCCGCCTGCCTGGTCCTGCCGCTCCTCTTCCCGGAGGTCGCCTATCCGCTCATCTGGGGTGCGACGGTTCTCATGCTGGAGCCGTTGCTCTGTCGTCTCGGAGCGAGGTCCCACCTCACGCTCCTCGCGCGGGGCGACCGCACGGTGCTCGTCCGGTACCTCCTCGCGGGCGCGATCTGCGGGCTCCTGTGGGAGTTCTGGAACTACTGGTCCGCCGCCAAGTGGATCTACACGGTGCCGTTCTTCGAGGAGCTGAAGCTGTTCGAGATGCCCGTCGCGGGCTTCCTCGGCTTCCCCCCCTTCGCGATCGGGTGCTACACCTTCGCGCGCTTCCTGGTCGCGATCCGGTTCGTCCCGGAGTTCGAGCGCGACCTCTTCGACGAGAAGCGGCGCGGCGACTTCGAGCTGCGCGTGCTCGGCCTGTCCGCGACGTTCTTCGTCACCGCGCTCGTACTGCCCCGACTCGAGGCCAACACCGTACGCAGTACAGAGCCCCACGTCCGCGACCTGATCCGCGACGAGAACCGGCTCGCCGCGATCGGCGAACCGCTCGGGTTCGAGGAGCTCGTGCGCGGTCTCGAGACGGGAGAGCTCTCCGAGGTGCTCGCGGTCACCGACCACGAGCGCCGGGCGCTGCTCGACGAGGCCCGCCTGCTGCGGCTCGCCGGCATGGGTCGCCGAGGCACCGACTGGCTCGCCTCCGTCGGTGTCTACGACGTCGAGCAGCTCGCGGAGCTGGACGACGAGGAGCTCTTGGCGGACCTCGCCGAGCGCGGAAAGGGACCGGGCCCCGAACCGGGCCCGCGCGAGGTGCGCGTGTGGCTGCGCCGCGCCCGGGACGGAACCCGATGAAGTCGAGCCCGCTGCTCGCCCTGTGTGCCATCGCGCTGGCGTGCGGGACGCTCGTGCTCCTCCTCGGTCGCGGCCCGGAGTCCCGGCCGGCATCGGCCAGGCGCGTCGCCGGAGAACCGGGAGAGGCCACTCCCGACGGCGTGAGAGCCCCGGAGGAGAGACCGGGCGGCCTCCAGCCCGCCCGCGACGAGGCCCGCACTTCCGTCGCGCCGGCGCCGGAGCCGCCGAGGCTCGTCGAGGTCGGCTTCGATCCGACCGCCGTCTACGGTCGCGTCGTCGACGAGTCCGGCTCGAGCGTCGCCGACGCCCTCGTGACGCTCCTCGACGCCTCCGTTCCGCGCGAGGGCTGGACGGCCCCGCTCGACGTGCAGTCGACCGACGCGCACGGCCGACTGCGCTTCGAGGACCGGATCGCTTTTCGACCGGTGCAGGTCCAGATCGAGGCGGAGGGGTTCGCCCTCTTCTTCGACGGACACCGTCCGGGCACGGAACGGGAGTTCGAGCTCGAGCGCGAGAGCGTGCTCGAAGGCCGCGTCGTCGAGGACTTCGGGCGGGCGGGCGTGCCGGGCGTGCTCGTCACGACGCGCCGCGACCACTGGGACGGAGCGGTCTTCTCGGACCGCCTCGCGGCGACGACCGACGCGTCCGGTGCGTTCCGGATCTCCGGCCTGCCCGCCGGCGCGACGGTGAAGGTCGGTCTCCGGCGTCCCGGCGGGCTCCCCCTGTGGCGGTCGCTCTCGCTCGAGGACGGTCCGCTGACGACCTGGGAGATCGCGCTGGGGACGGGACCTCGCGTCGTCGGACGGGTCCTCCACGCGTACGAGGAAACGCCGCTCGCGGGCGTCGAGGTCCTGGTCAAGTACGAGCCGATCGCGGTGACCGACGAGGACGGCGAGTTCGTGATCGAAGTCGTTCCCGGAGCGAACGCCTCGCCACGCGTCACGGCGCGGGCACCGGGGTTCCTCACGTCCGTGTTCCGCGGTGACCTCTCGAAGCACGTCGCAGCGGGAACCAGGCTCGAGATGCGGCTCATTCCGGGAGCCGCCGTGACCGGTCGCGTGGTCGACTCCGCCGGGGAGCCGATCCCGGACGCGCACGTCACCGCGACCTCACCGAACAGCGCGCTGAGCCAGACGAGCCGGTTCGAACTGCGCCACCGGGCAGGAGACGAGTCGCGCGGCGTCTTCACGGACGAGAACGGGCACTTCCGATTGGGACCTCTCGTCCCGGGAGTGAAGCTGATCCAGGTCAGTGCGAGCCGCCCGGGCCTCGGGAAGACCTCGACCTCCGTCACGCTCGCGGCCCCCAACGACCACGTCGAGGTGGAGCTCGTCATGGGCGCGACCGGCTCGGTGCGGGGCCGGGTGCTGGCCGGCGACGTCCCGGTCCCGGCGACCGTCCGGTGCCGCCTGGGCAAGCAGTCGCGGAAGACGGACGCCAACGACGCCGGTGAGTTCCGAATCGACGGGCTCCCCCCCGGCCTGGCGACGCTCGTGGCCGAGGCGCCGGGGTTCTTCAAGGCCCGCTCGCGAACGGAGCCGTCGGACACCGTGACGGTCCGGATCGTGCCCGGCGAGACGGTGGAGCGCGACATCCTGCTCGCGAGCGCCGCCGGCCGGGTCGCGGGCACCGTCGTCTACACGGACGGCACTCCGGCGTCCGGGCTCCGCATCACGGCTTCGCGCCCGACCCCGACGGGCAAGACCCTCGGCACGGGGAGCACGCAGACCGACGCGAGCGGGCGGTACGAGCTCGACCTCGTCGGTGGAGCGGGGCTCCCGGTCCTGATCACGGCGAGCAACGGACGCGTGCAGGCCGAGGCGCCCGACGTGATCCCGCCCCGGGACGACGTCGACCTCGTGCTGCGGCAGGTGGCCACGCTGGGCCTGTCGGTGACGGATCTCGTCACGGGCGAGGACGTCCTCTACTTCCAGCTCCGCTGGCGCGAGGACGGCGAGGGGAACTGGCAGCGCTACGGGGAGAAGCTCGTCCCCGGGGGCGACGGGCGATACGAGCTCGTGCTGCCGGTGGGCGTGCACGACTTCTGGGTACGCTCGCGGGCGCGCGGGTACGTCGACGTGGAGCACACGCGGGTTCCGGTGCGATCCGCTGGCAGCAGCGTGGAGGTCCGTCTGGAGCGCGGGACGAAGCTCACGGTCACGGGCAAGGGCGACGTCGCTCCGCTCGGGAAGTCCCGCGTGTTCCTCGTCGAGGACTCGCGCGTCGGGCCCTTGTCGGGTGATCCGGTCTCGCCCCGGGGCTACGCGGGAACTCCGCGAGCGCACCCGCTGACCTTCCAGGGCGGCGTGGCGTCCGCCCCCGGCATCGCGCCCGGACGCTACCGGATCCTGATCGACCCGGCGAAGGGCAAGCGCGTGTCGGTCGCGCCCGAGGTCCTCGTCGTCGAGCCGCGGGACGCTCAGGAGGTCTCGGTGCGGTTCGACTTCACCGACGATGCGCCCGAGAGTCCGTAAGCACTCGCCTGGCCCACCTCGACCTCGACCTCCGAGCCGATCAGCGCGTCGTCGCCCTCGAAGCTCACCGCGAGGCCGTGCTCGGTCCGCCCGCGCAGCACGCCGTCGCGCTCTTCCTCGACGAAGACCCGCCGTGTCTCGCCGATCTGGGCCGCGTGCCGCACGCGCCCGGCGCGCTCGGCGGCGGCGAGCAGCCGCTGGTTGCGCTCCTTCTTCACGCCATCGGGAACCTCGTCCGTGCGATCCGCGGAGCGCGTCCCCGGCCTGGCGTCGTACTTGAACACGTAGTTGACGGTGAACCCGATCTCCTCGAGGAGCTCCTCGCTCCGGCCGAAGTCGTCGTCGGTCTCGCCCGGGAACCCGACGATCCAGTCGCTGGCGAGCTCGATGTCGGGGACGGCGTCGCGCAGGATGGCAACGCGCTTTCGGTACAGGTCCGTGTTGTAGCCGCGCTTCATCGCGCGCAGGACGGCGTCCGAGCCCGACTGCGCCGGGAGCGGGAGGAACCGCTCGACCTTGTCGCAGTCGGCGATCGCGCGGGCGAAGGCCTCGGTGACGTAGGACGGGTGCAGCGTCACGAGCCGGATGCGCCGGAGCCCCTCGACCTCCTGGAGCGCGCGGATCAGGTCCGCCAGGCTCGGGCGTCCCTGCCGCCCGCTCAGGTGCGGCTCGCCGGGTCCGGGCTTGCCGAGGTCCTCGCCGTAGCTGTTGACCGTCTGGCCGAGCAGCGTGATCGCGCGCGCGCCGCCGGCGACCATCCAGCGCGCCTCGCGCACGAGGTCGGCGATCGGACGGCTCTGAACCCGCCCGCGCGTCGTGGGGACGATGCAGAAGGCGCAGTTCAGGTCGCAGCCGCGCATGACCGCCAGCCACCCGTGGAGGCCTCCGGTGTAGTCCTCGCCCTCGCGCTCGACGGCGACGACGTCGTCCATCCCGGTCTCGAGCAGACGCCGGGCACGCGGCTCGTGTCGCTCGGGGTGCGCGCGGCGCTCGCGCAGCTCGGCGACCATCTCCGGCAGGCGGTGGAAGCGGCGCGTGCCGCAGACGAGGTCGACGTGACCCGCGCGCCCGAAGACGGCCTCCTCGACGCGCTGGGCCATGCAGCCCATGACCCCCAGCACCAGGTCGGGCCGCCGCTCTTTCTCGCGCTTGAGCTCTCCCAGCCACGACCAGGCCCGCTCCTCGGCGTGATCGCGGACCGAGCAGGTGTTGAAGAGCACGACGTCGGCGTCCTCCACACGCTCCGTGACCCGGTAGCCGTGCCGGCGGAAGCGCCCCTCCACGAGGAGGGAGTCGTACTTGTTCATCTGGCACCCGAAGGTCACGACGTGCAGCGCCGGCGCGGCAGCCGAATCATCGGCCTCGGAGGCCCGGGAGCGGAATCGGGTGAGCGTCATCGAGCGGCACAGGATGCCAGACCGGAGCTTCCCTGGCACCCGCGGTACCGAGCATCGATCGCGGCCCGCGGACCCGGTAGCCTGTTCGGCCCACGATGTCCGCGATCCCCGACGCAGACCCGCTGCTGACCCTCGCCGTCGTCCTGGTCTGTGGTGTCGCCATGGGCGCCGTCGCCAAGCGGTTGCGCCTGCCGAGCATCACGGGGCAGATCCTGGCCGGGATCCTGCTCGGCCACAGCGTCCTGAACGTCTTCGGCGAGGACGCGGCCGGCAAGCTGGTGCCCGTCACGCACTTCGCGCTGGGGCTGATGGCGGTCACGGTCGGAGCGCACCTGAACGTGCGCCGCCTGCGCAACGCGGGGAAGCGGCTGTTCGTCCTGCTCGTCGCCGAGTCGCTCCTCACGCCGGCGCTCGTGTTCGGAGGGCTGCTCCCGCTGCCCGGCGTCGACACGCCGATGGCACTGTTGCTCGGGACGATCGCGGTCTCGACGGCGCCGGCGACGATCATTGCGCTCGTGCGCGAGACCCGCTCGAAGGGCGTCTTCGTGAAGACGCTGATCGCGGCGGTCGCCCTCAACAACATGGCCTGCATCCTCCTCTTCGAGGTGGCGCGGGCCTACGCCCGGTCCGCCTGGGGGGAGGACACGGACGGCGCGTTCCACGAGGACCTGCTCGGGCCTGCGCTCCAGCTCGCCAAGGCCGTGGCGCTGGGCGGGGTGATGGCGCTCGCGATGGACGTCGTGTCGCGGCTGGTGGTGAGCGCCGAGCGGCTCGCGACGGCGGCGTTGGCGGCGATCCTCCTGACCGCGGGAGTCGCGGACTACTTCGAGGTGTCTCCCCTGCTGGCCTGCCTCTGCCTGGGGATCGTCCAGACGAACATGACGCCCACGCGGGAGAAGCTGGTCGACCGCGTCTTCGCGGACTTCGAGCCCGCGATCATGGCCGTGTTCTTCACGCTCGCCGGGATGCACCTCGACTTCGAACGCGCCGCGCTCGCCGGAGTGGCCGCGATCGTCTTCTTCGTGCTGCGCATCGTCGGCAAGCTCGTCTCGGTCCACTGGGCGATGAGCTTCGTCGGCGCGACCGACGCGCTGCGCAAGAACCTCGGGATGGCCTTGCTGCCCCAGGCCGGGCTCGCCATCGGTCTCGTGCTCCTGGTTCGGGACGATCCCATATTCGCCAGTCGCACCGAGGAGCTCTCGCTGTTCGTCGCCGTGGTCCTGACCGTCGTCACGATGAACGAGATTCTCGGGCCGATCCTCACGAACCTCGGGCTCTCGCGCTCGGGCGAGGTCGGTCGCGACCGGACGCGGCTGATCGACTTCCTCGACGAGGAGAACATCGTCGTGAACCTGGAGGCCTCGACCAAGGAAGAGGCGATCGCACGGCTCACGGACCTGCTCATCCACAGTCACCACCTCGACGACCTCGACCGCGACGCGTTCCTGACGTCGGTCTACGAGCGCGAGTCGCAGGCGTCCACTTGTCTCGGCGCGGGGCTCGCGATCCCGCACGGGATCCTGCCGGAGAAGTCGCGCATGGTCGGCGTCATGGGGCTCAGTCGCGAGGGGCTCCCGTTCGAGACGCCCGACGGCAAGCCCGTCCACTGCATGGTCCTGCTCGGCACTCCGCCCGACGAGCGCGACCGCCACCTGCAGGTGCTCGCGTCCTTGGTGCGCGTCGTGGGCCGCGAGGAGGAGCTACGAGAGGCGCTCTTCGCGGCCGACACCTCGGCCCACGCCCACGACATCCTCCACAGCGGCGAGGAGGCCGAGGACTTCAACTACTTCCTGGAGGAGTAGGGGTCAGTCCGCCTCCGCCGCCTTGCGCTCCTGCGCCGTGCGGCGTCGCGTCTCGAGCATCTTGAGCGTCACCTCGTTCCGCGGGTCGAGCTCGAACGCGCGCTGCGCCATCCGGTTGGCCTCGTCGAAGCGGCCGAGGTAGTCGTAGACGACGGCGAGGCTGGAGTGGATGGCCGCCGAGGAAGGCATGCGGCGCGCGAGCTCCTCCAGGGCGAAGGAAGCGCGCTGGCTGTCGCCCGCCTGGCCCAGCGCGACCGCGACGCGCTGCAGCTCGGGGATCGAGAGACCGCCCAGCCGGCGGAAGCCGGCCACGAGCTCGTCCGGATCGGTGGGCGGCAGGAGCAGCAGCTTGTCGGCCAGGAACTCGGGCGAGTCCGTGTACGTGAGCGCGAACTCCGCGAGCTCGGCCGACGCGCGCCGCTGGTCATTGGTGAAGTAGTAGTGGCGCAGCGCGAGCAGGGACTCGAGCTGGACATCGGTCCAGCCCCAGTCGCCGATCATCCGGTAGAGGAGCTCGGCGTTCCAGGCCTCGAGGATCGTCCGGATCACGGTCGTCTCGGCGTCGACCTCGACGTCGAACAACCGCAGCGGCGCGTCGAACTCGAGCCGCAGGTTCGCGTCGGTGTTGACCTCCGACTGCCCCTGCGAGAGCACGACGCGCTCGAGCCCTGCGCGGTCCAGCACCAGGTGCGCGAGGAGGAGCGAGCGCACGTCGCTCGAGGCGAAGAGCCGCTCGAGGTCCGCCGCCGCGGCCGGGGTTGCGTCGACGAGCGCCTGCGCGCGGTCGACGGTCGCGCGATCGGGAACGACGGACAGCGGCGAGGCCAGGATCATGACGTCCTGGTCGTCGATCCGAACCAGCACGGTGTGCTCGAAGACCTGCTGCACGGTGTTGACGATGAGCGCGAACTCGTCGGCCGAGAGCTGGTACGCCTGGATCCACTGCGCGAGGAGGCCGCCGGGCTTCATCCGCTTGCGAACCGCGCGGTAGAACTCGACCGTGTAGAGGTTCCCGATGCCGGCCATCCAGGGATTGGACGGCTCGGAGATGATCAGGTCGTAGGTCTCCTCCGCGCTCTGCACGTGGCTGCGACCGTCCTCGACGATCGTCGTGTAGCGCGGCGACAGCTCCGGCTGGTGGTTGATCTCGTGGAAGAAGGGCGACGCGTCCACCATGGCGCGCTCGATCTCGCAGCAATCCACGCGCGTGCCCTCGAACAGGAGGCTGGCCCCCGCTGTCGTGCCGGTCCCGAACCCGATCACGAGCACGTCGGTCGCATCCGGTCGCAGGATCCGCGGGATGTAGGCCGTCCCGGCCTGGGTGATGACGTCGGTCCCGTTGCCGCCGTCGACCTTGCCGTTGACCCGCACGGTGACGAGCCTCGGGACCCCGACGTCGTCGCGGCCCTCCCCGTCAAGCGCGAGCACCATCACGTTGGAGGTCGGCGCCTCTTCGAAGAAGAGCAGCTCGGAGTCCCTGCCGAAGGTGTCGTAGACGAAGGGCCCGTACAGGAACTGCCCCATGTTGAAGCGCTTCAGCTCCTCGCCGGTGGGCCTCATGAAGAGCACGGCGAGGACGGCGAGCGCGAGCGTTCCGCCCGCGAGGACGACCGGGACGGGCCTCACATCGCGCGTCGGAGGGAAGAGGATCAGGCCCACGGCGCCGTAGGCGAAGAGCGCTGCGATCGTCGCGCCGAAGCTCCCGATCCAGGGCAGGAGGACGACGGCCGTCGTCGTCGCACCGAGGATCGAGCCAACGGTGTTCCAGGCATACAGCTTCCCCACCGCGCTGCCCGCCCGATCGCGGCCCGACCGCGAGTGCTGCACGAGGGCGGGAAAGAGGACGCCCATGAAGAACGTCGGGAGCCCCTCGATCGCGAGGCTCGCACCGACGCACACGAAGGCGTTGAACCCCGGGTCGGTGCGCAGGGTCGAGAGCTGGCCGACCAGGAGCAGGAGCGGGTCGTGGAGCATCCGACCGAGGAGCGTCGTCGCCACGACTCCCAGACAGGCGACACCGATGACCGGCCCCATCGGCGTGTCGTCGCGGACGAGCAGCCGGTGCGCGAGGCTTCCGGCGGCGATCCCCAGGATGAACACGCACACGATGGCGCTGAAGGCGTAGGTCGAGCCCCCGACGAGCACGGAGAGGTTCCGCGTCCAGACCATCTGGAGCACGATCGCCGCGGTCCCGCTGAGGAACGCGACCGCCGCCAGCGGCCGCGGGAGCAGCGCGGGGCGAGGTCGCTCGCTCCCGCGCGGGACGTCGCCGAGCTCCCCGGCGACCACCCACGCCCCCCACGCGACGAGGACGTTGAGCCCCGCGACGAGCGAGTTCGTCCACACGAGCCCGAGGGCCGGGAGCAGGTGGAACCCGGCCATCCAGGCTCCCGCCGCCGCGCCCAGGCTGTTCGCGAAGTACAGCCACGAGGTCGCCGAGCCGAGCGACGACCCGGCCGCCGTGAACTGCCGCACGATCACGGGCAGCGTGGCCCCCATCAGGATCGTCGGAGGACCGATGACGAGGAAGGTGACGGCGAAGCGCACGATCGCGAACAGGAGCGGGCTGTCGGAGAAGGTCGAGTAGGCCCAGGCGGAGATCGGGAAGAGCCACCCGATCTCGAAGTGCGCGGCGACCGCGAGGACCGCGATTCCGAGCTCGCACACCGCGTAGATCACGAGCGGACGCCGGACGCGGTCCGCCAGGCCGCCGAACAGACGCGCGCCCAGGCCGAGGCCGAACAGGAAGCACGCCACGACGGCGGCGATCGAGGGCGAGGAGGCGCCCCACACCTGGGCGAAGCGCTTGAACCAGATGACCTCGTAGGCCAGCCCCGTCGCGCCGGAGAGCACGAAGAGAACCGACACGAGACCCAGCGCGAACGCGGGGCGGCGCGCGCTCTTCGGAGCTTCGGGTTCCGACATGGGCGAAGAGGCTAGCGCACCGACCCGAAAGCCGCACGCGTCCGCTCGGAGTCGGCGGGCCGCGTCGCAAGGCTCACCAGGAGCCCCGCGGCGATCCCCGCGACGAAGCCCCAGAACACGGGCGTGAACCCGAGCCACGTCACGCCGCGGCCCGCCACCCAGCCGAGGGCGAGGACGGCGTTCCCGGTGACGATCGACGCGATCGCACCGGCCGCGGTGAAGCGGCGCCAGCGCACACCGAAGAACAGCGCGGGGACGAGCGTCACGTAGCCCTCGAAGGCCATCCTCGAGATGTCGCCCACGGACTCGGTCCAGACCTGCGAGAGGACGAAGACCAGGACGCCCAGGGCCAGTCCGAAGAGGCGCCCAGCGCGCACGCCGCCCTCCTCCGTCCCGCCGCGCAACGGTCCGACCACGTCCCGCACGACCATCGAGGAGAGCGTGAGGATCTGCGCGTCGAGCGTCGACATGACGGCGGCCAGCACGGCCAGGAAACCGAGCCCTCCGAAGAACGCCGGGAGGTGCGCCTCCGACATCAGGGCCAGGATGCGGTCGGACTCGCTCCCATCGAGCCCGGGGAACTCCGCGGCACCCCAGACGCCGATCATCACCGCGGGGACCCACAGGAGCAGGAGCGCGATCGGGTACATCCGGCACACGGACCGGAGCGTGCGCTGGTCCTTCGCCGCCATGAGGCGCGCGAGCATGTGCGGAAAAGCGATAACGGTGAAGGAGATCACGAGGCTCCACGAGGCGAAGAGCCCGGGCTCCGCGAAGCGGCCGCGCGCGATGCGCAGGAGGTCGGAGTCGTGCCGGCGCACGGCCTCGGTCGCGGCGGAGAGCCCCCCCAGCGACGACGAGATCAGGAAGAACGCCCCCACCGTGAACCCGAGGAACACGGCCCCCTGGAAGACGTTGGTCCACGCGGTCCCGCGCATCCCGCCGAGGCTCGTGTAGAAGAGCGCGACCGCCACGACGCCCGCGGCTCCCCACGCGTGGGAGATGCGTCCCTCGCTCGCGACGTCCAGCATCGTCCCCGACGCGCTCGCCGCCTGGACCATGTAGGGCACCGTGTACAGCGCGAAGAAGCCGAACATCACGAGGCCCAGGGTGCGCGAGTCGAAGCGCTTCGCGTAGAGCTCGACGGGCGTGAGCGCCTTGAGCCGCTGCGCCATTCGGCGCGCGGGAGATCCGATCGCCCAGAACGTGAGCGGGATGCCGAGCGCGATGATGGGAGCGTTCACGCTGAAGATCCCGATCCCGTCGTGATAGGACCAGCCGGGGATGCCGACGAGCACGAACGAGGTGGCGTTCGTGCCGAACAGCGCCATGAAGAGGGCGACGGTGCCGAGGCCCCGCCCCGCCATGAAGAACTCCGACTGCGAGCGCGAGGACCGTCGCGTCGAGAGGATCCCGATGGCGGCGACGACCGCCACGTACACGACCAGAGCGACGACGACCTGCGTCACGCGGCGCTCTCCTCCTCCGTCCACACGCTCTTGCAGAAGAACACGAGGTAGAGCCAGGCGAGCGCCATCCAGGCCACGCGGTACAGGAGCTCCTCCGGGATCCAGCCCAGGTGGACCTCCACCCGCTGCGGCCTCCAGAAGTCCAG
Source organism: Planctomycetota bacterium (assembly GCA_029259655.1). Taxonomy (GTDB): domain Bacteria; phylum Planctomycetota; class UBA1135; order UBA1135; genus OFTM220. The sequence continues at coordinate 13,147 of JAJDET010000037.1, forward strand.
GTGGAGCGCGACCAGGATCAGCCCGCCGGCCCAGGCGATCCGAACGGCGCGGCGCCGGGTCATCGCCGCCCGCTCGCTCGCTCCGTGAAGTTCCGGAAGATCGCGTCCACGATCGCCTCGGTGTCGACGCGCGCCGCGAGGACCTCTTCGGGGTCGAGGCCCTTGCGCTCGGCGCGGGCGCGCACGAGCGCCTCGCTCTCCGCCCAGCCCATCTCGGCGTGGAACTGGACGCCCCACAGGGGCCGGTCGCCGGCGCGGAAGGCGTGCACGGCGCAATGCGAAGTGTGGGCCAGCACCACTCCGTCCGGACCGATCCGCGCCGGGTCGACCTCGTCGTCGTGGGACACGAAGCACCGGAAGCTCTCCGGGACGCCCGCGAACAGGTCGTCGTCCCCGGTGCGCCGGACGGTCTCCCAGCCGAGCTCGGGTCTCGCCGAGCGCCGCACTGCGTCCGGCCCCCACAGGGCGCGCGCCAGGACCTGGTGCCCGAAGCACAGGCCGAGAACGGGGACGTCGCGCTGCAGGGCGTCGGCGACCAGCGCCTCGAGCGCGCCCAGCCAGGGCGGCGGCTCGAGCACGGACGCCGCCGATCCCGTGATGACGAGAGCCTCCGCGTCGACCTCGCGCGGGAGCGCCTCGTGGGCCGGGCGCAAGACGGTGCAGTCCCCGACGCGCGGGACGACGTTCCCCGCGCCGCCGCGATCGTCGAGATAGCAGTCCAGGACGAGCACGGCCGCGATGTCGTTCAGCCCTCTTCGTCTCGCGTGAAGGAGTAGACGCCGCGCTGGCCGGAGGTCTCCTCGACGGCCAGCCGCAGCCTGTCCACGCGCACGTCCTCGAAGCGCTCGCCCAGCCGCCGAACGAGGTCCCTGCCGAGGAACGTGGCGAGGTTCTCGGCGCTCGTGTTGTTGATCGGGAGCACGATGACGTCCTCGGCGGGCGCGACGTAGCGCCGATCGCGGTAGCGCACCTCGACGGCTCCGCCCTGCTCCGCGACCGAGAGCTCATCGTGCTCGCCGGGGAGGATCCAGTGCTCGTCGAGCTCGTCGACCATCTCGCGGATGATCGGCTTCACCATCGTGAAGTCGATCACGAGCCCGAAGCGCGACAGCTCCGCGTCGACCTCGGCGAAGACCCGGTAGTTGTGCCCGTGCAGCCGCTCCGCACTCCCGTCGGGGAAGATCAGGAAGTGGGCCGCGGAGAACTTGAAGTACTCCTTCTCGAGCTCGATGGACCAGCGCTCCATGGGAACGCGGATCCTACACGCGTCGAGGTGCTCAGCGCATCAGGGAGCGGGAGTTCACCCTGACCACGGGCACGCCGACCCGCGGGTCGCAGACGAAGGCGTCGCCCCACCCGTCGTCGGAGAACGGAGCCGTGGCCGGCAGGAAGCCCTTCGTCACGAGCTTCGACAGGACCGCGGAGTACGGCGGCGCGAGATCGTCGCTCCCCATCCAGGCCCGGTTGTAGCCGGCGACGGCACCGTTGAGGATCGCCAGCTGCTCGAGGGTCCGCTCGCGGCGGATCCTCGTGACGTCGAGCGTCACGCTGTGGTCGTCGAGCTCCTCGAGCACGCCGTCCGCCCCCGGACTCGTGATCTCGAGCACCGAGGCGCCACGCGTGGAGAGGACGTAGTCGAACGACCACCCGTCCACCTCGATGCCGTGCTTCCCGGTCCTCGGGTCTCTCCCCGTCGCCTGCACGTAAGGTCCGGCCCAACCCGCGGTTCCCGGGTCGCGGAGGAGGTCCTCGAGCTCCTCGGGCAGAGTCCCGGTGTCGCGGAAGAGCTCACCGGAGGCCTCCGCGAGGATCGCGAGCTCTTCCAGCGTCGCCGAGCGCGCGGCGCGGTCGATCACGGTGCGCGCGACCGGGACGGCGACGCCCGCAAGCACGGCCATGATGGAGATCACGATGACCAGCTCGATCAGGCTGAACCCGGCGTTCTTCTTCATTGGGGTCATCCGAGCCTGTCGTACATCTCGAAGATCGGGAGCAACGCGGCGAGGAGGACGAAGGCCACGATCGCCCCGGCTCCGACGAGGAGCGCCGGTTCGAGCAGCACGAGCATCTTCTTGACGTCGCGCGGCACGTCCTCGTCGTAGTGGGCCGAGAGGCGCTCGAGCGCCTGATCCAGGCGGCCGCTCTTCTCCCCGACTGCGACCATCTGGACGAGCAACGGGTCGACGAGCGGTTCCTCGGCCAGGGCGTCGCTGATCGGGAGTCCCCTCCGGACGCGCGCCTCCGCCCGCTGGAACGACTCCGACATGGCTGCGTTCCCACAGGTCGACGCGCCCACGCCGAGGACCGTGAACACGTCGCAACCGGCCGACTGCAGCGTCGAAGCCGTCGCCGCGAACTTCGACGTCGCGATGTTCGCCGCCACGCCGCCGATGCGTGGGATCGCGAGAATCGCGCGGTGTGTGGCGCGGCGCACTCGCGGGAACCGCTGGCCGGCGACCATGCCGCCGACGATCGCGACCACGAGCGGCCCGAGCACGTGCCCGTTCGTAGTCAGGAAGTCCGAGACCGCGAGGACCGCCCGCGTCTCGCCCGGCAGCTCGTCCACGCCACCCGGGAAGAGGCCGATGATCTTCGGGAGCACGTGGTAGAGGAGGATCGCGATCAGGCCGCACACGGCACAGAAGAGGATCGTCGGGTAGATCAGAGCCTGCGTGGTCGTGGCGCGCATGGCGTGCACCCACTCCAGGTGCCGGGTCATCCGCGTGAGGACCGTATCCAGCGCTCCCGACAGCTCGCCGGCGCGAACAGAGGCGCGGTACACGGGCGGGAAGCTCCGGGGGTATCGCTCCAGCACGTCCGAGAACGACTCGCCGGCCTGGAGCCTCGAGATCATCTCCTCGACCAGGTTCGCGACTCCACGGGGCATGCGACGCGCGATCCCGCGCAGCCCCTCGACCAGCGGAACGCCCGCGCCGCAGACGGTGGCGAGCTGGGCGGTGAAGTGAATGAGCTCGCTGCGCGACAGGTTCTTCTGGCGCGCCCGGCTCGCGCGCCCGACCTCCTTCACGCGTGTCAGGAGCATGCCCCGGGACTCGAGATCCCGGTCGAGCTCGAGCTCGCTCGTGGCGAACCCGTGACCCGTGACGCGCGCCCCGGCGAGCGTCGCCGCCGTGTACCGGAAGGTCTTCACGCGCGCTCGCTCCGGCCGAGACGGTGGCTCCGGTAGACGCGCATGACCTCCTCGACCGTGGTCCTGCCCTCCAGCACCAGGCGACGGCCTTCCTCCTCCATCGCGAAGTAGCCCGCGTCCCGGCCCGCCTCGACGATGGGTGCGAAGTCGCGGCTCAGCGTGCTCCCGGCCTCGGAGTCGGGCGCCGGCAGGTAGAGCTCGACCAGCACCGTCCGGCCGGAATAGCCCGAGAGGTGGCAGCGAGCGCAGCCCTCGCCGCGCCACAGCGCCTCGGGCTCGCAGCCGAGCCACTCGATCTCCTCCGGTGTCGGCGGCCCCTCGGTGCGGCAGTACTTGCAGATCCTGCGCACCAGCCGCTGCCCCATCACCCCGATCAGATTGTCCTCGACGAGGAACTGCTCGATCCCGATGTCGACCAGCCGCGGGATCGCCCCCAGCGCGGAGTTCGTGTGCAGTGTCGCGAAGACCAGGTGCCCCGTCATCGCGGCCTTGATCGCCATGTCGGCGGTCTCCGCGTCGCGAATCTCTCCCACCAGGATCACGTCGGGGTCCTGGCGCAGGAGGGACCGCAGACCCTGGTGGAAGGTGTAGCCGATCGTGGGGTCGACCTGGCTCTGACGCAGGAGCGGTTGGCGGTACTCGATCGGATCCTCGATCGTCGCCACCTTCCGCTGCATCGCGTCGATCTGACCGAGCATCCCGTACAGGGTGGTCGTCTTGCCCGAGCCCGTCGGACCCGTGACGAGGAACACTCCGTGCGAGCGATCCGCGACGGCCTGCAGCATCGCCTGGTGCTCCTCGGAGATCCCGAGCTGGGAGAGCCGCAGTGAACCCGCGGAGCTGTCGAGGATGCGCAACACGACGTTCTCGCCGAAGGCCGAGGGCATCATCGACACGCGCATGTCGATCTTCCGGTCGTCGACCTCGATCCGGAGCCGACCGTCCTGCGGCCGGCGGCGCTCGGAGATGTCGAGGTTGGAGAGCACCTTGATCCGGGAGATCACGGCCGGCGTCGCCTGCACGGGCAAGTTCTCGCCCTGCTGGAGGATGCCGTCGACGCGGTAGCGCACGCGGGTCACGTGCTCCTCCGGTTCCACGTGGATGTCCGTTGCCCCGCGGTGGATACCGTCCAGGAGCAGGGCGTGGGTCAGGCGCTCGACGGGAACGTCTCCGCGTTCGTCGCCGTCCTCGTCCCGCATCAGCGTGAAAATCTCGGCGACGCGGTTGGTCTGCACCTGGAGGTTGTCCGCCAGGAGCGCCTGGATGTCCCCCTCGGTGGTGATCGCGAGGTCGAGCGGGTGCGGGAATCGCGCGCGGACGAGCCCGACCTTGTGCGGGTCGTCGGGGCTGACCATCGCGACGCGCAGGACACCGTTCTCGAGAGCGAAGGGGAAGGCCTGCGACTCGCGGACGAACGCGCTGTCGAGACCCGCCACGACCTCGGCGTCCGGGACGACGTCATCGGCGCGCAGGAACTCCAGGCCGAGATCGTCGGCGACGAGCCGGGCGATGTCTGCGTCGCCGGCGAATCCGAGCGAGACGAGGATCTCTCCCAGAGGCCGGTGGACACGCCGCTGTTCGCCGAGTGCGACCTCGAGCTGGGTCCGGGCGATGACACCGCTCTCCAGCAGTCGGTCCCCCAGGCGTCCCTTGACGGATCGGCTCACGTGCGGCTCCATCAGTCGCTCTCCGACTTGTTCTCGGGACCCGGACCGACCGGCACCACCGCCTCGATGGCTTCCAGGAGGTCCGCCAGCTCTCCCTGTGCAGCGCCGTCCGCGACTCGCGCTCGCGCACGGGTCAGGGAGGCCGCGAGCGGAATCCTCACGGACTCCGCGCCGTCCTCGACCACGACGCCGTCGCGCTCGATCGCACGCACGCGAAAGCCGGAGACAGTGTCTCCCTCGCGCACGAGCTGTCCGTCGAGCAACGCGACCCGCGTCGAACCCTGGTGCAGGATCCCGCGCAGGACGGCGGCTTGCTCGAGCTCTCGCAGGGTCGAGCGCTCCAGGAGCTCGTGACGGGCTCCGCGATCGTGCATGGCCCGCTCACTCGGTGCGCCCCACTCGGCGTACTCCACCTCCGCAGGCTCCTCGGGCCGGACCTCCTCTTCCGTCCTCGTGGAGAGGACGACCCAGGTCACGACTGCGAGGCCGATGACCGCCGCGACGAGCTCCTTGGAGACGTTCACGGGGTTTGATCTCCCTGATCCTCGAAGTCTTCCGGGTCCCCGACGATCGACTCCAGCGCCGAGGCCGGGAACGACTGGAACACGCCCAGCGTCAGCGCGAGCTCGAACTCCCTGGTCGTCGCATCCTCGCGGTCGAGAGTGAAGTCGAGCACCGCACTCGGGAAGCCGAGCGCCCGCAACCCGTCGACGATCCGTGGCAGGGCATCCAGCGTCCCCGATCCGCGCAGCGCCACCTCGCGCAGCGCGATCCAGTCGTCGAGCACCGCGAGCTCGGGGTCGACGGGTTCGGAGACGCTCACGCTGGTCAGCTCGACGCCATGGGCCTCGGCCACGAGTCGCGAGACGCCGTACAGATCGATCGCCTCGACATCGGTCGGGTAGAGGCCGTCGAGGACGGCCGAGGCCTGCCGCGCGCGGTCCGCCACGGTCGCCTCCCGATAGGGCTCGAGGTGCTCCGCCTCGCGGTGCGATTCGCGGACGCGTTCGGCGGCTTCGTCGCGCTGCGTCTCGACTTGCCCGACGTCGAACACGGGCGCTGCGACGAGCCCGACGGTCCCGAGGGCCAGCGCCACGGCGGGCAGGATGACGACGGCGGTGCCCGACAGGCCGCGGCCGAGGTTGTGAACCGGTTTCACTCGCGCTCCTCCCCGCTCGCTTCCGTCCCGAGAAGTGCCTCGATGGAGAAGGTCGCCCTGGCCTCGCCGTCCGAGGGCACCTCCACCGGCGGGTGGATGACCACCGAGCGCAGGCCCGCGCGCCGCAGGTCGTCCGCCAGCGCGTGCAGCGCGTGCACGAGCTCCACGGGATCGGAGTCGACCGAACCGGTGAGGGTCACCTCGTTCGTTGCGTCCGGAGCGCGCCGGACGTCGATCGAGAGGAGGTCCGCGCGACCGCGAAACGCGCTCAGCACGTCGGGCAGGAGCTCCGCGACCGCGACACCGTGGCGGCTCGAACGTGCGGCGCGCTCGAAGCGCTCCGCGAATCGATCCACACTGGCCCGCGCATCCTCCGCCTCGCTCAGGGCATGCTCCAGGCCGGTCGACTCCGACGAGAGCTCGGCGAGCTCCGCATGGAGTGAATCGAGCTTCGACCCGGCCTGGATCTGCACGAACCCCACGACGCCCATCGCGAGCGCCAGAGTGCCGGCGAGAGCACCGGCGACGGTCTTGCCCGCGGGAGGAATGCTCGTCGTGAGGTCCGCGTGAAACGGTCCCGAATCGAGACAGCTGGCCAGGAGCTCGAGGCGACCCGCCTCGGGGTGATCGGGGAATCGCGGGCGCCAGTCCACGTGGACGCCGTCGAGCGCGTCCGCGATCGAACGGGCCAGCGACTCGCCGCGAGCGGAATCGAGCCCGCTGACGACGACCCTCTCGACCGCTCCTCCGCGGCTGACCCGCCGCCAGAAACCGGCGCAGTTCCGGATGTCCTGGAGCACGCTCGTACCCAGGATCGCGCTCTCGTTGAAATCGCCCACCAGCCGGAACTGAGAGAAGAGTCTGTGGCCTGCAATGAGACCGATGCTCGTGGCGGATCGATCGACCGCGACGGAGATGCACGCCTGGGTGGTGCCCTCGCAGAGCGCCAGGGCGCGGCAGAGCGGTGCCGGTCGCATCGCGACGACGCGGTGCACCCGGAAGCCTCGCCTCCGGAGCTGCACACGGAGCTCCGTCAGAAACGAGCGTCGCGCCGCCGCGACGAGCCAGGTCTGCAGGGCGGCGTCGGGAGCCTCGCTGGCGAGCCCCTTCTCGTCCACGAGCGAGCTCGAGAAGACGACGTCGTCCTTGTCCACCTCGATCTGCCGCGAGGTCTTGCGCGCGAAGACCTCCTGGAGCTCACGACGCGGAACCTGCGGGACGTGCAGCAGCCGCTGATCGACGAGCGAGTCGGAGAGGGCGACGACGCAGGAGAGTGAGCTTCCCTCCGACCGGACCAGCGCCTCGCTCGCGGCCTCCGCCAGGTCCCCCGGCCGTGCGCCGCGCACCGGGGCGACGCCGTACAG
>JAJDET010000361.1 GCA_029259655.1 Planctomycetota bacterium
CACATGCTCGACACGTTGCGCCTCATCGAAGCCTCGCGGGAGGGCGCGCCGTGAAGACCTCGATCGCCGGGATCCAGGCTCGCATGGGTTCGACCCGGCTCCCGCGGAAGTCCCTCGCGGACGTCGCGGGCAAGCCGCTCGTTCAGCACATCTTCGAACGCCTGAGCACCGCACGGCACCTCGAGGCGGTCGTTGTCTTGACGTCGACCTCACCGGCGGACGACGCGCTCGCGGAGCTGTGCGAGGAGCGCGGCATCCCCGTCCGGCGCGGCCCCGAGCGGGACGTGCTCGCGCGCTTCCTCGCGCTCGCCGACGAGTTCGAGCCGGACCACCTCGTGCGCGTCACGGGAGACTGCCCGCTGGTATCGCCGGCGTTCGTCGACCTCCAGCTCGAAGCCCTCGCCCACCACGACGCGGACTTCACCACGCTGCCCCTGGGCTGGCCGACGGGGGCCGTGGCGGGACAGGGCGCGATGTCCGCGCGAGCTCTCCGCGATGCAACGGAGTCCCCCGATCCGCGCGACCGCGAGCACGTGGGCTCGTTCTGGTTCGCCGAACGAGCGGACCGCTTCCGGACGGTCGAGCTGCGCGTTCCGTGCTGGCTCGCGCGCAGCAACGTCCGGATCACGGTGGACGAGCCCGCCGACCTCGCGCTCGTGCGGCGCGTCTTCGAGTACTTTTCTCCGCGGCACGGGAGCGATGTCCCGCTCCGCGCGGCGTTGCGTTTCCTCGATGCGCACCCGGCGCTCCGGAAATCGAATCTCACCGTCCGAGACGCTCCGGACACCGGTGCGGCGCACGCGGCGCACCGGACCGCTCCGCGCAGGGTCATCGGGCACTGGCCGCTCGCTGGCGAGGCCCGTCTCGGCTCCCTAGAGTGACCCGGTCGATGACGATCGCCGCCTCCGAGTCCACGCGCGCCCTCGCCGAGCGCGCGCTCAGCGTCCGCCGCGGTCTGATCGCAGCCATCCACCACGCGGGGTCCGGGCACCCCGGCGGATCGCTCTCGGCCACCGACCTCCTGGTCTGGCTGTGGGAGAACCTCTACCGGGAAGCCCCCCCCAACGCGGCCGACGGCGGGGAGCAGTTCGTGCTCAGCAAGGGCCACGCGTGTGCGGCGCTGTACGCCGTCGGCGCCGAGTTCGGTCTGATCGAGCGCGCCGAGCTGTTGCGCTTTCGCAAGCTCGGGAGCCCGCTCCAGGGCCACACGCACGTCGTCGACCTGCCGTGGACCGGAGCCAGCACCGGATCGCTCGGCCAGGGGTTCTCGGTGGCGATCGGGAAGGCGCTCGCGCTGCGCCACCGCTGCCTCCCGGGAGCCGTGACGGTCATCCTGGGCGACGGCGAGCTCCAGGAGGGCGAGATCTGGGAGGGCGCGATGTTCGCCGCCCACCACGGCCTCGACCGTCTGTGCGCGATCGTCGACTACAACAAGATGCAGAGCGACGACCGGAACGAGAACATCTGCGGGCTGGAGCCGCTCCCGGAGAAGTGGCGCGCCTTCGGCTGGCACGTCACCGAGATCGACGGGCACGACCTCGACGCGATCGGAGAGGCGATTCGCGCGGCACGCGCGCACGAGGGCGCGCCGAGCGCGATCGTCGCCCACACACTGAAGGGCAAGGGAGTCTCGTTCATGGAGGGCTCGCCGCTGTGGCACGGGAGCGTGGCCCTCTCGGCCGACGAGACGGGCCGCGCACTGCGTGACCTCGGCGCGGGCGAAGACGAGATCGCGGCGTGGCTCGCGGGGAGCGTGCCGGCATGACCACCGCACAGGCGCCGCCGAACCTGGTCGGCATGAGCGGCGGAACGCTTCGCGATGCGTTCGGCCGCGCGCTCGTCGAGCTCGCCCGGGAGCGCGACGACCTGGTCGTGCTCGACGCGGACATCGCCGGCGGCACGGGCACGCACCACTTCCGCGACGCCTGCCCCGACCGCTTCTACCAGTTCGGAATCGCCGAACAGAACATGATGGCGGCAGCCGGGGGCATGGCGAGCCTCGGGCTGCTGCCGGTCGTGACCACGTTCGCCGTGTTCTGTCTGCGCGCGGTCGAACAAGCCCGGCTCTCGATCGCCTACTCGGGTCGCAAGGTGGTGATCGCGGCCAGCCACCCGGGCCTCGACGTTGGCCCGGACGGCGGGTCGGCGCAGTGTTTCGAGGACCTGGCCGCGTTCCGCGCGATCCCCGGGATGGCGGTCCTCTCGCCGGCCGATCCGCTCGAGATGCGCGCGGCGACCCGTGCGGCCATCGAGTGGGACGGTCCCGTCTACCTCCGGACGGGACGGAGCCCCGCTCCGTGCGTCACGGTGGAGGGTGCTCCCTTCGAGCTGGGTCGGGGTTCGGTCCTCCGGGACGGGAGCGACGTGACGCTGGTCGCCTGCGGAGTCGAGGTGGCACGGTCGCTCGCCGCCGCCGAGGAGCTCGAGCGAGAAGGCATCTCCGCGCGCGTGGTGAACCTGCACACGCTCGCCCCCGTCGACGACGCACTCCTCGAGCGATGCTCGCGCGAGACGCGCGCCTTCGTCACGGCCGAGGACGCGAGCATCCGCGGCGGGCTCGGGAGCACCGTGGCCGAATCGCTCGCGCGCACGGCACCCGCACCGATCGAGATGATCGGAATCGACGACGTGTTCGGAACGTCCGGCGAGCCCGAGGAGCTCGCCGCGCACTACGCGATCGACGCACCCGCGATCGCCGCCGCGGCGCGTCGCGTGCTCGTCAGAAAGTGACGCGAGAGCGGCTCGTCGCACGCGCGCCCCACACGCGTCAAGGTCGCCGAGGTCGCCAGTGTGCCCGAAGGAGGCGAATACGGGGCGTCGCTGTCCTGGGAATCCCACGCGAGGTGCCGGTTTGCGAGCGAGCGGCCGTCCCAGCTCCGGTTCGAGCTCTGTGGATAACCGACATCGCACGCTCTGCACTCTTGATCGACGCTTCGCGAGACCCATCCTGGAGCTCGGCGGACCGAAAGGCCCGCCCACCGCACCAAGGGAATGACGACGATGGAGTTTCGCTCGCGTCAGCCGGGAGAGCTCATGTTCGGACGCGATCACCACGGGCTCCTCGTCGTAGGCCGCGCGACCGAGCGCAAGACACGGCAGGAGAGAGAATGACGCTCACGACGCCCCGACCGCGAACCGAGGAGCGAAATGCGCTCGTCAAGAAGCTCGCACGGATCTGTGCCCGTGTCCGCCGACGAACGCTCGAGGCCGTTCGCGAGGAGGGCCACGACCAGCTGGGCGGGTCCTTCTCGGCAACGGAGATCCTCGTCGCCGTCTACCACGAGGTGCTGCGCCACCGACCCGAGGATCCCCAGTGGTCGGAACGCGACCGGTTCGTGCTCTCCAAGGGGCACGCCGCTCCCGCGCATCGCGTGGTCCTCGCGGAGCAGGGCTACTCTCCCGTCGCACCCGGGATCGAATGCGCGTCCGGGTCTCCAGGCCAGGGCCTCTCGGCGGCCCTCGGGATGGCGGTCGGACTGTGGCTCACGGGTCAGCGCGAGCCGCGCGTCTGGTGCCTCGTCGGCGACGACGAGCTCCAGGAAGGCCAGTGCTGGGAGGTCGCGATGGCGGCCGGCCACCGGCGGCAGTCCAACTTCACGGTGCTCGTCGACGCGAGCGGACTCCAGCGCGGGGGGCCGATCGCAGACACGCTCGAGGTGGAGCCGCTGGCCGACAAGTGGCGCGCGTTCGGGTGGCGCGTGCGCGAGGTCGACGGACACGACCTCGGCGCGATCCTGGGCGCGTCGCGCTGGGCGAGCGCGATCGAGGACGGGCCGCAGGTCGTGATCGCGCGAACGACACTGGGGCGCGGTGTGTCGTTCCTGGAGGGCGTGCCGCGCCGGCGAGAGGCGGGTTCGCCGACCGACGAGGAGCTCGCGCTCGCCATGGGCGAGCTGCGCGCCGAAGAGGAGCTGTGCTCATGAGTGCGGAGAGCCTCTCGCTTCGACAGTCCTATGTGGACGCGCTGATCGCCTGCGCCGCGAAGCGCGACGACTTCGTCGTGCTCGATGCCGACGCCATGGGCGCAACCTTCGTGGATCGGTTCACCGATCGCTTCCCGGAGCGGCACGTCCGCTGCGGGATCGCCGAGCAGAACATGATCGGGATGGCCGCGGGGATCGCGACGACGGGGCTGATCCCGGTCGCGAACGCGACGGCCGTGTCCGTGGGCCTGCGCGCACTCGAGCAGTTCCGCACGTCGGTCTGCCTGGCGAACCGCAACGTGAAGCTCGTGGTCAGCCACGTCGGCATCGACAGCGGCGAGGACTCTGCGGCCGCGGCCATCGAGGACCTGGGCGCGCTCGGTTCCATCCCGAACCTGACGATCCTCTCGCCTTCGGACGACGTCGAGATGCACGCCATGGTGCGCTGGATGCTCGACCACGACGGACCGGTGTACCTGCGCACCGGGCGGAGCCCCGTCCCGCGCGTCCTCGCCGAGAACCACGTCCACGCCGCCGGCCGCTGGCCGACGGTGCGGGAGGGCGACGACGTGACGCTGGTCGGCGTCGGGATCACGGTGCACCTCATGGTCGAGGCCGCCGAGCGCCTGGCTCGGGAGGGAGTGTCGGCCCAGGTGATCGCGGCGAGCTCGTTCAAGCCGACCGACGGCGAACACTTCGCCGCCCGGGCGGGGCGGACTTCCGCCGTCGTGACGATGGAGGACCACAACGTGCGCGGCGGCCTCGCCTCGCGCGTCTCCGAGCTCCTCGCGTGGCACCACCCCATGCCCGTCGAGTCGATCGGCCTCGAGGACCGCTTCCCCGCGAACGGCTCGGCGGCCGGGCTGTTCGAGCACCACGGGATCACGGTCGAGCACGCGATCGAACGCGCGCGCCGCGCACTCGAACGCGGTGGCGTGCAAGCGACCCGATGAAGACGGCGCGGTCCGAGCGGCCGTCGCGACGTCTGGTCATCGTCGGTGCCGGCATCGAGCAGGTGCGGGCCTACCAGCTCGCGCGCGAGATGGGGCTCGAGGTCGTCGGCACGGACCGGAACCCCGGCGCTCCCGCGTTCGCCTACGCGGACCACGCGATCGTCGCCGACACCCATGACCTCGAGGCGAGCGTGCAGGCGGTCACCGCCTTCGCGCGGGAACGCCCCGTGCACGGCGTGATGACGGTCGCCCACGACGTCCCGCTGACCGTGGCGGCCGTGGCGCAGGCCCTCGGGCTCCCCCACATCCCGCTCGAGTCGGCGCGAGTCGCCGAGGACAAGCTCGCGATGAAGGAGCGCTTCGCGGCCGACGGCGTGGCCGTGCCGCTCTTCCGGCGCGTCGTGAGCGCCGACGACGTCCGCGCCTGCGCCGCCGAGTGGGGCTTCCCGGTCGTCACCAAGCCGGTCGACAGTTGCGGAGCGCGCGGCGTGATGCGAATCACCGAGAGCGTCGACGTCGACGAGGCCTTCGCGACGTCCCTCACGCACTCGAGGCAGGGCACCGTGATCGCGGAGCAGTACCTCGAGGGACTCCAGCTCTCGACCGAGTCGATGGTCGTGGGCGGCACCTGCCACACGGTCGCCTGGGCCGAGCGCAACTACGACCGGATCGACGAGCTCGCGCCCTACGTGATCGAGGACGGCGGAGCCCTGCCCGCGGCGCTCTCGGAAGATCAGGTCTCCGCCGTGTGCGACCTCGTCGCGCGCGGCGCGAGCTCGCTCGGCATCGAGGACGGCCCGGTGAAAGGCGACCTGGTGCTCGCGGCCGACGGCCCGGTCGTGATCGAGCTCGCCGCGCGGCTCTCCGGCGGGTACTTCTGCACCGACCAGATTCCCTGGGTGCACGGCGTCGACCTCGTGCGCCTGACCATCCTCACGGCGCTCGGCGAACCGATCGACGAGCGCGAGCTCGTGCAGGAGCACCGGGGCTGCCTCGCCACGCGCTTCTTCTTCCCCGAGCCCGGTGTCGTCGAGGCGATCGAGGGCTTCGAGGAGCTCGGCGCCGAACCCTGGGTCCTGAAGCGCATGCTCTACGTCGAGCCCGGCGACGTCGTCGAGCGCCAGACGTGTCACCCCGCGCGGGTGGGCTTCGTCATCGCGACGGCCGACACGCTCGAGGAAGCCAGGGCCCGCGCTGTCGAGTGCACGCGCCGCGTCCGGATCCTGACCCGGTGAAACCCGCGGTCCTGATGATCGGCGGCGGCCTCCAGCAGGTGGAGGCCGTACGCGTCGCGCGCGAGGCGGGCTTCCGGGTGTTCGTCTCGGACCGGCGTCCGGACGCGCCCGCGTTCGCCGGCGCCGAGGAGTGCTGGGTCGTGGACGGCGAGGACGTCCCCGAGCTCGCGCGCCGGGCGATCGAGGCGCGCGAACGCGGGCTCGCCGGCGTGTTCACGCTGACCGAGCTCGTGGAGACCGTCGCCGAGGTCGCGCGCGCGGCCGGACTCCCCGGAGTCGACCCCGCGGCGGCCCGCGCCTCTCAGGACAAGGCCGTCGCGAAAGAGCGCTGGCTTGGCTCCGGCGTGCCCACGCCTCGCGGTGGCGCGACGCGCGATCTCGACGGCGCGCGCGAGCTCTTCGCGGAGCTCGACGAACGCGCGTTCGTGAAGCCCGCCCGCGGTTTCGGCGGCCGGGGAGGCGCGCGCGTCGAGGCGTACGAGCGGCTGGAGCCCGGCTTTCGCCGCGCAGCCGAGGTCTCGCTCCCGGTCGTCGTGGAGGAGCTCCTCGACGGAACCCACCACGACGTGAACGGGATCCTCGACGGGGACGGTCGTCTCCACGAGGCCGGCGTCTGGGATCGCGGCTTCCATCTCGGGCAGGGACACGAGCTGGAGGGCCACGCTCCGGGCGAGCTGTCGCCGGAGCGCCGGCACGAGGCGCTCGAGCTCACGCGCAACGCCGCGCTCGCGCTCGGCATCGACTGGGGCCCGGTCAAGGCCGACCTCGTCCTCACCGCCGACGGCTTCCGGGTGCTCGAGCTCGCGCCGCGCTTGCACGGACCCAAGGGCACGCTGCACCTGATCCCGCTCGCCACCGGCGCGCAGCCGCTCGCCGCGGCGCTGCGTGTGGCCACGGGCGCCGTGCCGGGCGAGCTGGATCTCGAACCCCGCCGTGTCGCTCTCTTCCTCGCCCTCGAGTCTCCGACCGGGGTCCTCCAGCGGATCTCGGGAGTCGACGCTGCGCTCGCGCTCCCGGGAGTCGAGCGCGTCGCGCCGCTCGTCGCACCCGGCGCCTCGCTCTCGCCCGTCCTGGACGCGACCGGTGTACCGGGACACGTCTTCGTTACAGGCGAGACGCTCGAGGAAGCGCGCGCGCGCGCGGAAGCGGCCGCAGCGCTCATTCGCTTCGAGACAATCCCGTGACGGTGCCCGACGAACTCGGAGTCTCGGTCCGATGGCGACACGCGTCGTCGCTGCCCGCATCCCTCACGGGGTCGTGAGCCAGAACGCCTCGAGTCGGTTCCTGCTGGTGCTTTGCGCGTGCCGGCCCCGCAGTCGACCTTGAACAGGTCGTCGAACGCCGGTGCGCGCATAGTGCCGGCAGGAGCCGAGAGGCCGGCGCAGCCGGCCGTTCGTGGTGTTCTGGCCGCGAACCCGTGAGGGATGCGGGCTAGGATGGGCGGATGGACATCCGACACCTGACGCTCGACGAGCTGGAGGCCGGACTCGACGAGATCCGCCGCGCGCCGGCCGACGAGGGCGTGGTGGAGATGATCGTTCGGAGACCCGGCGCGGGTGAACGCGAGGTCCTCGAGGAAGCCGAGCTCGACACGGATTCCGGACTCGTCGGAGACAACTGGAAGACTCGCGGTAGCCGCGGCCGCAAGGACGGCTCGGCGCACCCCGACGCGCAGCTCACGCTCATGCGCTCGCGCGTGGCTGCACTCCTCGCGCGCGAGCGGGAGCGCTGGCCCCTGGCCGGAGACCAGCTCTACGTCGACCTCGATCTCTCCGACGAAAACCTGCCGCCCGGCACGCGGCTCGCGCTCGGCACGGCCGTCGTCGAGATCACGGCCTTGCCGCACACGGGCTGCGTGAAGTTCGTCGAGCACTTCGGCCCCGACGCCATGCGCTTCGTCAACTCGTCCGAAGGGAAGCGCCTCAACCTGCGCGGCGTGAACGCCAGGATCGTCCGCGGGGGCCGCGTCCGGGTCGGTGAGCGTGCGACGCGCGTCGAGCGCAACTGATCAGGCCTCGGTCGAGTACTCGCCGCGCGACAAGGCGGTAGTGACGCTCTGCTCGGCTTCGGCGAGCTTCGCGGCGGCACTCACGGCCGACCTTGCGCTCGCGACGAGCCAGCCGACCGTGTCCGCGAGGGCCCGCGGTGGGCGCGCCGCGTCGCCCGGCGCGAGCTGCCACTCGATCCGGACGCCCGCGTCCTTCGCCGCACGCTCTGCCGCGCGCAGGGTCACGTCGTCCAGGGTGAGCAACTCCTCGGCGTAGAGGAAGCGTGAGGCCGAGGCACGTCTCGGCTCGCCGATCTCGGGCAGCGGCTCTCCCATCGCCAGGGCGGCGAGCGCCCCGTAGACGTCGACGCCCGCGGCGTCGAGGAGGCGATCGACCTTCGCGTCGAAGAGCAGGCCGACCTCGAGCAGGACCGGTCCGTCCGGCGTCCACAGGACGTCCGCGTTGAAGGCCGTGTGCTCGAGCGCGAAGGCCGCGGCCAGCTCGGCGGCCAGCTCGAGCGTGACGGCGCGGCGGCGGAGCTCCTCCGCGTCTGCAGTGCCGGCAGGCTCGAGCACGTGGCCGGCGGGAAGGGGAGGGTTCCCGCGCATCTCCTTCCTGGCGAACGCCAGGAGCCCGATGCCGGCCGGGGTCGCCAGGACGTTGATCGAGTACTCGTCCCCCTCGACCTGGTCGGCGACGAGGATGCGTCCGTCTCCGGCCGCTGCCGCGGAGCGCGCGCGCAGGTCGAGCTCCGGATCGTCCGGTGCCGTGAACCAGACGCCGGCGGATCCGCTCGTGTTCGCCCCGGGGCGCAGCACCGACGGGCCGGCGCGACGAACGGCATCCGCCGCCTCCTCGGGCCCGAACGTGAGCGCGCAGCGCGCGTGAGGGAACTTCGACGTGCTGAACACGCTGAGCTGCGCTCCCTTGTCCTGCACGCGTCGCACCGCGTCCGGATCGGGACCGGGGATCTCGAGCGCGCGGGCGACGACCGCGGCGGCGAACTGTGCGTCGGGATGCGCCGAGGCGGAGACGACGCCGGCCGGCGGCACGTCGGCACGCTCACGCACTCTCGCCAGCACGCCTTCCGGATCCCGGGCGCTGACCGCGTCGAACCGTTCGGCGTGCATCGCAGCGGGTGCCGCGGGATCGCGGTCGAAGACCCACGGCGAATGGCCGAGCTCGGCGGCGCGCTGGACGAGCGGGACCTGGGAACGGCCCCCAGCGAGGATGAGGAGCGGTGCGCTGGACATGCGAAGGGAGCACTCGGAGGGTAGCCGCCCGACCCGGCCAGTCAACCGGGGAGAAGGACCCGCCGGCCGCTCGGCGCGGGGTCGTCCCGTGTGGGAACCCGCGATCGGACACCGTACGATCCGAGCGGTGATCCGCTCCTGCTTCCTCTGCGGCGGAGAGGTCGAGGTCCTCCAGCGCGCGTGGTGGGACCTCACCGGAATCCCGAGGTCGGAGATCGGCTTCGGAGCCTGCCGCGAGTGCGGGCTGGTCCTGCAGTCCCCCACGGTGTCGCCCGACGTCCTGGAACGCTGGTACACCGAGAGCGCCGTCTACACGAACCCGGGTCGCGAAGGTCGCCCCCATCCGCGGAAGGTGCGCGGGACGAGACGGCTCTTGAACGCCGTCGTCCACGCGTTCTCCCGCGCGCCGGAGAGCGTCTTCCAGGTGGGTTCCTCCGACGGCTACACCCTCTCCCGCTACCGCGAGGCCGGCGCCGCGCGGGTGACGGGACTCGACCCGAGCGGCGCGTCGTGCGAGCTGGCGCGCGAGCGCTACGGGGTCGAGACCCTGCACGGCACGATCGAGGAGACCGCCGAGCTCCCGCGCGCCGAGCTGTGGGTCGTCACCCACGTGCTGGAGCACCTCGTCGATCCGCTCGCGTGTCTCCGGCGCGCGCGCTCCTCCGAGGCCTGGCTCGCCGTCGAGGTTCCGCTCTTCGAACGCCCCGACGAGCTGCCTCCGGGATACCTGGCATTCGAGCACCTGACGTACTTCACCGAGGAGAGTCTCGTGCGCGCGCTCGCGCTCGCCGGCTACGACGTCGTCTCGCTCGACAAGGAGTACGAAGACGACCTGTACCCGGTCGTGGCCGCGGTTGCGCGTCCAGGCGAGCCGCGGGCGAAACCGATCGAGCCCGGCGAGCGAGAGCGTTCGCGGACGCGCCTTCAGTCCTACGTCGCCCGCGAGCGCGCGGGGTGGGAGCGCGTCGTCGAGCACTTGCGGCGGGAGCTCCCGCCCGGCCGACCCGTCTGGCTCTTCGGCGGGGGCGTCTTCGCCTCGCAGCTCCTCGCGAACACCGACCTCGCGGACGAACCCGGGATCGCGGGCATCCTCGACTCGTCGGAGCAGAAGCGCGGTGCCACGCTCGGCCCGCACCGGATCCGTTCGCTGCGCGACGTCGAGCTCGACTCCGACGACCGGATCGTGATCGCGTCCTTCGCCTCGGAGGAGGAGATCTGGCGCGCGCTCGCTCCCGAGCGGGAACGCGGCGTGCACGTGATCCGCCTCGGCCTGGCTTGAGCTGCCCGCGGCACGTCTCGCCGACCTAGAAGACGACCTCCACGCCCCGGCGGCTCATCGTCGGATCGCCGCCCGGGTCGTCCTCCGTGTTCGGCACCTGCCAGGCATCTCCGTTGCGATACACGGGGAGCCCGCCCTGGGTGAGCAGCGTGTCGATGTACAGCCCGATGATGTTGAAGCGGACCCTGTCTCCGGGGTTGAGGCCCGAGACCGAGAAGTCCGTGGTGCCGATCCCGGACGCGCTGGTCGGATCGGTGAAGACGATCTCGGACAACGGAGCTGCGAAGGGACCCGACGGCCCGAGGATGAAGTAGCCGGCGGCCTTGCCGCCCGCGGAACCGCCCGGGATCGTGATCTGTGTCGCGGGCACGATCTGCCAGCCGGTCCCCGTGTCGAGCAGGATCTGGGCGACGACCCGGTGGCCCTGCTGCGGGACGAGCCCCACCACGGCACCTGCATTCAGGCCCTCGTGCATGGCCGAGACGGTCACGCTCACGTTTCCGGTCAGCGTGCTCCCCAGCTTCGTCGGCTGCATGCTGAGGGACTCGACGAACATCGTGATCGACGCCGCGGCCGAGGGGAACGTCCCCGTCGACGACGGCTCGAAGGTGGGCTCGATGTGGTCGTCGGTCGTCGGCATGTGAGCCACCGACGTCGTCGTCGTGTTCCCTCCGAGGTCCGTCATGCTCATGGAGAGCGTGTAGGTGCTCAGCGTCCTCGGGACGAAGATGGGCCCGAAGGAGATCTCGAGCGAGGACGGGAACATCTCCTGCAGGACGAGCGTGTCCTCCACCACCGGGTGGAAACGCGACCGAGTCAGGGCCGGATCGCCGGGCCGCTGGTAGGTGATCGAGTACGTGACGGGCTCGCTGAAGCGCAGCCCGTACTCCGCCGTCGCGGTCGACACGTCGAGGAACTCCGGGAAGCCCGGGAGGGCGAAGGGCGGGGTCACGTCGTTCGACTGGACCTCCCCGTTCGCCGGATTCCCCTCGTTCGCGAGCTCGTGCCCGTCCGGATCACCGTCGCCGTCCGAGTCGGGATCCTCCGGATCGAGCGGCGGATCGAAGGCCAGCTCGACTCCGTCGTTCAACTGGTCGTTGTCGGGATCGAGAGCGAAGCGCCGCCCGTTGCCCGGAGGCACGCCGATGAACGTGTTCGAGGCCGTGCCGACCAGAGCCTGCGTCTGGAAGTCGGCGAGCAACGCCGTTCCGGTGGGCCGCTCGCCGATCTGAACGCTCGAGTCGTTGGCCCGGAATCTCCCCGACACCGGGTCGAAGAGCCAGCGCGCGGAGACCTGACTCCCCGTCGCGTCCTCGATGGTCCCGAAGGCGACCAGGTCGAGCCAGTCCATCCCGGCCTGGGGGACGAGGTATTGCTGGATGCTCGCGAGCGCCTCGTCGTCGGATCCGTCGAGGAGCCACCCGAGCTGCGCCGCCGGGGCGATGCCCTGGTCGAACTGCCGCACGAACGCGGTCATGTCGAGCGCCTGCTGCGGCGTGATCGTGAAGCCCGGAGGCTGGATGAACGCCTCGATGTCGAAGACGTCACCGTCGTGCGAGAGCCCCCACCCCGTGCTGGGCAGCTCCTCGGTACCGGTCGGCAGCTCGACCGACACGCTCCCCACCTCCTTGTTGTAGAGCAGCCGGAGGTGCGGGGTGTCGAAGTTGCGATCGGACGGGAAGTTGCTCGGGCTGTCCGCGCTCTTCCCGCCGTTCTCCCCCTCGGGCAGGGAATGGCAGCCCGAACAGGAGAACCCGAACAGGGAGTCGACGTCGTGGAAGTCGGTCTGACCCTGCACGGCGGACACGCCGGGAGGCGCGAGGGTGTCGTCGACGACGCGGGCCAGGCTCTCGCCGGGGTTGCGAGGTGCCTGGAGCGAGAAGACGAACTCCTTGAACGCCTCGAAGTCGTTCCCGACCAGGGCCGAGCCGCCGAGCAGGCCGGGGAACGCCTTGCGGTTGAAGTCACGCAGCTGCCGCTCGCCGCGCCAGTGGTAGGGGAAGGTGTCCTCGATGCTCAGGAGCGACTGGGTCACCATCGCGTCCTTGCGGTCGACGGGCGGGTCGCTGACGGCCCAGGCGATACCGTCCATTCCACCACCGGGGTGGCAGCTGGCGCAGGTAGTCCTGCCGTCCTGCGAGTTTCGCGCGTCGTAGAAGTGGTCGCGGCCGAGCGCAACCATGTCCGGAGTCGGATCCAGACCGAGATCGAGCGTCAGCCCCTGTCCATTGAGGTCGAAGAGCGACAGCAAGAGGAGCTCGTTCGTCCCCCAGCAGTAGACGGTCAGGCTGTTCGTCGTGCGATCCAGGAGCAGGTCGCGAGGAATCGCCCCCTGCGGGAGGTCTCGCTGCCAGATCCGGTTCCCGTTCGGAGAGAGCCCCACGATGCGGTCGTTCGTCGAGCTCGCGACGAAGATGAACCCCGTGATCGGATCGACCGCCACGGCGAACGGGAACGAGCAGGAGGTCGCCACGCCGTAGTTCTTGGGGCCGCCGGTGATCGCGTCGTCCAGGTCGATGTGCGCCGGCGCGACGATCGGTGCCTGGCCCTGCGCGGGCAGGCTCAGGAGCGTGAGCCCGCTCTCCGTGAAGTCCCCCTTCAGCGCAGGTTCCGACTGGCGGTTCGGATCGTCGTTCTCGGCGACCATGGAGAGGATGCAGTACTGGCCCGTGGCGGGGTTGAGCACGTGCTCGAGGACCAGGTTCCCGAGCCCCTTGACCAGCGGCGCGACCGTGCCCGGACCGCTGCCGCCCGCGGGCGGCACGAGCTCGAACAGGTCCTCGTCGGGCAACCCCTCGAGCTCGGGCGTCGCCGGATCATCGTCGGGAAGCCCCCTGACCAGGGACGGGGCCGTCGCCTGGTCCACCACGGTGTTGTTCCCCGAGAGGAAGGGCGCCACGAACACGCGATAGCCGGCGGGCACGCCGGCGTCCGTCACGAGGTGCAGGAAGCGCGGCCGCTGCGACGGGATGTCATAGGTGCGGACCACGTCGAAGGTCGAGAGCTCCAGCTCCAGAACCTCGTTCGATCCCATGGAGGAGACGAACGCACGACCACCGGGCGCGATCACGATGTCGCCGGGCTCCGAGGGGAGGTTCGTCATCCTGACGACGGCTCCGGTGAGCGGATCGTGCGCGACGAGCGAATGGGTGGCGCCCCCGAGGACGATCACCTCGTACTCGACGGCTGTGCGTTCCCAGATGGCCATCGCCACGGGGTTGTTGATCGTGGTCCAGAGCGCGTCCGGGATTCCGTCGCCATCGACGTGCTTGAGGAGGCGGCTGCCGTGCGTGTTGATCGCGTAGAGCCCCGACCCGTCCGGAGCCCAGCACATTCCGGTCACGGTCTCCACGTTGAAATTCGTGACCTCGTGCCGGGGGCTGTCGAGCGCCACGAAGTCGGCGGTCGCCTGAGCCGACGTGGTGGATGCGACCCAGGCGCTCGCGAGGAGCGCGACGACGGGCGCCATACGGCGCGTTCGAGAAGACAGCATCTTCGAGCCTCCGTGAGAGAAGGGGCTGCCCCGCGCGACGCGCGCGCGCGACAGGATCCCGTGGCTCCGGGGTTGCCCGACGAGCGCCCCTCGCGGCTTCATCCATCTCCCGGAAACGACCGCGAAGTTCCCTCCGGATTCTCGAAGCCGAAGCGGCGCGCCAGCGGACGCAACTCCGAGGGAGAACCCATGGCTCGAGAACCAGGCGACTCGCACCCGAAAGGGCGGGCGGCGGACTATCCGCTAGAATCCGTGGGTACCCCCTGGCTGCAGGCGCTCCTCGTGCCCGACCCCGAGGGGTTTCGGACGCACCTCCTCGTTCTGCTGCGTCACGCGATCCCGATGCGCCCCGACACGACTGCCAGCGAAGGCCGCCGGAAGGCGCACGAGCGCGACCGCGAGCTCGCCCGGAGAGCGACGGATGAGGATCCGCGCGCCGCCCAGGAGCTGGCCGACCGGTTGGCCTGCGTTCCGGCGATGGCGCGCTCCCGGAACCGCAAGCTCGCGTCTCCGCTCAGCGAGGAGGAGCTGAGCGACGTCGTCCAGAACGCCCTCGTCACGCTGGTCGCCAAGCTCGGGACCTTCGAGGGTCGCTCGTCCCTCGAGACGTGGGCGTACGGCTTCGTCGTGCGTGAGCTGTACAAGGGCCTCGATCGCCTGCGCCGCCAGCCTCGCCGCGTCGAGTGGGACGAAGACCGCGCCGCGGAGCTGCCGGACGAGCGAGACGGGACGGGAGACGACTACCGCGTCGTGCACGACACGATCCACGCGATCGGACCGCCGGGTTCGGAGATCATCCGCATGAAGCACTTCGAGCGGATGACCTTCGTCGAGATCGCCGACGAGCTCGAGATGCCGCTGGGATCCGTGAAGACGAGCTACTATCGCGGCGTCGAACGCCTACGCGCGCTGCTGCGGCCGCGCTGGAGGGGGATGACCGAATGACCGAGCGGCTCGACGAGCACGAGGAGCAGCTCTACCGGAGGATCGTCCTCGGGGAGCTCGATCCCGCCTCGACGGAGGCGCGCGAGCGCATGGCGGCGAGTCCGGCCCTCGCGCGTGCCGTGGACGAGTGGACGCAGGTCCAGGACCGACTCGAAGGGGTCCGGCGCGAGGACGAGGAGCTGATCGAGTCCTCGCGCGGTGCGATCCGCTCGGACGATCGCCTGCTCGTCGCATCGGCCCTGCGCCCCGTGTCACGCTCGAGCACACGCTCCCGTCCCGTGTGGCTCTGGCCCGTGACCGCAGCGGCGGCCGCGCTCTTGCTCGCGATTTTCATGAACCGGGACGACGATGCCGGTGAGACGGGCGTTCTGGGTTCCGGCGGTTGCGTGCGCCCCGTGGGCGAGGTGGAGGAGTTCTCTCCGTTCGTCATCGACCACGAGCTCGCGAGCACCTCGTGGGTCGAATTCGCGATCGAGGACGGGGACGGCGTCGTGCTGGTGGAGAGCGAGAGGCTCGAGACGACGACGTGGGAGCTGTCATCGAACGAGCTCCGGCTCCTCGAAGGTGTCGACCACATCCTCTGGAGCTACGACGTGATCGACCTGCACGGCGACGTCGAGGAGTCCGGGACTTGCGAGTCTTCGCGCGCACCCTAGTCGCGCTGTGCATTGCCCTGGGGCTCGGCGCGGCCCGCCAGGACCCGGAGGGACTGGCCCGCAATGCCTTCGACGCCTTGCTCCCCGCGTTCGAGCACGGCGAAGCGAGCCGTTCGCCGCTCTCGGGAGAGCGCCTGGAGGAACTCTATGGGCTGCTGCTGGCCCTTCGCGCGGAGCGCCCCGACCTCTGGCCCGACGACGTGGACTTCCTCGGCACCCTGGATGCAGTCCACGCGCGCGCGCATGCGGACGGACACGACCTCGCGCCCTATGCCGCGACCGATTGGAGCCTCTCCCTCTGGTTCGAGAGCGACGAGCGCTACGGCGAGATCCAGTCGCTCTTCGAGCGCAACCTCTTGCGGTACCCGCCGACGGAGCCCCACCGACCGCTCTTCCTGTACTCGCTCGGCCACTACGAACGGCTCTGCGGCAGATGGGAGGCCGCGCTCGACCTGCTGGACGATGCCGAGGCCTCGGTCGAGGAGCTCACGGACGACGCACTGGGCGCGGAGGACCTCGTGAACCTGGCCCGCGTCATGATCGAGCTCGAGCGCGGTGCGGTCGGCATCGAGCTCGGGCTCTTCGAGGAGGCGATCCCCGCGGTCGAGCGCGCCCGTGAGCTCACCCTCGAGCTCGAGGACCCGGGCATGTGGGGCGACGTCGTGGTGGAGGAGCTCAACCTCGCGCTGGCGCTCGACGATTTCGAGCGACTCGCGGCCACATACGAGCGCGCACGCGCGAACCCGTGGTACGCGGAACAGCGCGAGGCGCAGCGCGATCGCTGGGAGCTGCGTCGGGGGCTCGGCCGCGCCGAGCTCGAACGAGCTCGGCCCGAGGCTGCCTGGGAGGCGCGCGCCATCCTGGAGGAGGTTCTCGTCGCGGATCGACTGATCGACTTCGAGGCGCACCTGGCACGCCTGTGGCTCGCAGACCTGCTCATCGAGCGCGGAGCGATCGACGAAGCCGAAGTGCACCTCGGGCGGATGGCGGATTCGCGCACCGGCACGGGATGGTGTGGTGACGACCTGCCGGATCGGCTGGAGATCGATCGTGTGGTGCTCGAAGCCCGGATCGCCCTGGCGCGAGCTTCCGGAGGTCGGGGCGAAACGCTCGAAGCGAACCTCGAGCGCATGGAAGCCGCGTTCGAATCGCTGCTCACTCGCTGGCGAGCCACGGAGATCAGGGATCAGGGTCTCGCCGTTCAGCACACGCGCCACCGCTTGCAGGTCACCGAGTGGCTGGTCGCGCTGACGGCCGCCGTCCACGGCGAACGTGGTCCAGCGCTGGCGCTCGACCAGGTCGTGCGCGCCCAGGCGCAAGGCTCCCTGGCGCGAGCTCTGGGGGCTCGGGCGGCGAGCGAGGGCGAGGTGCGTCGCGAGCTCACTCCCGCCCGTGGCGGGCTGCTCCTCTTCCTCCCGGGAGCGACGCGCACGTTCGCGTTCGCGTCGACCGCGACGGAGACGCGACTCTTCGAGCTCCCGCCGATCTACAGGCTCGACTCCAGGCGACGGGCGCTCTCGCGCACGATCGGCCAGGCCGTCCAGCCGAATGCCGACGCGAGCACGCGAGCGCGAGTCGACGAGCTCGCGCGTGAGCTCGCAAACGACCTCCTGCCCGAAGAGCTCCGCCTCCATCTCGACGACTGGGAGGAGCTGGTGATCGTCGGGGTCGACAGCCTCGGCTACGTCCCGTTCGAGCTCCTGCCCTGGAAATCGGGACAGCGCCTGGGCGACGCGAAAGCGGTCTCCTACCTGCCCTCGATCCCCGTCGGCCTGTGGCTCGCGCGCCGCCCTTCTCCACCGGACGCCCGGGAGGTGACCGTTGTCGCGGCCCCGGACGCGACCGGACGCGGCGTGCGGACGCAGCATCTCACGGCCCTTCCCTTCGGCGCGGCGGAGGAGCGGCTCCTCCTCCTGGAGTGTGAGCTCCCGACGCGCGTCGTCTCCGGAGAAGCAGCCACGCTGCAAGAGCTCGGAGCGTTCGATCCGACGGGTCACGTCGCGCTGCACCTCGTCGCACACGGCGTTCGCACGGACAGCGCGCACCGACCTCCTGGGCTGTTGTTCGCCGACGGCACGCTGACCCCTGACGCCGCTCAGAAGCTCGCCGTCCCGCCCGTCGTCGCCGTCACGGCGTGCGGCGCGTGGAAGGGTGCCTGGCGGCGCGGCGACGACGGCCGCGATCACCTGGCGGGGTCACTCCTGCTCGCGGGCGCTCGAACCCTGATCCTCTCGCACGCACCCATCGACTATCGGTCGAGCCTTCGGACGATGGGCGGTTTCTACCGGGGACTGACACGCGAAGGCCGCTCTCCGGCGAGCGCGCTCATGATGGCCCGCAGGGCGAGCGACGACGACCTCACGCCCTATCTCGTACACGCCGTCGGCCTCGCGAGCGAGCCGATCCTCGAGGCTCCACGACGGCGAACGTCGGTCCTCGTATGGGCCGTCGTGATCCTGGTCGCCTGTGCCGTCGTGCTGCTCGCATTCCGGCGGCGCAAGCCCCTTTGACTCACCCCACTAGGGGGGAGGGGGCTCCGCACCGATCGGGATGAGCGTGGGGTTCGTGACCCGGTTGGCGAGTCGCCCGCCGGTCCCGTTGCCCGGGTCGAGAGGATCGGAGTTCCAGGGGTAGGGGTCCAGTGCCAGCTCCGCCTCGATGTTCTCGGAGGGAGAGTAGTACACGCCGCGCACGGGGCGACGGCTCAGGATCGTCGCGCCTCCGGTGTCCACCTGACCGACCAGGACGAAGACGGCGTGGTCGACCGGCAGGCGCTCGATGGGGTAGGAGACGGCGATCGAAGTGGTCGGGCTGCCCGTGTCGTACGGCTGCAGGAAGTCGTCGAGCGGAGTCGGGTCCAGGAGACCGGTCGTCCAGTCGCGGACGAAGGCCTGGACGTGGAACGTGGGCCACTGCCGGTAGAAGGGGTTCTGGAAGACGAACGCGAGCGTCTGAATCCCTTCCGAGCTCGATGCGATGGGGCCGCCATCGCTCTGGAGCGCGGGCCGGTAGCGCTCTTCCCAGTCCGGACGACCGATGTACTGGCTGGCGAGCGCGCCCACCTGGCCGAAGAAGAGGTCCTGCGTACCGTCGTTGTCGAAGTCGCCGGACGTTCCGACGATCACGGGACTCGTCTGCGTGGCCTCGCCCGAGGTCGTGGTGAGCTCGAGAGTTCCGCCGTCCGTGAAGGGCATGAACGTCGTCGCGCCGCGGCGGAGCACGGTCGCCGTGGCGTCCACGGCGCTCGTGATCACGACATCGTCGTGTCCGTCCCCGTCGCGATCGATCACCACCAGGTCGGAGCGCGCGGCGGAATCGAGCTGGTAGGGCACGTAGACGGTCGTCCCTCCTCTCGCGTAGAGCGTCGGCTGTCCAAGCCAGGACGAGACCCAGACCAGGACGTCCTCCGAACCGCCACGCGCCACACCGAATTGGTCCGTGGGTGCAACGGGACACCATTCGAGGCCCAGCGACGCGTCTCCGGGCGAGACGAACAGGTTGTTCTCGAACAACCAGGCCAGCTCGGGCCCATCGTGCTCGTCGGTCCATTCGATCGCGAGGAGATCCCGGAGGGGTTCCGCGAGCGGGAGCGACGTTCGGTCGGTCAAGTCGTCACCGTCGAAGTCGCCCCAGAGGAGCCGGCTCTGGACGGGGTCGAAGCCGCACACGAGGACTCCGTTGTCGAGGTCGAAGGCCCACAGCTCGGTGGCGTCGCTCCACGGTCCCGTGCTGAGCGTCGTCGACGACGTGAACCCGGTCGCGCTCTCGGCCCACTGGATCAGCTCGAGCCCCTCGGAGCTGACGGTGAGCACGCCCTCGGTCCCATCACCGAGAGGAACGACGGCGATGGCGTTCACGCCGTCCGCGAGCGAGTAGACGAGGTTGAACCGCCCAGGGTGGTAGACGAGGACGACCTGGTCGTCGCACAGCGCGACGCAGTCCTCCTCGAGCCCGGAGCGGAAGTGCAGCGCTTCGAGCTCGCGGAAGACGGTGCCCGGCAGGGGCCAGGAGAACTCGATCGTTGCCCCGTCGATGACTTCCCCGACCTGAGCGAGGAGGGGACCGGCGAGCAGGACCGACGCGAGTGGACTCAGGCTAAGGCTTCGTTTCATGGAGACCTGGGCGCGATCCGCCGGGAGCACACGAGCTCCCTCGATCATAGCCGCGCTCGGGGTTCGCCCCGGGGAATCCCGCACGGCTTCGGAATTCCCCCATATTTCTCGGCGGGATCGAGCGCGCTGCGGCTGCCGCGCTGGCCCACCCTCGTGCCGACCGCTACGCTCCGGCCGTCGACCTCGACGCCTCGACCTCCACCACCATGCGCACCCTCGCGATCGCGACCGCTCTCATGCTCTCCGCGGCCTGCAAGTCCCACCCGCCGGTCGAGCTCGGCCTCACCCTGCTCCCCGGCCAGTCCTTCGGCGTGGTGATGGTCGTCGAGCAGGAGATCGAGCAGGACTTCGGAGAGGCGCAGCTCCAGACGAACCAGCTCACGCGCACCGCGTGGCGGCAGGAGGTCGAGAGCGTCCGTCCGGACGGCACGGCCGTCGTCGCGTTCACGTACGAGTCGGCGCGGTTCGTCCTCGAAGGACCTCAGTTCGGACGGATGGAGTACGACTCCGAGAATCCCGGCGACGTGGTCCCGGCACCCGCGCTGGGCATGGAGGCCATGCTCGGCGAGCGCATGCGGGTCGAGATCGCTCCGAACGGTGAGATCGTCTCGACCGCCGACGTCGAGGCGCTGATGGAGCGCGTCATCGCCAAGCTGGTCGTCCCCCCCACCGCCGACGCCGCGCGGGTGAAGGCCAGCCTGCGCCGGCGCTTCGGCGGGAACGGTGTGCGCGAGATGCTCCAGTCCGTGTTCGCGGTCTACCCCGACGGGCCGGTGGCCGTGGGCGACACGTGGACCCGGAAGACGCGCGTGACGGGGGCCTATCCGCACGAGCAGGAGAACGTGTACGAGCTCGTCCGGCTCGACGACGACTCGGCGAAGATCCGCGTGCGCTCGCGGCTCACACCGCTCCGGAACTCCGCCCCGATCGCGAGCGGACCGATGAAGACCGAGGTCGAGGTCGGGGGCTCGCAGCGAGGATTCCTCCGCGTCGATCTCGAGACGGGCATGGTCGTAGTCGCCGAGCTCACGCAGGAGCTCCGTGGCGAGGTCAGGATGACGATGCCCGGCGCCGAGCCGGTGCGCGCGGAGATCGAAGTCTCGGCCAAGATCGAGCTCGCCGTCGGCGACTAGTCCCGGGTCAGAGATCCCGATTCAGCAGCAGCCGACGTGCGATGCGCTCGGCGCCTCCTCCGAGCCCCTCGATCGAGGGTTCGGGCATGGAGGCCGCGCGGTCGAGCCCTGCGCGGAGTCGAGACGCGAGATCCTCGATCTCGCCGACGATCCCGAGCGGGACGTGCGGACCGTGCTCGCCGTAGTACTCGAGCGCCGCGCGGTCCTCGGCGTAGTTCGCGAGCACGAGCGCGCGAACGCCGAGGTGAGCGAGCTCGTAGAGCGTCGTCCCGAGCGCCGTCACGGCGAAACGGCTCGAGGCCATCCAGCGCGGCAGCTCCGCGTCGGAAGCGCGCACCTCCGCACGGTCGCCGCAGACGCGGCGGAGCTCCGGCTCTCGGTCGCGCATGTGAGGCCCGACCGCCACGACGACGCGGCCGGCGAAGCCGATCGCGTCGAGCGCCCGGCAGACGGCCTCGCTCGAGCACCGCGGATCGCTGGCTCCCATCGTGACGAGGAGGTCGATCGTGCGCTCCCTCGCCCGCGGCTGGTCTCGCACCTCCGAGCGGAGTGGAATCCAGGCGGGGCCGCTCCGAACGCGCTCGGCGTGATCGCGCTCCCAGTCGTCCGGGGAATGATGGAGCGAAGGGTGGACGACGAAGTCGGCGAGCTCGCGGGCGGGCGTCCGGTTCTCGACGAGCACGACGCGGGTTCCGCCGCCGCGCAGGGCGGACGCGGTCTCCGACCAGTCGCGGAACCCGTCGAGCCAGGCAGCGCGGGCCGCGGGAGCTCGATCGAGGCCTAGCTGCGCTTCCAGGCCGCGTTCGCGAAGGAACGCCCGCGACGCCTCGTCCTCCACGGCGACGTGCACGCGACCACCAAGGTCGAGGACCGCCTCGGCGACGGCCGTCGTCCGCACGACGTGCCCCATTCCGACCCGAGGTCCGCTCGCCGCGACGAAGAGCGCGTCGACCGCGCTCACACCCACTCGGCGAAGGCCGCGATCACGCGGTCCTGGTCGACATCGGCGAGCCCCGAATAGAGCGGGAGGCTGAGCGTGCCGCGCGCGTGCGCGACGGCGCCGGGAAAGTCGCCCTCGGACCAGCGCCCGGCGAAGAAGGGCTGCAAGGGGACCGGGTAGTAGTGGACCTGCGTCCCGATACCCCCGTCGGCCAGGAAGCTCATCAGCTCGTCGCGCGCTTCCGGTGCCGCGCGGACGGCGTACAGATGCCAGGCGTGTCCGGGGTCGGATGCGGGCGTCTCGCAGCCCACGAGCGCGGCGTGGTAGCGCGCGGCGAGGCGACGGCGCTCGGCGACCATCCCGTCGAGACGTTCGAGCTGACTACGGCCGAGCGCGGCCCCCAGCTCGGTGAGGCGGAAGTTGTAGCCGAGCTCGAGGAGCGGCGCGAACCAGCGTGGCGTGGTCGTGCTGTCGGAGAAGGGGCGGTGTTCGGTTTCCCGGCTCACGCCGTGCTCGCGCAGGCGGCTCGCGCGCTCGGCGGTCGCGGCGTCGGCGAACAGGCAGGCCCCGCCCTCTCCGGTCGTGATGTGCTTGACCGGATGGAACGAGAGCGCAGTCGCGTCCACGCCAGGGACCTCCCCGACACGCAGTGACCGGCCCCCGACCGCTGCCGTGCCCCCGAGCGCGTGGCAACCGTCGACGACGAGCCGAAACCCGTGGCGGTCCTTGAGCTCGAGCAGGCGGTCGAGGTCGCACGCGCGCCCCGCGAAGTGGACGGCGACGACCGCGTCGACTCTCGGGCCTCGCTCGCAGCACTCGGCGAGGCGATCGGGATCGAGGTTCCCGGTCTCCGGATCGACGTCGACGAAGTCGACCTCGGCGCCGAGGTGGAGGGCCGTGGTCGCCGACGCGAGGAACGTGTTGGCCGACGTCACGACCCGTGAAGTGGGTCCGATGTCGAGGCAGGCCAGCGCCGTCTGGAGCGCGGCGGTGCCGCTCGAGACCGCGACGGCGTGCGGGGAGCCGGTCGCTCGACGCAGGTCCTCCTCGAACCTGCCCACGAGCGGGCCCTGGGTGAGGAAGTCGCTCCGCAACGCGGCGACGACGGCCTCGACGTCGCCGTCCTCGATGCTCTGCCGCCCGTATCCGATCGGCTGGTCGGGTCGCCGCCAGTCCGCCGTGCTCATCGGGTCACTCGTCGAACATCGCGAGCAGCTGGTCCGAGGTCAGCCACTCTGGGTTGGTGTCCGAGGCGTACTCGAAGTCGTCGGGCACGGGGCGCCCCTCCTCGCCACCCTCGACGGTGTTCTCTTCCCGCACCCACCAGTCGAAGGTGGGGTGAACGGTGTAGTGATCGGAGAACTCGTAGGTCTGGCGAGCTTCTTCGCGCGGCAGGAGGACCTCGTGGAGCTTCTCCCCCGGTCGGATCCCCGTCTCCTCGAGGTCGCACTCCGGCGCGATCGTCCGCGCCAGGTCGACGAGCTTCATGCTCTTGATCTTCGGGATGAAGAGCTCTCCCCCGCGCATCTCGTCGAGACGCTCGAGCACGAAACGGACGCCGCGCCGCAGGGTGATCCAGAACCGGGACATCCGCATGTCCGTTATCGGGAGCACCTTGGCGCCCTCGGCGGCGAGCCGCCTGAAGTGGACGACGACGCTCCCCCGCGACCCCACGACGTTCCCGTAACGCACCACCGAGAAACGCGTTCGCCGGCCGCCGGCCAGGTGGTTCGCCGCGATGAAGCACTTGTCGGAAGCGAGCTTGGTCGCGCCGTACAGGTTGATCGGGTTGGCGGCCTTGTCGGTCGAGAGCGCGATGACGCGCTCGACACCGCAGTCGATGGACGCCGTGATCACGTTCTCGGCTCCGGTGACGTTGGTCCGGATGCACTCGAACGGGTTGTACTCCGCGATCGGGACGTGCTTCATCGCCGCGGCGTGGACGACGGTATCGATGCCGTACATCGCCCTCACCAGACGGTCGCGGTCGCGGACGTCCCCGATGAAGTAGCGCAGCGCCGGGTGTTCGTCGGGCGAGAGCTCCGCGGCCATCTCGTACTGCTTCTGCTCGTCCCGACTGAAGACGACGAGCCGGGCCGGTCGGTGATTCCGGAGCGCCTCGCGGACGAACTCCCTCCCGAAGGAGCCCGTGCCGCCGGTCACCAGGATCGACTTTCCGTCGAGCCCGCCCTTCACCATCTCTCCGCTCATCGGCCCCTGGGTACCGGTACGGAGGGCGAGGCGTCAACCGCCGCCGGAGACGGGGCGGCGCACTTCGAGCGCAAGTCCCGGATGGGAATCGTCCTGCGGCAGGCCGCCGGCTCGACGGGAATCCGCGGACCCGGGGGCGAGAGATCGGGCCTCGGCCTCCTTCTTCGGGCCTGCACGGAATACGCACTCGGAGCATCGCGTGCCGCGGAATCGGACCGAGTGTGAGCGTCTCTTTGCTGATTCTTTGAGGAGTTTGACTCGACGCCGCGGGGAAGTGCGGAGATTCTCTGCGCGCCGTTCAGTGCATACCCAAGGAGAAACCATGAGGAATCACCTGCGCCCCGCCCTCCTCCTGGCGCTAGCCGCCCTGCCTTCCACGGCGGCTGCCACGGAGCCCACGGAGCCCAAGCCCGCCGTGCAACCGCTGGCGAGCTCGCTCTACGAGAAGCCCGCCAACTACCTCGCTTCCGCAGACGACAACACGTTCAACGTGTTCTGGAAGGACGGGATCCGATTCGAGACCGGGGACGAGCAGTTCACGGCCAAGATCGGCGGCCGGATCCAGTTCGACTGGGCTTTCTATTCCGAGGACATCGAGGAGGTCGATCCGACCCGTGACTTCGAGAACGGGAACGGCTTCCGCCGCGCGCGCCTGTACCTCGAGGGGACTCTCTACGAGATCTTCGAGTACAAGTTCCAGTTCGACTTCGCCGGAGGCAAGGACGCCGACTTCAAGGACGTCTACGGCGGGATGAAGCTGTCCAAGCAAGCCAACATCCGTGTCGGTCAGTTCTACGAGCCCGCCAACCTCGACGAGCTCACGAGCAGCAACTACATCTCGTTCATCGAGCGCTCGCTCGTGGCGCAGCTCGCGCCCAGTCGTAGCCCGGGGATCATGTTCCACGGTCGCTGTGAGGACGAGCGCGTCACGTACGCCGTCGGTGTCTTCCGCGAGGACGACAGCGACAACGGGAACAGCGAGACGCTCAGCGGCGAGCACGCCATCACGGGTCGAGTGACGGGCCTGCCCATCTACGAAGACGACGGCGAGAAGCTCGTCCACGCCGGCGCGTCGGTCAGCTTGCGCGACTCGAACAACGGAATGTTCGAGCAGGCGGTCGGTCCGTCCTCGACGGCGGGAACCACGCCCGACCTGCTCTTCACCGACCCCTTCGCGGCCGACGACTCGACCCAGATCGGGCTCGAGGCCGCCGGCATCTTCGGCCCCTTCTGGGCACAGGCCGAGTACATGATGCAGAAGGTCGACGCCGACGACGGCATGTCCGACATGGACATCAACGGCCACTACCTCGCCGCGGGCTACTACGTCACGGGCGAGCACCGTCGCTACAAGAAGTCGTCGGCGACCTTCGACAAGACGAAGGTCAAGCGGCCCTACGGCGAGGAAGGCGGCAGGGGAGCCCTCGAGGTTCTCGCGCGCTACGCCTACGTGGAGTTCGAGGACCTGCGCAACGGCGGCACGCTCTTCGACGACCAGCTGTGGGAGATCACCCTCGGCATCAACTGGTACCTGAACACGAACGTCCGCGTTCAGTTCAACTGGGTGAACTTCGACCTCGACGCCGACTCGGCGGCGACGCCGTTCGACGAGTCCGGCTCGGCCTTCGTCACGCGCTTCCACTTCTGGGTCTAGCGACCCGGAAGTGTTCCCCGGAAGAGGGATCCACTCCGGCGCCCCTCGGGACTCGCTCCCGGGAGGCGCCGCTTCGTATCCGGGGCGCTACTCCGCGCGCTCGATCCAGTCCGCGTCGTAGACGTCGACGAAACCGGGCGGCACGCGGTCGCCGGGATCGGCGAG
>JAJDET010000362.1 GCA_029259655.1 Planctomycetota bacterium
CTGCTGCTCGACCTGCCCGAGGAGCGCGCGGAGAAGCTGATGGGCGTCCTGCGCGAGGGGCGCGGCGCGTTCGGCGTGCTCCTGCGCTCGAGCGTGGGCGCAGCGCTCGTCGCCGGGAACGCCCTCTCGGGGACGGTCGTGGCGCTCGCGCGGGCCGGGTTCCGCGTCACGGTCGTGGACGGGAGTCGCGAGCGGCTCGCCTTCGGCGCGCACAGGAACCTCGCGCTCGCGGGAGCGGACGCGACGCGCTCCGTTCGCGTCGCAGCGGGCGACCGCATGCCGTTCGCCGATGACGCCTTCGAGCTCGTCGTCCGGGAGGCGCCCTTCGAGGACGAGTCCCCGCCCTCCCTCGAGGAGTGCCGCCGGCTCGCGCGCGAGGAGCTGGTCGTGACCGCGGACAACCGGCTCGGCTACAAGCAGTCGAGCGGGAAGCGCGGCGACTTCCGAGTCGTCTCGCCGCTGGCGTTCGCGCGCAATGCCCTGGTCGGTGACCGCAAGACGCTCGGAGGGTGGCGACGCGCCTTGAAGCCGGGCATCGACGAGTCCACGCGCGCCTACGCGCTCTATCCGCACTCGAGGGACTTCACGCACGTCGCGGCTCTGGACGAGCGGGGCCCGCGGCTCTACGTCGGTCCGAAGGAGCGCGCGAACCCGGTGAAGATCGCGGCGTACCGCGCGGGGCTCTTCTCGGTGCTGACGCCTTCGTTCGCCGTCGTGCTCGCGCGCGGCGAGCGAGTGCGTGCAGAACGCCGGCTCGAGCACGTGCTCGCGGAGCTCGCCCGGACGCTCGACGAGCCCGTCCCGACGGCGGATGCTCTGCTCTCGACGCGCGGCAACAACGCCCTCGCGATGACCTCCTTGCCGGGCGACGGCGAGGCCGGACACTGGATCGTGCGGGTGCCGCTCAACCCGATCCAGGCGCGGCTCGTGGAACGCGAGCACACGATGCTCTCGCGAGTCCGGGCCGGCTTCCCGACGGTGCCGGTCCCGGAGCCGCTCTTCCTGGGTGAGATCGACGGCCTGTTCCTCTCCTGCGAACGCAGGCTCAGGGGTCACTCCGCGGCACAGTTCAGCGGGAGCGTCGAGGCGATGGAGCGCCTGTACCGCGAGGCCGCGGGCCACCTCTCGGAGCTCGTGGTCGAGCGCGCCGTGCTGGACGAACCGCTCTTCGAACGCCTCGTCGGTGCGCGGCACGAGCTGGTTCGGGCTCACGCGGAGCCGGAGTCGACGCGACGCTCGCTCGCCGCGATGCACGAGCTCGCACGCGAGCGCCTGCTCGGGCGCGAGCTCCCGCTCGTCCTGCGCCACTCGGACCTGAGGAGCAAGCACGTCCAGATCGACGCGCGCGGAGCGGTGCTGGGCTACTACGACTGGGGCACGGCCGAGGAGCCGGACCTCCCGCTCTACGACCTGCTCCACCTGGTGGTGCACGAACGGAAGCAGGAGTCGGGGCTCGCGGCCGGCGAGGCCTGGCGACGGGTGTGCGGCTCGGGAGCGGGGCTGCGCCCGGGAGAGCGCGCAGCGCTCGACGACTACTGTCGTCGAGTCGGACTGGAGCCGGACGCGCGCAGAGCGATCGAGGAGATCTATCCCCTGCTCGTCGGCGCCATGGCCGAGCGCAACTGGGACTACAGTCGGCCCCGGTGGCTGCACCGGGGGTTCGGGATCTAGGGCCTAGCGCGGCGACTGGATCGGAGCCAGCTTCGGCCCGGAGAACGGCTTCCCGGGCGCGGGCCGCACCTCGGCGGCGGGCTCGGTGATCACGAGCAGCTGATCCGCGTCGACGTCGAGGAGCTCCTGCACGGTTCCCGACGGCCAGTGAACGACGATCCGGTCGGCTTTCTCGCTGGCACCCAGGCCGAAGTGCAGGACGCGGGTCGCGCTGGAGAGATAGATCGGATCGGCGAGGACCTGACGCTTCAGGTGGAGCGTTCGGGCATACACGTCGACGCGCGCCCCGATCGCCTCGCTGTTGCTCTGGGTCCCCCGGAGCCGGAGCTCGAGCCAGTGGTGCGCCGAGTCCTCGAGCGCACCCGTGTTCAGGAAGAGCCTCCCGCGGCCGGGCTGGCTCGGGATCAGATCGCCGGTGTTCTGGACGTACACGTCGAGCCGGCCGTCGCCGTCGAAGTCGCAGCCGCCGACCCCGCGGGCGATGCCCAGGCCGTCGGCGATCCCGGAGACCCCGGGCAGGACGCGCTCGAACCCCGTGCCCGTGTTCATGAACAGGTCGTTCGCCTGCCGGAACGCGTTCGGGAGGAAGTAGACCGACGAGATGTAGCCGTACGCGACGAACAGGTCCTCCCAGCCGTCGTTGTCGAAGTCGCCCCAGACCGTGCCCCAGCTCACCAGGCTCTTCTGATCCTCGTCCGTGCCCGAGACGGGCCCGAGATCGTAGGTGACGTCGGTGTACCGACCGCCGTCGTTGCGCAGGAGCACGTTGTCGCCGAAGTTCGACAGGTACAGGTCCCAGTCCCCGTCGTGGTCGAAGTCGCAGGGATTGATCCCCATGTTGTAGAGCGGTCGGACGTCGAAGTTCGTTTCCTCCGTGACGTCCGTGAACGAGAGTTTCCCGCCCGCGAGATCGTTCCGCCACATCTGGTCGGGCAGGATCCACATCCCGAAGTCGTTTCCGTTGAAGAGGTCGGGGTCGCCGTCCTCGTCGTAGTCGAGCGTGCACACGGAGAGCGTGCACGTCGAAGTCGGGCTCCCCGTCGGGATGGGAACCATGAACTCCGTGTACGGGATCTGCGGGCTCGGTCCGAAGACGCCGCGCCCGTCCACGCCGTGGCGCGCCGCGCGCTCGTCGAAGCGCAGCGAGCCGCGCTCGCTCCGGTTGAGGTAGAGGTCGTTCGGCGCTCCGATGTGCCACGGGAACGTCGCGAGGTCGATGTAGTTGCCGACGTAGATGTCGAGGTCCCCGTCCATGTCGAAGTCGGCGAGCGATGCGCTGGTGCTCCAGCGGTTCCCGCCGGCGCCCACGCGCTTCCCGGTCTTGTGGAAGGAACCTCCGCGGTTCAGGAGGAGCGTGTTCTCGCCGTCGTTCGTGAGATAGAGGTCGCAGAGGCCGTCGTCGTCGAGGTCCCCGGCGATCACGCCCAGGTTCTCGCTGCCCGGAGCCTGCACGCCGGAGCCCGCCGTCACGTCGACGAACGCACCGCCCTGGTTGCGGAAGAGGCTGTGGAACCCGTCGCTGGAGCCCGCGAAGAGGTCATCGTCGCCGTCTGCGTCGATGTCGAGCCAGGCCATGCCCCCGCCCATGTTGGCGGTATCGAAGCCGTCCTTGTGCTCGTGGTCCAGGCCGACCGAGCTCGTGACTTCGCTGAAGGCATCCTGGGCAGCGGGCGCAGGAGTGAGGAAAACGGTGGCGAGGACCGCCGAGGTGAGGGGGAAGCGGTTCATACCGGCATTCTAGCCCGAGTGGCCTTGGTCGTCCGCGGAACGGGCAACTACAGTAGGAAGCTTCCGTGCCCGAGATGCCCTCCACCACACCCGTCCAGCCCCACGGCACCTCCAGGGGGACCCTGCCCTCGGGCCGGTCCCTCCTCTCGATTCACCACGACCAGTGCCTCCGGCTCCGCCACGTACTGGCACGCGAGTGGCTCCTGACCGACGGGCGCGGGGGTTTCGCCTCCTCCACACCGCTCCTCTGCCCGACGCGCCGCTACCACGGCCTCCTGGTCGCGCCGGTGGCCGGATCCGGAGGCGGGAAACGGCACCTTTTCCTGTCGCGTTTCGAGGAACACGTCGTGCGCGGCGAACGTCGCTTCCCACTTTCGGTCGGCCGCTACTCGGAGGTCTTCTCGCCGCGCGGTCACCGTTCGCTCGAGAGCTTCGACCTGGTCCCCTTCCCGAGCTCGCTCTACCGCATCGGACGAGCGGAGTTCCGGCGCGAGATCCTGGTCCCGCGCGGACGCCATGCGGTGCTCGTGCGCTACGCCGTGTCCGGTGCGCTCGCCGACGTCGAGCTCGAGCTCGATCCGCTCCTGGCCTTCCGCGAGGCGGACTCGCTCACGTTCGAGAACGACGCTCTCGACCCGAGCGTCGAGGAGCTCCCGCGCGGCTTCGCGGTCCGTCCATACGACGGGTTGCCGAAGCTGGCGTTCACGTGGGCCGGCACCGGCGGATCCTTCGAACCCCGGTCGACCTGGTTCAACGGCGTCGAGTACCAGGAGGAGCTGGCGCGCGGTTACCCGGGTCACGAGGACCTGTGGTCGCCCGGGTGCCTCCGGCTCGCGACGGGCGGCGAGTCCGAGATCGTCGTCGCCGCTTCGCTCGGGGAGCCCATCGAGGATCCGCTCGAGCTGTGGCACGAGGAGAGCCGGCGCCGCGTGCTGCGCGCGTCGTCCGTCGGCACCGGGACCCGCAGCGTCCTCGACCTCGCCGCCGACGAGTTCCTGTACCGTGCGAGCGACGGCCGCCCCGGCGTCATCGCCGGGTTCCCGTGGTTCGGCGAATGGGGCCGCGACACCTACATCGCGCTGCCCGGCCTGACGCTCGCGCGCGGCGACCTCGAGCTGGCCGGCGAGATTCTCACGGCTGCGCTCCCGTTCCTGTCGGGAGGCCTCCTTCCGAACGTCTTCGGCGCCGATCCCGAGAGCTCGCACTACGGCTCCGCGGACGCCTCGCTCTGGTACGCACTGGCGGTCCTGCGCTACGACCGCGCGGGCGCCGGAGAAGACGAGATCGTCGAGCGCTTCCTGCCCGCGCTGGCCGAGATCGCCGAGAGCTACCTCGCCGGCACGGGTCTCGAGATCGTCTGCGACGAAGGCGGGCTGCCGCGCCTCGGGACGACCGAGCTCAACGCGACCTGGATGGATGCGGTCACGCCGGATGGACCGGTCACGCCGCGGAACGGCTTCCCGGTCGAGACGAGCGCGCTCTGGTACTCGCTGCTCGCGCACCTCGAGGAGCTCGAGGTTCGGCGCGGAGACGAACGGGCTGCAAAGCGCTGGAAGAAGGCCAAGCGGCGCGCGGGCCGGACCTTCGTCGAGCGCTTCTGGATCGAGGACAAGCGCTACCTGGCGGACGTCTGGAACGAGGACGGCCGCGACGAGAGCGTGCGCCCCAACATGGTGATCGCCGCGGCGCTCGAGGCGAGCCCGCTGAAGCGCGGCAAGCGCACGGACGTCGTCCAGCGCGCGGAGGTCGAGCTCCTGACGCCGCGCGGGCTGCGCACGCTCTCGCCGCAGAGCGAGGGCTACGTCGGCCGCTACGCCGGTGGACCCGACGAGCGTGACGGCGCCTACCACCAGGGAACCGTGTGGCCCTGGCCGCTGGGTTTCTTCTGCGAGGCGTGGATGCGCGCGATCGGCACACGCGGGCGCGACGTCGAGCACCTGCGCGGTCTCCTCGACGAATTCGCCCCGCACCTCGCCGAGGCCGGCCTGCTGCACTGCTCCGAGGTCTTCGACGGAGACCCTCCCCACGCCGCGGGGGGCACGATCGCCCAGGCCTGGAGCACTTCGGAGCTCCTGCGCGCCTACGCGATGCTCGACCGGAGGTCGCCGTGAGGGTCTTGATGCTCGGCTGGGAGTTCCCGCCCCATATCTCGGGCGGGCTCGGGACGGCTTGCCTGGGGCTCTCGCAGGGCCTGGCGCGGTGCGGCGTCGACGTGACCTTCGTGGTGCCCCGCCTGAACGGCGACGAGGCGCCCGACGGTGTGCGGCTCGTGGCGGCCGCCGACGTCCCGGTGCCGGTCTCGAAACCGGAGCCCGCGGAGGTGCCGGTGCGACTTCGCCACGCGTTCACCGGCAGCCGCAGGCCGCGCACGGAGCTCGACGTCGAGCGCGTGATCGCGCGGACGATGAAGCTGCTCTCCGTCGACAGCCCGCTGCGCCCCTACATGACCCAGGCCGACTACTCGAAGCGGCTCGCGGAGCTCACTCGACTGAAGGCGATGACGCAGCCGGAGCGCGGGTCGCCGAAGACCTCGCACGAGAAGCTCGAGTTCCAGGGAGGCTATGGCCCCGACCTGGAGGCGGAGGTCGAGCGCTACGCGCGCGTCGTGTGCGAGCTCGTCCGTCGCGAGGACTTCGACGTGGTGCACGCCCACGACTGGATGACCTACCCCGCCGGCATCGCGGCCGCGCTCGAGGGCCAGAAGCCGCTCGTCGTCCACGTCCACGCCACGGAGTACGACCGCAGCGGGATGAACCCCGACCCGGGGATCCGGGCGATCGAGGCGGAAGGATTGGCGCGCGCGGACCTGGCGGTCTGCGTCAGCGAGTACACGGCCGGCGTCCTGCGTGACCGCTACGGCGCCGACACGCGAAAGCTGCGCGTGGTCCACAACGCCGTCACGCGCGGCGAGCAACGCGAGCAGTTCCACTGGGAGAAGGCGATCGACGACCCGGTCGTGCTCTTCCTGGGCCGGATCACGTACCAGAAGGGGCCGGACTACTTCCTCGAAGCGGCGGCGCGCGTCCTGCGCGTCGTGCCTGACGCGCGCTTCGTCCTCTCCGGCACCGGGGACATGTGGCCGCGCGTGGTCGAGCGGGCCGCGCAGCTAGGGATCGCGAACAACACGCACTTCACGGGCTTCCTCGAGGGCGTCGAGGTCGAGCGCATGTTCGCGATGGCGGACATCTACGTCATGCCGTCCGTCTCGGAGCCCTTCGGCATCTCCCCTCTCGAGGCGATGGCGCTGGACGTGCCCGTCATCGTCTCGCGGCAGAGCGGCGTGGCGGAGGTCCTGTCCAACGCGCTGAAGGTCGACTTCTGGGACGTCGAGGACCTCGCGAACAAGATCATCGCCCTCCTGACCTACCCCGAGCTCAGGGACGAGCTCAGCTCCGAGGGGCGGCAGGAGGTCGAGCAAATGACCTGGGAAGAGCGCGGCCGCACGTTGCGCGGCGTGTACGAGGAGCTGGTCGTATGACGGCGATCGTCCCCTACTTCCAGGTGCACCAACCCTTCCGGTTGAAGCGCTACACGTTCTTCGACATCGGACGATCGAGCGGCTACTTCGACGACACGGAGAACGAGCGCATCCTGCGGCGCATCGCGGAGAAGTGCTACCTGCCGATGAACGAGCTCCTCGCTTCGCTCATCGATCGGCACGAAGGCCGATTCCGCTTCGCGATGGCGATCACCGGCACGCTGCTCGATCAACTCGAGGCGTGGAGTCCCGAGGCGCTCGAGAGCTTCCAGGCGCTCGCGCGAACGGGCTGCGTCGAGATCGTCTGCGAGACGTCCCACCACTCGCTCGCGTTCCTCGAGGACGAGGACGAGTTCGAGGCGCAGGTCGCGGCGCAGCGGGAGCGCATCCGCGAGCTCTTCGAGCAGGACCCCGTGACCTTCCGCTGCACCGAGCTCGTGATCAGCAACGCGATCGCGAAGAAGGTCGAGTCCATGGGATTCCGCGGCCTCCTGGGCGAGGGCGCCGACCACCTGCTCGGTTTCCGCAGCCCGCACAAGGTCTACCGGCCCGAGGGGACGACGGATCTGGCGCTCCTCTTGCGCACCTACGAGCGCTCCGACGACATCGCCTTCCGGTTCAGCAACCGGAGCTGGGACGGCTGGCCGCTCACCCCCGAGAAGTTCGCCACGTCGCTGGCCGAGGTGCCCGAGGACGCGACGCTCATCGGTCTCTTCATGGACTACGAGACCTTCGGCGAGCACCAGTGGCGCGAGACCGGCATCTTCGACTTCGTGGAGGCCATGCCGGGTGCTGCCCTCGAGCACGACCATCTCGAGTTCGCCACGCCTGCGGAAGTGATCGAGACGGTCGAGATCGACGAGGTCGAAGAGCTCTCGATCCCCCACCCCGTGTCGTGGGCGGACACGGAACGCGACCTGACCGCCTGGCTCGGGAACCACATGCAGAAGGCCGCCAACAAGGCCCTCTACGAGCTCGGACCCGACGTGAAGCGAGCGGCGGAGCTCGGGGACCCGGAGTGCCTCGAGGACTGGCGCAAGCTCACGACGTCGGACCACGTCTACTACATGTGCACGAAGTGGTTCTCCGACGGCGACGTGCACAAGTACTTCAGCCCGTACACGACGCCGCACGACGCTTTCATCGCGTTCATGAACGTGCTCGCTGATTTGAAGGCGCGTGTCCGGAACGTGCCGCGGCAGCCCACCGAGACCGATTCACCCCGAGAACAGGAAGAGCGCCCGCGGCCCGAAACCGGTCGCGCGCGCACCGGCAGATGACGAGACGAAAGCGCGCCCCCCACCACGTCTTCGAGATCAGCTGGGAGGTCTGCAACAAGGTCGGCGGCATCCACACGGTCGTCACCAGCAAGGCCGAGGAGATGGTGAAGCGCCACGGCGACCACTACGTGACGGTCGGACCGTGGCTGCTCACCGACGACGAGGACGTCCCCTTCGACGAGGAGCCCGGCTACGAGGCGTTCTGCGAGTCGTGCCGCGAGGCGGGCGTTCCCGTCCGCGTCGGGCGCTGGCGGATCCAGGGCCGACCGCTCACCCTGCTGGTCGAGTTCTCGGGGCTCTACGCGGACAAGGACGACGTCCTCAAGGAGCTCTGGGAGGACCACGAGGTCGACTCCCTGGAGGGCGGCTGGGACTACACCGAACCGGTCGTGTTCGGGCACGCCGCCGGTCGCGTCATCGAGCGCTGGTGGCAGGAGTACGTCGCGCCGCGCCACGTCCCCGCCGTCGCGCACTGGCACGAGTGGATGGTCGGCTCGGGAATGCTCTACCTCCGGACCCACGCACCCGAGATCGCGTCGGTGTTCACGACGCACGCGACGATGCTCGGGCGTTCGATCGCGTCGAGCGGAACGGACCCGCTGGAAGGGCTCGAGGGACGCACTTCGGACGAGGCGGCCACCGATCAGAACGTCGCGGCGAAGCACTCGCTCGAGGGCGTGTGTGCGCGGCGCTCGGACGTGTTCACGACGGTCAGCGCGGTCACGGCGGCCGAGGCCGAGCTCTACCACGGACGCACGCCCGACCCCTTGCTCCACAACGGGATCGACCTGTCCGTGATCGACGGGATCGTGGCGAGCTACCCAAAGGAACAGGCCGAGACCGCGCTGCGCCGCCTGGCGCGCGTCTTCACCGGTCGTTCTGCGGACGACGCGTGCCTGATGGCGATCTCCGGCCGGCCCGAGTTCCACAACAAGGGCATCGACATCCTGCTCGACGCGCTCGCGATCGTGGGCAAGGAAGGCGGGCGCGACATCGTGCTCTTCGTGCTGGTGCCCGGAGGGCACAAGGGCTTGCGCGCCGAGGTCTCGGATCGGCTGGAGGACGAGAGCCGCATCGACGGACCGCTCGGGATCACGACGCACGAGCTCCCGGAGCCCGAGCACGATCCGGTCGAGCGGCGCTGCGCCGAGCTCTCGCTCGACAACGGGCCCGAATCACGCGTGCGCGTCGTCCAGGTCCCGCTCTACCTCGATCCGGGCGACGGACTCTTCGACATGCCCTACGAGGCGGTCCTGCGCGGGTTCGAGCTGACCTGCTTCCCCTCGTTCTACGAGCCGTGGGGCTATACACCGCAGGAGTCGATCGCGGTCGGCGTGCCGACGGTGACGACCGACTACGCGGGTTTCGGCGCGTGGGCGCACGGTCAAGGCGTGGACGCCTCCGGCGGCGTACACGTGATCCCCCGTCGCGAGCGCTCCTACGAGGAGACGCGCGACGACCTCGCGGCGTACCTGTCCGGATTCGTCGCGGGGAACGGGGGCGCGACGCCGAGCGCCTGCCGAGCGACGGCGCAGAAGACGGGGTGGTCGGAGTTCCTCGTCAACTACGAGCGCGCCTACGACCTCGCGGACGAACGCGCGCGGACGCGCTGCGAGGAGGACAAGGTCGCGCGCTTCCGTCCGCGCGTCCAGCTCCCGCCGTCGAAGGCCGAGAGCCAGCGGCCGCACCTGTTCGAGTTCGACGTCGCTGCGACGCTCCCCGAAGAGCTCCAGGAGCTCGTGCGCCTGTCGCGAAACTTCTGGTGGAGCTGGGTTCCGGAGGCGCGCGCGCTGTTCGAGGAGCTCTCCCCCCGGAGCTGGGAGGCCTGCGGCCACAGCCCGGTGCGCTTCCTGCGCAGCGTCTTCGAGGAGGACGTCGCGGCGCGCGCCGCCGACGAGAAGTTCGCCACGCAACTCGCCGGCGTCCTCCGCCGCTTCGACGAGTACACGAGCAAGCCGGCGCTCGCCCTTCCGCTCCCGGACGGAGACGTGATCGACGCCGCGCATCCGATCGCCTACCTGTGCGCGGAGTACGGCATCCACGAGTCGCTGCCGATCTACAGCGGCGGCCTCGGGATCCTCGCCGGCGACCACCTGAACTCCGCGAGCGACCTGAACCTGCCGCTCGTCGGCGTCGGGCTGTTCTACCGCAGGGGCTACATGCGCCAGCAGCTCAACCTGCACGGCGAGCAGATCGCGGTCGACCTCGACAACGACCCGCGCAACCTGGCGCTCGAGCTCGTGACGGACGACGAGGGGAACCCGCTGGAGATCACGCTCCCCCTGCCGTCGTCGAGTCTCGTGCTGCGCGCGTGGCGCGCGAAGATAGGCCGGATCGACCTCTACCTGCTCGACGCCGACTGCGACAAGAACCGGCCAGAGGACCGCGCGATCACGGAGCGGCTGTACGCCGCCGAGCCGGAGATGCGGCTACGCCAGCTCTTCGCGCTCGGGCGCGGCGGCGTCCGGCTCCTGCGGCAGCTCGGCATCGAGCCCTCGGTGTTCCACGTCAACGAGGGACACGGCGCCTTCTCGGCGATCGAGCGCGTCGGACACCTCGTGCGACAGCAGGGCCTGACGTTCGACCAGGCGCGCCAGCTCGTGCGCTCGACGACGGCTTTCACGACCCACACCCCCGTCCCGGCGGGACACGACCGGTTCAGCGAGGAGCTGATCCGGCGCTACTTCTCGGACGTTCCGAACTGGGCCGGGATCGGGTGGGACGCCTTCTACGCGCTGGGGCAGACGGATGAAGGCGGCGAGGACTTCAACATGACTTACCTCGCGCTGCACTTCTCCGATCGCGTCAACGGGGTCAGCCAGCTCCACGGCGCGGTGTCGCGCGAGCTCCTGCAACCCTTCTGGAGTCGGCTCCTCACGAACGAGATCCCCATCTCGGCCGTGACGAACGGCGTCCACCTCCCGACCTGGGTGCACCCCGAGGTCACGGCGCTCGTGGGTGCAAAGGACCGCATCGTCAAGGGAGATGACTTCAAGGAGAGCGCGGAAACGATCTCACCGACCGAGCTCTGGAAGGTGCGCGTGCGCGCGCGCGCGCGGCTGATCGAGCACCTCCGACGCGTGCTCGAGAAGAGCTTCGTGCAGCGTCAGGACAGCCCGTCGGTGCTCTCCAAGATGGTGGAGGGGCTGACCGAGGACGCGCTACTGATCGGCTTCGCGCGTCGTTTCGTGCCCTACAAGCGCGCGACGCTCGCGTTCCGCGACCTCGATCGGCTGGAGGCCATCGTCTCGAACGAGGAACACCCGGTGCGCATGTTCTTCGCGGGCAAGGCTCATCCGGCGGACCAGTCGGGTCAGGACCTCGTCAAGAAGATCGCCGAGCTCGCGCGCTCGGATCGCTTCATCGGAAAGGTCTTCTTCCTCGAGAACTACGACGTCGAGATCGCGCGCTACCTGGTGCAGGGCGTCGACGTCTGGCTCAACAACCCGATTCGCAAGCTCGAGGCGAGCGGGACGTCG
The DNA here is from genome assembly GCA_029259655.1 of Planctomycetota bacterium. GTDB lineage: Bacteria > Planctomycetota > UBA1135 > UBA1135 > OFTM220. The sequence continues at coordinate 11,637 of JAJDET010000362.1, forward strand.
GGGATGAAGGTGGCGGCCAACGGTGGATTGAACCTGTCGATCCTCGACGGCTGGTGGGTCGAGGGCTACGACGGAAAGAACGGTTGGGCGATCGGCAACGAACGCACCTTCCCGGACC
>JAJDET010000363.1 GCA_029259655.1 Planctomycetota bacterium
AAGTTCTTCCGTGATGCCAAGATCCTCCAGATCTACGAGGGCACCAACCAGATCCAGCGGATGGTGATCGCCCGGAACCTGATCAAGGAGGCCGATCAACTCTCGCACCTCGAGGACTACATCCCCCACGAGGAACAGAAGAGCTACAAGGCCGCCGACGAGGCCGTCCCCCAGACCTGACGAGAGATCTCAGGATCCGGATGGATCCGATCCTGAGATGTAGGCATCCACGGACGCGCCTCGAGCGAAAAGAAAGGCGATATAAGTAGGAAGCCAACTCTGACGTTCACGTAAGAGTTGGCGTTCCAGGGGGCGGGGCGCTCCTACCACCGTCGCCGGTGCCCGGGGACTGCGGCTCGTGAACGCCGGAAAAGGCGTTCCCGAACTCGCTTTCCCGGGGTTCGACGTACTGGCAGGGGCTTCCTCCCGCTGGGCCCGGAACCCCTGACTGGAGATCGCAGCACGATGAAGGCCGAGAACCTGATCCGCCACGAGGAGCTCGATCGGCAGCTAGACCAGCTCGCCGTCGAACCGGAGGCGTTCAGCGACCGCGCACGAGCGCTGGCCGAGGAGCTCGACCGCGAGCGCACACTGCTCGAGATCAGCGACCCCATGGATTGGCGCCGGCCCCCCTCGAGCCGTCGGACCTCGTTCGTGAACCAGTTCGAGGCGGACGTGAACAGAATCATGACCCTCGACCGGGAGCCCGAGGCGAAGCTCGCGCGCCGGATCGAGCTCGCCCGAATGCTGGTCGAAGTTGCCCGCGAGCAGGCCGGGCTGGCAGGGGAGGCGGGGGGCGAGCCACCCGCCTCGACGGCGAAGTTGCCGGCCGAGGTGGCCCGACGTGAGAACGAGCTCCACACCCTCCGCACGGAGATGGTGGAGCGGAACCTCTACCTCGTCCTGGTGAACGTCGAGCGCTACGCCCAGTCGGCGGCCAACCGATGGGACCTGATCCAGGAGGGCTCGGCTTCGCTGTTCCGGGCCGTCGATGGGTTCGACTGGCGCCGCGGGCTCCTGTTCAGGACCTACGCGGTGCACTGGCTCAACCAGGCCTTCCGGAACCACCTGTACAACTTCTCGAACACGGTCCGCGTCCCGGTCTACCTCCAGAAGGCGATGAAGCACATCAACCAGGCGCAGGTCCGCCTGGGTGACCCGAAGGCCAGCGCGTCCGAGATCGCCGAGCTGGCGGATATGAGCGAGAAGCTGGTGACGACCGCGATGGGAGCGGCGCGCCGCAGCCATTCGATGGACGTCGGGCTGGCCGAGGGCGGTGATGGGAATCGCCTGCGGGATCTCCTGGCGGAGGACGAGGACGAGGACGGGCCCTACTCGGCTCGACTCGAAGAGGTCTCCCTGGAGAGCGGGCTCTCCCGTGCGATGGAGGCTCTCAGCGACCGCGAGCGGCTGGTCGTAGAGATGCGCTTCGGGATCGGTCGGGAGCGCGAGCACACTCTCGCCGAGGTGGCCAAAGAGCTCGGCGTGAGCGTCGAGCGGGTTCGCCAGATCCAGGTGCGGGCCGTCTCGAAGATGGACACCCCGACCCTGAGGCGAGATCTGGACCCCTTCCTCAATTAGACGAGGCAGCGTCCCCTCGTGCCGCGCCAGGGGTAGATTGGGTGCGCCATGGGGATCCTCGCCACGAGCTCGTCGGGGGAAGGGGACGACCCTTCGGCGGTCGGCCTCGGGCACCGGACCCTGCGTGCCCTGCACCTCGACCTCCTCGGACGGTCGCCCTACAGAGCCGAGCGCGAGCTCTGGCACGGGGGTGTGGTCGGCGAGCTCGTCGAATCAATCCTCGAAGGTGTCGAGTGCTGGGAGCACTGGCTCGAAGAGCAGCTCTACTACTTCCTTCTGATAGACAACTTCCGGCCGCAGAGCGACAGCGTCCGGTCGCTACCGGAGGCGCTTGCCGACCGGCGCCTCGACGTTCGAACGGCTCTCCATCGAATCGCTCTCAGTCCCAACTTCGATCAGCGCAATCCGGGGGCGGACACGTTCGTGACGGTGGTCATGGAGCAGCTCCTCGGGATCGAGGTGCAACGGACGCCGCGAGAGCTCGAGATCGGGAAGCGGGTGTACGACGGCCACCCGGGGACCTTCCTCGGCGTTCGCGGCTCGTCGCAGGCCGATGTGATCCGGATCGCGATCGAGGACGAGCGCTTCTTCACCCGCCTTCTCGAACGTGAGCACGAGCGGCTCCTCCGAGTGCTGCCCGAGCGACGCGCACTCAAGACCTGGTGCATCGAGCTCGACCGAGACCCGTCGGCCTACACGAACCTCATCCGCTCCTGGCTCCTCTCCGACGCCTACCGCGCTCGTCTCGCGACGCGCCGCGAGCTCTCGAACCGGACCTTCGTCCGCTCCCTGTTCGTCGACCTGTTCGACCGCCTACCCGATCAAGAGGAGGTTCGCCGTCTCGGCGGGGCCCTCGACGGTCTCTCCGACGCCGGCCCGCTGCGGTCGACCCTGGTGCGCATCCTGCTCGACTCCGGTCAGGTCTCGATCCCGGACCGCGAGGAGCTGCCGAGTCGACGGGCCTGGATCGCCGACCTCTTCCCGCGCTTTCTCGGCCGCGCGGCGTCTGCTCACGAGCTCGACACCTTCGCTGAATCCTTCAAGGACCCCGCGTGCCGCAGTGAGACCGTGCTCTACGCGATCCTCTCGCACACCGAATACGCAACCTACTGAGTCATGACTCTCACCCGCCGTGACCTCCTCAAGAGCGGAGCCGCCGCAGCTGCGGCTGGCGCTTTCCCCGCTTCGCTGTCTGCGCGAACGGCCCTGCGCCCCGAGCTCAAGACACGCCATGTCCTGCTGGTCGCCTTCGCGGGCGGCATTCGCACGCGCGAGACGCTCGGGATGCCTGCGAACGTACCGACTCTCGCCTCGCTCGCCCGCGAGGGCGTCGTCTACTCCAGGACACGCACTGCGAATCTGGGGCACTTCGGGGCCACGATGTCGTTGTTCACGGGGGTCAGCGAGGCTCGAGGCATTCGCGAGAACGCCCGCGGACCCGACCCGACTCTGTTCGAGTACCTCCGCAAGGATCTCGGGCTGCCGGCGTCCGAGGTCTGGATCAGCACCTCGGGTGGAGCCCAGCAGACGAACTACTCGCACGGTCTGCACCCGGACTACGGAACCGCTTTCGGGGCGAACGTCCTCGACGGAGACGGGATCTTCAACAGCGAGTTCAAGACCATCCTCGAGTCCTACGGTCGTCCGCGGATCCTCGAACCCGCCGAGTCCGATCTCCTCGATCGGATGCGCCAGAGCCTCCCGGGAGACGAGGGCGACGCGCAAGCCCGCGCCACCGTCGAGCAGTACATCATGGACGAGCTCACGCGCGGCACGAGCGAGCTTCGCGGGCCGAACTCGGCCGACGCGAAGGCGCTGCGGGTCGCACGCAACCTGCTCTCGATCTTCAAACCCAAGCTCGTCTCCGTCGTCCTCCAGCAAGCCGACGTGGCCCACGGGAACTTCAACGCCTACGTCGAGGTCATCCGCAAGAACGACGCCGCGCTAGGCGAGCTCGTCGAGGCGGTCCGAGCGGACCCGGACCTGGCGGACTCGACGGCGATCATCGTCCTTCCGGAGTTCGGGCGCGACAGCGACCTGAACTCGCGGAGGGGGCTCGATCACGGCGATGGTTCGGACGACCTGAACTACGTCTCAACGGTCTGCTGGGGGCCGGACTTCCGACGCGGCGCGGAGGTCGGCGAGACCGTGCGCACCATCGACGTCTGCTCGACTGTCTGCGACATGTTCGGGGCGCGCGCGAGGTTTGCTCGCGGGAAGCGCCTGCCCAAACTGCTCGCCTGAAGGCATGCGCCCGAGCGTTTTCCTGGCCGGGATGGCTGTTCTCGCTCCCGCGCTCGCGGCGAGCGACGGCGACGACCCGGGCGTTTCGAGCTGTGTCGCATGCCACGGCGAGATCGAGTCGATGCATCCCGAGGCGCAGCTCTCCTGCACGGACTGTCACGGGGGCGACGACCGAGCTTCGACACTTCAGGAGGCGCACGTACCCGCGTCGCGACGCGAGGCGAGTGACGAGCGCGTCGCACCCCTGGACCGCGACCTGGCGCGCCGGCGCTTCGTCAATCCGATGGACCTCCGGGTCGCAGAGGACGTGTGCGGCGATTGCCACCAGGACACGGTCGAGCACGTACTCGTGAGCCTGCACGGGACGACGGCCGGACACCTCTCCGACGGTTTCTACGAGATGGGGCTGTTCGAGGAGCGCGGTTCGCGCTTCTCGGTGTTCCCGGTGGACGGGGCTCCCCGTACGGGCGGCGAGGTCGAGAAGCTCGTCCAGATCCCCGAACACGACGAATCGTCCGCTGATGCGAGCGACCTCCGTTCGCACTACACCGACCTCGCGCGCAAGGAGTGCATGCAGTGCCACCTCTGGTCCGAGGGACGCGCGGTTCGCGGACGCGTCGGGTTCGACGGTGACTATCGGGGGGAGGGGTGCGCCGCCTGTCACGTGCCTTATGCGATCGACGGCTTGTCTCGGAGCGGAGACTTCTCGATCCCCAAGGGCGAACCGGGTCACCCCCGCCTGCACTCGATGACCCGGGCGCCGGAGACGTCGACGTGCACGAGCTGCCACTACGGCGACGCCTCGATCGGGCTGCACTTCAGGGGCCTCTCCCAGCTCCCGCCCGGTGCGCCCGGAGGACCGGACATTCCGGGTACCACCGACACCCCGCTCAACCGGACCTTCTACCTGTCCGACCCCGACATCACGCCTCCGGACGTTCACCACGAACGCGGAATGCACTGCATCGACTGTCACACCGCGAACGACGTGATGGGGGACGGCAAGCTGCATGGCCAGATGGAGCACGCCGTCGAGATCT
>JAJDET010000364.1 GCA_029259655.1 Planctomycetota bacterium
CCTCCTCCTCGACAGAACGCGAGCGAGGCGGTCGATCGAGCTCGACCGGCGCGGACGCATCCTCCGCACCGCCGCAGCCCAGTGCGGCCCCGACGAGCAGGCCGAGCGCCCCTCCCGTCTTCCCGTTCGTGCGCATTCGTGTCCGCATTCGCAAGGGATGCTAGCGTCGCGATCCGCGCACCTCGACGGCGCGGCTAGGATGGGGCCCTCACACCGACCCGAGGACCCCCATGATCTCGACCCTGCTCGCCCTCTTGCCGCTGGCCCAGTCCGGCGACCTCGCGCTCCCGACCGAGACCTACGTGCTCGACAACGGCATGCAGGTGACGCTGCACGTGGACCACTCGCTGCCGAAGGTCGTGATCAACACCTGGTACGCGGTCGGCTCGAAGGACGAGACCCACGGCCGCACGGGCTTCGCGCACCTGTTCGAGCACCTGATGTTCATGGGCACGGGGCGCGTCCCCGGCAGCGACTTCGACGTGATCATGGAGTCGGGCGGCGGCTTCAACAACGCGACCACGAGCCAGGACCGCACGAACTACTACAGCCAGGGACCGAGCTCGCTCCTCCCGACGCTGCTCTGGCTCGACGCCGATCGCTTCGAGGCGCTCGACGACTTCATGACGCAGGAGAAGCTCGACGCGCAGCGCGCCATCGTTCGCAACGAGCGCCGACAGTCGGGCGAGAACGTGCCCTACGGCCGCGCCTACCTCTTGATGCCGGGGCTGCTCTACCCCGAGGGGCATCCCTACCGCCACCCCGTGATCGGCAGCCACGAGGACCTCGAGGCCGCGAGCGTCGAGGACGTGGTCGAGTTCTTCCGCACCTACTACGTTCCGGCCAACGCGAGCCTGGTCGTCGCGGGCGACTTCGATCCGGCCGTCGTGAAGCCGCTGATCGAGCGCACGCTCGGCTCCGTCCCGCCCCAGCCGGTACCGGCGCGGAAGAGCGCCAAGCCCGCGGTCCTTTCGGGCGAGATCCGGGCCGTCACCTACGACGACGTCGAGCTCGCGAAGCTGATGCTCACCTGGCCGTCGCCGGCCTTCATGACCGACGGTGACGCCGCGCTGGACATGCTCGCGGCCGTCCTGGCCGGCGGCCCCGCGACGCGCCTCGAACGGCGGCTCGTGATCGAGACCGGGATGGCGCAGGAGGTCGAGGCCTACCAGTCCTCCGGCGAGCTGGGGTCCGAGTTCACGATCGAGGTCCTCGCGAAGCCGGGCACCGACCTCGAGACGATCCGGCGCGAGGTGCTGGACGTCGTGGCGGGCATCCGGGGCGCGCCGGGGACCGCGAACGGCGCGGTTCGCGAGACCGAGCTGGCGCGCGTCAAGGTGCAGTTCGAGCGCGACTTCCTCCAGCGCAACGAGAGCCTGCTCTCGCGTGCGGACGCCATCAACCGCTACCTCCACTACTGGGGGGTCGCGGACGGGTTCCAGCGCGACCTGGACCGCTACGCGGCGCTCACGCCCGGCGACCTGAGCCGCTGGGCCGGTCGCGTGCTCGGCGCCGGCCTGGTCGACCTGCGCGTCCTCCCGGCGGAAGGACGCGAGACGGGAACGATCGCCGCGAAGTCCGGAGCCGCCGCCGCGCTCTGGCGTCCGGGCGGCTCGCTCGACAACCGGCCGAACGACCTCGCGCGGCAGACGTTCGTCCCGCCGACGCCCAGCGTGCACAAGCTCTCGAACGGGATCCCCGTGTACGTGGTCACGCGTCCGGGCACGAAGCTCTTCGCGGGTGAGCTCCTGGTGCGCGGCGGCGAGTCCGTCTTGCCGAGCTCGCGGGCCGGGCTGGCCTCGCTCACGGCGCGCATGCTGAACCAGGGGGCGGCCGGCAAGGACACCGTCACGTGGGCCGAGGAGGTCGAGTCGCTCGGCGCCTCGATCCGCGCTTCCTCCGAACGCGAGAACCTGTCCGTCGGTGTGAGCGGCCTCACGTCGCGCATGAGCGAGACGCTCGATCGCTTCGCGCAGACCGTCTTCGAGCCGAACCTCACGGCGACCGACTTCGAGCGCGAGCGCGGGCTCGTCCTGGGCGACATTCAGACGCGAGGCGACAACCCGCGTGCGGTCGCGGGACTCGTCGTGCGCGCGCTCGCCTTCGGTGCGGATGCGTACCGCGGCCGGCCGGTGGAGGGGCACACCGAGACGGTCCAGTCCTTCGGGCTCGACGACGTGGTGGGGGCGTACGGCATCCTCCTGCCCGAGTCCGACGCGCGGTTCGTCTTCGTCGGCGACTTCGACGAGGCCCAGCTCCTCTCGGAGCTCGAAGCGCGCTTCCGCGACTTCCAGCCCAAGGTCGCCGCCCGTGCCGGGCGGTCCGCCGCCTTCGAGCTCGTCCGCGCCCAGAGCCCGATCCTGGAGACGCCCCTGGCCGGGAGCATCGTGCTCGTCGACCGACCCGGCGCTCCGCAGACCGTAATCAGCATCCTCCGGCCCCTGGCGCTCCCGACGGACGACGAACGCGCGTTGCGGACGGCGCTCGACGTCGCGCTCGGCGGCAGTTTCACGAGCCGGCTCAACATGAACCTGCGCGAGCGCAACGGTTACTCCTACGGCGCCGGGAGCCGCATCACGCGCGAGGGCGAGCAGGTGACGCTCGCGGCCTCGTCCGCGGTGTTCACGGACAAGACGGGCGTGGCGCTCGCCGAGTTCAGGAAGGAGTTTGCCGGGATCTCATCGGGCAACGTCTCCGCGGAGGAGCTCGCCAAGGCGCTCGAGAGCTCGCGCACCGACACGCTGGAGGGCTTCTCCACGACGCGTTCGATCGCGCGCAGCATCGCCGCGCTGGTCACGAACGGACGGCGACTCGACGCGCCGGCTCGGGACCTGAAGCGCCTCGACGGCGTGCGCCTGGCTGCGGCGAACGAGCTCGCTGGTTCGGGCCTCTACGACTGGTCGCAGTTGCTCGTCGTGCTCGTGGGCGACGCGGAACAGATTCTGCCCCAGCTCGAGGAAGCGGGCTTCGATACGCCGCTCCGCGCCGATCCTGAGGGTCGCATCCTCGAGTAGCGGCGCTACTCGACGTAGGCGACGAGCTCCACGCTCGCGTGCTCCGCGCCGCGACAGCGGACGTGCACGGTCTGTCCGCCCTCGAGGACCGGCCGGTCCTCGAGGGCGCGCGTGAAACGGAAATCCCCGTTCTGCTGCGTCGCGTCCAGCGCGAACAGGAGCTCCTCGTCCGCGAAGACCTCGACCCGGCTGCCCTCGGGGACGAGCTCGGAGCGGAGCTCGCACAGGACCGCGCGCTTGCCCGGGGGGACCTGACCGGCGACGACGGAGGCCTCGCCGTGGAGCTCGGCCCCGATCTTCATCCAGGTCTCCGTGATGCCCCAGTCGGCCTCGTTGGGGTCCTCGAAGAGGTAGCAGGTGCGGCAGAACCGGTAGTTCTTCCCCGAGGCGAGGCTCTTCCGGAGGTTGCGGTACGCGGGTCCGTTCCAGATCTCGGAGAACGCGCGTCCCGGCTCGTAGCGGCCCATGATCCGGCCCAATCCCATGGCCGGGTTGCAGCACGGCTGGACCAGGCCGTCCCACTCGATGAACGTCTCGCGCCAGGCGTAGGTGCAGGCGCTGACCTTCTCGCGGCTCGTCGGGATCAGCGACGGCCCGACCTGGGGAATGCCCCACAGGAGGTGCCCTTCGAGGACGCCGCGCTCGAGGAGCTCCTCGACCAGGTCCTCGTTGGATGCGCGCTTCGCGAGCTCGTCCAGCGCCGCGCGTTCCGACGACCCGAACCAGTCGCGGTGCTCGACCGGGTCGAACGCAACCGTTTCGAGCTTCTCGTGCGCATGCGCGAGGAGCGACTCCTCGGTCTCCGACAGGTACTCCGCGTCCCTGTGTCCCTCGGCGAGCTGGAAGGGCGCCGGCAGACGCACGTCGACGCCGAGGCGTTCGGCCGTCTCACGCGCGCGTTCGATCATCTCGTTCGCGAGCGCCTCGTGCGGTTCGAGCGAGTCGACCTCGTTGAGGCCCGGATGGATCAGGACGTGGTCGACCTTGACGTGCGAGACCGAGAGCTCGTGCGCGAGCTCCACGAGGGCGGGCAGCTCGAGCACGTTCTTCTTCTGCAGGATCGTGTTGAAGTGGAGGTCCGGCCGCGGGACGTCGTCCGGAAGCGCATCGCGCGCCTCGTTGAATCGCCGGACGTTCTCCACCACCTTCGCGAACGAGGCTCCGCGCCGGATGCTGTCGAAGACGGGCGTGCTCGCGCCGTCCATCGAGATCACGAGCGTCGAGAGGGCCGGCAGCAGGCGGTCGTAGAGGCCCTTGCGTCCGAGCGGCATGCCGTTCGTCGTGACGATCGCGCCGACCCCGTAGGTCGCCAGGAGGTCCAGCTCGTCGAACAGGGTCTTCGAGAGCAGGGGATCCCCGCTGACCGAGAGCGCGACGGATCGGAGGTGGGGGAAGAACTCGTGGGCGATCGCCTCGAACTTCGAGAGTCCCAGGTCCGGGAGCGACATGTTCTCGACGTGGTCGAGCTGCTTGAAGCACATGTTGCAGGTCAGATTGCACTTGTGCGTGTTCCCGATCGTCAGGAACGAGGGGCTCGACTCGCAGACCTCGGGCCGGAGGGCGAGGTCGCGAGCCGCCTTGGCGTCGTTCTCCTGCTTCAGCGCCTCGAGCTCCGCCAGGCCGTACCCAGGGTGCGGCGAGCCCGGGTGGGCCTCGCGCCAGGCGGCCAGCCGGCTCCGGTGTCGATCCTCGGGGGAGGGCATCCACCAGAGCCTACTCGGCCGCCGGGGGCCCCGAGGCCGACGGTGCCAGCTTCTCCGGCACGGATTCTTCCATAGAATGGCCGCCCGCTTTTCGCCGGGGGCCGTCGCAACCGCGAGGCCTCCCGCCGGCGCGAGCCGTATCCCGCCGCCGACTCGCGATCGGCCCGTCCAACACGGAGCCCGGAGCCCCCGTATGGGGTCCGATGCTCCAAGAACCCCGAGCCACCCCCATGTCCATCGCCGAGACCGCCCCCACGCCTGGAGAGATCGAGCGCAAGAGCGCCTGGGTCGACGACCTGGAGGCCACCATGGGCGACGTGCTCGTGGGCCAGAAGCACCTGATCCACGGCCTCCTCGTGGGCCTCCTGACCGGTGGCCACGTGCTGCTGGAGGGCGTCCCCGGAATCGCCAAGACCCTGGCGGTCTCGTCGCTCGCGGGCGCCGTGAACGCCAGCTTCGCGCGGCTCCAGTTCACGCCCGACCTGCTCCCCTCGGACCTCATCGGGACGGAGATCTACAGCCCGAAGGACGGGACGTTCACTCCCCGCAAGGGACCGATCTTCGCGCAGTTCGTGCTCGCCGACGAGGTGAACCGCGCGCCGGCGAAGGTCCAGTCGGCCCTGCTCGAGGCCATGCAGGAGCGCCAGGTCTCGATCGGCGGTCAGACCTACAAGCTGCCGCATCCGTTCCTGGTCCTCGCGACCATGAACCCGATCGAGCAGGAGGGGACCTACCAGCTCCCCGAGGCGCAGGTCGACCGCTTCATGTTGAAGCTGATCGTGACCTATCCCACGCCCGACGAGGAGCTCACGATCATGGAGCGCCACGCGACGACTCAGGAGCCGCCCAAGGTGCGCGTCGTCGTGCAACCCGAGCAGATCCTCGAGTGCCGCAGGCTCGTCGACGAGATCACTCTCGACCGGCGGCTCCAGGAGTACATCGTCGCCCTGGTCGTCGCCACGCGTGAGCCCGAGAAGGCGGGGCTGCCCGAGCTCGCCGGCCAGATCCAGTTCGGCGGCTCGCCCCGCGCCTCGCTCGCCCTGTCTCTCACCTCGCGCGCGAACGCGTTCCTCGAGCACCGCGACTACGTCACTCCTGGCGACATCAAGAGCGTGGCCCACGACGTCCTGCGACACAGGATCATTCCGACCTACGAGGCCGAGGCAGAGGGGCGCTCGTCCGACGAGCTCGTCTCGCGAATCCTCGAGACGGTGCCCGTCCCCTAGGGGGCCCGGTCGATGACGAAGACGGTCGAGGAAGGCCGGGCGCGGTCGAAGGACAAGGGCGTGCTCGCCCCCGAGCTCATGGCGCGCGTGCGCCAGATCCAGGTGCGCACCCACCGCATGGTCTCGAACATGCTGTCGGGCGCCTACAAGAGCACCTTTCGCGGCACCGGGATCGAGTTCGAGGAGGTCCGCGGGTACCAGCCGGGCGACGACGTCCGCACGATCGACTGGAACGTCACGGCGCGCACGGGCGCGCCCCACATCAAGACCTTCGTCGAGGAACGCCAGCTCACGCTGCAGTTCGTCGTCGACACCTCGCTCTCGATGGACTTCGGGAGCGGCGAGAAGACCAAGCGCGATACGGCGGCGGAGTTCTGCGCCCTCCTGGCCTACGTCGGGATCTTCCAGCACGACCAGGTGGGCCTGTCCTTGTTCTCCGACGAGCCCGGCCTGCACCTCGACCCGAAGAAGGGGCAGGGCCACGTCATGCGCGTCGTCCGTGAGGTCATCGCGGCCCCGCACGGCGGCTCGGGCAGCGCCCTCACGCCCGTCCTCGAGCACCAGCTCCGGACGCTCCGGCGCCGGTCGATGCTCTTCGTCGTGAGCGATTTCCTGTCGACCCGCGAGGAGGACTGGCCGCGCGTCCTGGCGCAGCTCTCGAGCAAGCACGACGTCGTCTGCGTGCGCGTCAGCGATCCCTTCGAGGAGGAGCTCCCGCGCTCGGGGCTCATCGCGCTGCGCGACGTCGAGACCGGCCAGGAGGTCGAGGTCGACACGCGCTCGGAAGCCGTTCGCACGAAGTGGGCGGCCGCGGCGGCACGCCGGCGCCAGGTCTTCGACGAGGCGCTCTTCCGCGCACGCGCCGACTGCATCCACCTCTCCGCCCACGCCGACGTCGGCGAGCCCGTCGTCCGGTTCTTCCGCCGGCGCGTCCGGAGGCGCTGATGGGAGCACTGTCCGTCCTCCTCGTCGCACTCGCCCTCCAGGCGCGCCCCGGGCCGGCCGACGTCGCCGTGCGGACCAGCGTGGACCACGCCGCGGTCGAGGTCGGCGAGCCATTCGTCCTGACGCTCGAAGTGGAGCACCCCGCAGACGCGACACCGTCCCTCGGGGACGAGGTCGAGCTCCCGCTCGGTGATCACTTCGCGGTCATCGACCGGGACCTCGCCGTCAGCCGGCCGACGCTCGACGAGCGGCGCCTCACGACGACGCGCCGGTTCACGATCGTCGCGCTCGCACCGGTCGAGGTGCTGCCCGCCTTCGACGTGGCGTTCACCTCTCCCTGGTCGGCCGCCGTCGGGGAGTCCGAAGAAGACGCCGAGGACGACGGCACGTTCACGGTCAGCACGACCGAGCTCCCGCTCGTGGCCGCGACGGTCCTGGGCGAGACGGAGTTTCATCGCCCGCTCAAGGGCTTTCGCGACGAGCTCCCCGAGGTCCCGGTCGAGCGCGTCCCCTGGTGGATCGCCGCGGTCGGGGCGCCGGTCGTTCTCCTGCTCCTCGCGCTCGTCGTGCGCCGTCTCTCGCGACGCGCCGCGCCCGCGCCGCCGCCGCGTACGCCCATGGAGCGCCTGGAATCGCTCGAGGGTTCGGTCTCGGAGGATCTCGCGGCGCTCCAGTCCATGCACTACTCGCTGACGACGATCTTGCGCGAAGCGACGGATGAGCGGCTGGGCGAGGTGCGCGCGGCGGCAACCGACGGGGAGTGGTTCGATTCGGTCCGGTCGGACGAGCGACTCGCGCCCGACGTGAGGGATGCGCTCGAGCGTGTTCTCGAGCGCGCCGAGGCGGTCAAGTACGCGCGGCAGCGACCGACCCGCTGGTCGGTCGAGGAGACCCTCGACGCGGCGAAGGCCGTGCTCGAGGGCGTGACGAACGGGAGGGCGTCGTGATTCTGCTCCCCCAGGACCAGGATCCGGACGCCATCCAGAGCGCCGCGGAGGCGTCGTGGACCGTGTTCGGCGACTACTCGCTGGCGGATCCCATGTTCCTCCTGCTCCTGCCGCTCGGTCTCGCGCTGATCGCGTGGGGCCGCTCGAGCGGCGGGCGTGTCGCCGCGCGTGTCTCGGTGCTGGCGGGACTCGTCGTTCCGAAGAGCTTGCGGCAGCGGATGGCGTGGGTCCCGACTGCCTGTCAGGTGCTCGCGCTCGTCCTCGTCGTGGTCGCCCTCGCGCGACCTCTGCGCGGCAACGTGGAGGAGACGACCGTCTCCGAGGGCGTTGACATCGCGCTGGTGATCGACCGCTCGAGCTCCATGCTCATTCGCGACCTGACCGAGGAGGGGGACGTCACCCGCTTCGACGTCGTCAAGGAAGTCGTGGAGGACTTCGCCGTCCGGCGAATGACCGACCGCGAGGGAAACGCGGACTCTATCTGCTTGATTCCGTTCGCCTACTACCCGCAGCTCCTGTGCCCGTTCACGCTCGACGTGGACGCCCTGCGCAACTTCCTGCGACCGCTCGAGGTGGTCGAGCCGAGCGGCCCGGAGGACGGGACCGCGATCGGGGTCGGGCTGGCGAAGGCCGTCTCCGTGCTGCGCGAGTCGCAGGCCAAGTCCAAGGTGATCGTGCTCCTCACCGACGGCGAGAACAAGGTCAACGACATCCGTCCCGTCGACGCCGCGGAGCTGGCGCACGCGATGGGAATCCGCGTCTACACGATCCACGCGGCGCGCTGGGTCTGGAAGCAGACGCTCACGTCCGGCTTGCGTCCGGACCTGCGCGAGGAACCCGACACGAGCGAGCTGGAACAGATCGCCGAGATCACGGGCGGCAAGTTCTACCGGGCGCGCGACAAGAAGGGCCTCGAGAAGGTCTACGAGGAGATCGAGGAGCTCGAGCGCACCGAGCGCGAAGAGCGCCGCTTCTCCAAGAACTACGACCTCTACCCGTACTTCCTCCAGCCCGCCATCGCGCTGTATCTCCTGGCCTGGATCGCAGGCTCCACCTGGGCGAGGAGGCTTCCGTGACGACGCTCTCCCTGCTCGGGCTCGACATGCTGCGCGGAGCGCTGTGGCCGGTCTCGTTCGCTTCTCTCGTCTTGCTGGCCGTGGGTGTGTACGGGCTCCGGGCACGAGCGCGCGAGCGCCGGGCTCTCGTCGCCGCTCCGCGCCTCGCGAGCTTCCTGCCCGGCTACTCGGTCAACCGCGCCCGGCTCCGGCTCGGGTTCGCGGCGGCGGGCGCGCTGCTCCTCGCCGTCTCGCTGCTCGGCCCGGTACGCGGCTACACCGAGCGCGAGGTGCGCCAGCGCGGCCTCGACCTCGTGATCTGCCTCGACACGTCGCAGAGCATGCTCTCGCGCGACGTGCGGCCCAGCCGGATCGACCGCGCGCGCCGGGAGATCGTCGGCCTCCTCGAGCACCTGGGCGGCGACCGCGTCGCGCTGGTCGGCTTCGCGGGAGACGCACGCGAGGTCGCACCCCTGACGCACGACCGGACCACGCTCGCCGCGTTGCTGGCCGACGTCACACCCGCCGACAACCGCAAGGGCGGGACCGACCTCGGCGTGGCGCTCGAGAAGGCGCTCGAGCTGTTCGACGGGCGTACGGGCAACTACGAGGTCGTCGTGATGCTGACCGACGGCGAGGACCTCGAGGGCACGGGAGCGCGCGTCGCCGCCGACTGCGCCGACAAGAACATTCGCGTCTACGTCGTCGGCGTCGGAACGGTCGAGGGCGGAAAGATCCCCGCCATCCTCGCCGACGGCAGCGAGGGTTTCCTGACCTCGAAGTCGGGCAAGGAGATCGTCACGCGGATGGATCCCGACACGCTGACCACGCTCGCCGAGTCGACCGGCGGGCTCTTCCTGACCACGTCGTCGTCACCGACGCCGCTCGAGGACCTCTACGAGGCCAGCATCTCGCGGCTGGACCGGCGCGAGCTGTCGGGCGGTTTCCAGCGTGTCCCGCACGACCGCTTCCAGTGGACCCTGGCCCTGGCGCTCGCCTGCCTTCTGGGCGAGGCCGGGCTCCGTGAGAAGAGACCGCGCTCGCGGTCCGGAAAGGACGCAACGTGAAGACCACGCTCCTGATCCTCTTCCTGTTCTCTGCGTCGGCGGTGTCCGACGCCCAGAATTCTCGATTCCAGGGGAACCCGACCAAGAACCCGGATCAGGCACTTCGTGCCCGGACCAACGCGAAGGACGCGAAGGACCCGAAGGACGACACCACCGGCTCCAGCGACGCGGCGGCCGAGCCGCTGCCGCTCGGACCGGACGGGATCGCCGTCCCGGGTGCGCCCGTCCTCCCGCCGGCCCCCGAGTTCGCCGGGTCGCCGCGCCAGGGTCTGGTCGAGATCCGGCGGCTTGCCGGAGAGGGGCAGGCGGAGCTCGCGGCGTCGCTCGCAGCGGCCCTCGCCGAGCGCGTCGACCCGCTCGACGAACGCATGCTCGCCGAGCTGCGCTACGCGGGCGGCGTCGCGCACGTCATGGGCCGACAGCACGACCACGCAGCCGCTTCCTTCCGTTCGTCGACCTCGTTGGCGGGGATCGGCGACGAGCTGCGGCTCGACTCGATCTACAACGAGGCGACCGCTCGCATCCACGAGGGCGAGGTCTACAGGGAGCAGATCCCCGAGATCTCCGTCCAGTCCCAGGACATCCCGAGCATCATGGGCGCCTCGCCCAAGACGCAGGCCGACAAGCTGCCCGAGGCTCGCGAGAGCTATCAGGCGGCGCGGGCCGCTCTGATCGAACGGATCCGCATGGACTGGCGCGACCCGGACTCGAGGGCGAACCTCGAGTTCGTTCAGATGCGGCTCGACGAGCTGGCCAAGATCGAAGCGGACCGGGCCGACGCCAACTCGAGCGAGTCGAGCGAGGGCATGGAGTCGGACAAGACCGATGAGGGCGAGGGCGCGACCAAGGGCGAAGAGGAGTCCGAGGACACGCAGGAGGAGCAGGGTCAGCAGGGCAACGACCCCGAGAGCGAGGAGGAGTCCATCCAGGACGATCCGGAGCCCGGCGAGGGCGGGGACGAGGGCGACGACATGGCGGACCCCGAGGCCGAGGAGCAGGAGGACGCCGAGCAGCAGAAGCAGGAAGAGGCGGACACCGGGCAGGAAGAAGAGGAGCTCGAGTCCGAATCCGGCGGCGCCCAGGCGGACCCGGAGATGAGCAAGCAGGAGGCGCGTCTGATCTTCGATCGCCTCAACGAGATCGATCAGAAGGCGAGTCGACTGCGCGCGGCTCTCATGAAGACGCGCATGATCGAGGTACCGAGGGACTGGTGATGAAGGTGCTCTTGAAGACGATCCTCCTCGCGCTCCTCCTGGCGAGCCCCCTCGCGGCCCAGGGGGAGACGACCTACGGCGCGCGCCTCTCCAGCGGACTCGTCCGTCTCGGCGAGGAGCTGACGCTCATCGTGCAGGTCGAGAACGCCCGGTCGGCGGAGCTCAAGAAGGTCCACCGCGTGGACGGCCTGCGGATCGGCGCGATCGGGCAGCCCTACCGCCGCGAGTACCAGGAGCTCAGCCCCGGGCGCCGGATCGTCACGATCACGCGGACCTGGCAGGTCCCGATCCGCGCCCTCGAAGTCGGCGAGTACGACGTCCCGGGCGTCCTGATCGAGATCGACGGTCGGGACGTCACGACGGACCCGATGCGCCTCAAGGTCGTCGAGGACCTCAAGGGCAGCGAGCTCGGTTTCTTCGACGTCTCGGTACCGGACACCGAGATCGTGGAGGGGCAGCCCATCGTCCTCGAGATGACGTTCGGCTGGGATGCCGGCCTCTCGAGTCGGATCAACGTCGCCAACTTGATCCTGCCCTGGTGGGGGAGGCTGCCCGAGCTGCTCGAGCTCGAGACTCCTCCGGCCCTGACCGCCCAGGAAGTCCAGATCAGCCTCAACGACAGCGGCCGCATCGTCGTGGACGAGATCCCGTCCGTGACGCGCAACGGTCGACGCTTCCGCTCCTTCCGCTTGCGGCGAGTGTTCCTCCCGACCCGCCCCCTCTCGATCGACCTGCCGCAGCCGTTC
>JAJDET010000365.1 GCA_029259655.1 Planctomycetota bacterium
AAGGGCTTGCCGTCGACGCGCGACGGAATCGCCGGGACCTCCGCGCGATGGCAGCTGGCGCAGTCCTCGTCGACGGCGCCGGTCTCCGCGGTCGTGACCAGGGGATGCGCGTGCGAGCTCAGCCGGAAGGCCGTCGGACGCGGCCGCGGGAGCAGGGCGCGCGGCCGGTTCTCCGGTCGGGCCGCCTGCGCGGCATCCAGGCTGCCCTTCTCGATCGCGTGGCACTGCGCACAGTCCGACGAGTCGCCGTGCACGCCTCCGAGCAGCGCGACGTCGCGATCCCCGTGGCAGGTGAGGCATCCTTCGTAGACGCCGCTCGCGAAACGCGGCCCGAGGGAGAACGTGCCGGCCGCTCCGTCCCAGGCGTGGCAGGCCGTGCAGTTCTGGCCCGCGAGCTCCGGGTGGTCCTGCGCCGCGGGGTTCTTGAGATGGTCCCAGTGCA
This sequence comes from Planctomycetota bacterium, assembly GCA_029259655.1. Taxonomy (GTDB): domain Bacteria; phylum Planctomycetota; class UBA1135; order UBA1135; genus OFTM220. The sequence continues at coordinate 443 of JAJDET010000365.1, forward strand.
GGAACCCCGCCGCGGCGCGACTCGGCCGCTCCACGTCCAGGACCGCGATCTCGGCCCCGTGGCAGTCGGCGCAGCTCTTCGTGCTGAACTGGCGCTCGCCGAGGTTATCGGCGTCGGTCGCGTAGACCTTCGTGTGGCACTCCCGGCAAGACGCCGCGTCGGTCATGCGCTCGGGCGGTACATGGACCTCGTGGCGGAAGCGACGCGGCTCGGCGCCGCGCTCCGCGAGGATCCCGCGGATCACGCCGTTGAAGCTCGCGCGCGACGCGTCGTCGGTCCCGTGGCACGTCGCGCACATCTCGACGTTCGCGCCGCGCGGGACCGGCATCACGGAGGGGATGCTCGAGCCCTCCGGCAGGTGGCACTCGCGGCAATCGATGCGGGTCCCGTCGGTCCTCTTCCGGTGCCTGTAGTGCTGGAATGCTCGCCCGGTCTCCTTCCCGAGGTCCAGGTAGGAGCCGCGCGGGAACTCCATCGCTCCGAACGCGTGGCAGTTCGCGCAGACCTCCTCCGGCGCGCGCCGCGCCGTGGGGTCCTCGACGGAGTAGTCGTGACAGCCCCCGCAGTCCCGGGCGACTTCCCGGTTCCCCCGATCGAGCCAGAGCTCCGAGACGTGCTCGGAGTGGTCGAAGCCCAGGGTTCCCTCCTGTGCGGCGGCCGTCGGCGACACGCCGAGCACCAGGGCGCTCGCCCAGACCAGGCGTCGTCCGATCGATCCCGGGATCATGGTCCTCCTGCTCGACCTCTTCTGCTCCTGGAGCGCTTCCGCGCCCGCGAGCAGGTGGCGCCGAGTATAGGAACGGCGCGGCGCGGAGCGAAGCGACCGTCCCACCGGCGAAGCGACCGTCCCACCGGCGAAGCCCCCGCCTTCTCCCCGGTCCGGCCGGACACTACGATGAGCGACCCCGGCGGGAGGAGGGACTTGAACCGACGCCTGTTCCAATCGTGGCACGGCGCCATCGCGGGCGCGATCGTGCTCTCCTTCGTGGGGTGGATGCTCGCGACCGGAGTGCCGGCGGGGCGTGAACCGGGCTACGACCGCACGTTCCTGCTGGCCACGGGGTGGGCGACGCTCGCCCTGTTCCTCGTCGTCCTCTTGCACGTCACGCGCAAGTACGTGCACAAGCTCGGCATTTCGCCCGAGTTCAGGATGCGCGTCCCCATCGGGGAGCTGGAGCGAGCCGAGACCGAGCTCAACGCGATCCGCCGCCAGGTCGCGGGGGGGACGCTCACCGATCGGGGCGACGTCCTGCGGGCCGCGAAGACCGCGCTGCGTCGCCACGGCGTGCACAAGATCCTGCGTGTCGAGATCGAGCCCGGAGACGGTCCGAACGCGCCGGCCTGGCGCGTGCTCGCCCACCCGACCTTCCCGCTCGGGAAGATGTTCCACTGGATGCACGCCCACCTCTTCTACGGGCTCGCGGCCGGCGTCCTGGTCTTCCTGCACGGCGGTGGTGCTCTCCAGGCCGGGCTCGGCGGCGTCCTGACCGTGCTCGCCCTGGTCGTCGTCGGGAGCGGGCTGGTCGGTATCTGGTTCTGGGCCACCGGGCCCGCACGGATGACCGCGGACGAGCGCGACCTCTCGGCGGAGAAGGCCTTCGCCCTCCACGAGAACCTCGAGCGGAAGGTTCGCGCGGCCTACGACGACGTCGACGAGTCGCTGCGCGCCGAGGTGCGCTCGCTCGAGGACGCGGGAGAAGACTTCGCCGCACGCGCCAAGGCGCTCCTGGCAAAGAGCGCGGGTGCGTCCGGCCTGACCGACCTCTTCGCGCTCCTCGGACAGCGCCGGCGCGTCGCAGCCGAGCTCCGTCGCCTCATGCGGCGTCGCTCGCGCATGCACGCCTGGCGCGTGCTGCACATCCCCGTGGCGATCGTCCTCGCGGCGGCCGTCGTCGTCCACCTCGTCTCCGTCCTGCGGTACTAGTCCGGACTATTCATGGCAGACATCCCGCAGGAGGTCTTCGCCCTCCCCCTGTTCGAGAAGCTCAACCCGAAGCAGAAGAAGCTCGTCGAGAGCGAGGCGTCGCTCGAGGTCTGTCCCGCCGACACCGTCTTCGCGCACCAGAGCGAGTACCTCGCACGCTTCTGCGTGATCCTCCAGGGCGGCGTGACGATGTACCGCAAGGAAGGCGGCGAGACCAAGGTGCTCGGCGCGTTCGGACAGAAGGACTGGTTCGGCGAGCTCGGCGCGCTCTCGAACCAGCCCGAGCCCGCCACGCTGCGCGCGGACACGCGCACCACGTTCCTCGTCTGCGAGCAGGCGCTGTTCAAGCAGCTCTACAAGAACAAGCACTTCAAGGGCCTCGTCGACGAGACGTACCGCCGGCTCTCGCTCTCGGTACACCTGCGCGTGGCGCCGATCTTCAAGAGCCTCTCGCCGGCCGAGTTGCGCGCGATCGAGAGCCACGTCTCGATGGTCGAGTATGACAAGGGCCGCGTGATCGCCGAGGAGGGCGGCGAAGCCGACGCGATCTACCTCGTTCGCAGCGGCGCGGTCTCGTGCACCAAGGACGGCGGGAAGTCCATCCTCGGCTACCACATGGCCAACTCCTCCTTCGGCGAGCGGGCGCTCACCGGACAGAAGGCGTGGCCCGGGACCTACGAGACGATGGCCCCGACCGCCGTGCTGAAGGTCTCGGTCAGCGTGTTCCGGGACGTCTTCGCCCAGGAACCGCGCGTTCTAGACGTCCTCGCTCGAACGGCCGGCTTCATCATCGCGGAGGAGATGGGGGAGACGACGGGTGTCTTCGACATCGCCCACGACGACTCGGCGTTCTCCGCCGACGAGCTCGAGGTCATGGTCGGCAAGCAGTCGGTCAAGGGCGGCGAGGCGCTGGTCATCGACATGCACTCGTGCGTGCGCTGCAACGCCTGCGTCGAGGCCTGCGTCTCGGTGCACGACGACCGCGTCCCGCGGCTCTCGAAGACGGGGACGCGCGTCGTTCACAAGGAGACCGGACACACGGTCACGCTGGCGACGTCCTGTTACAACTGCGAGATCCCCGAGTGCATGATGGCGTGCGAGTACGGCGCCATCCGGCGCGATGTACAGGGGCTCATCCGCTACGTCTGGGACAACTGCGTCGGGTGTCAAATGTGCTCGACCGCCTGTCCCTACGGCGTGATCAGCATGACGCCGCCGCCGCGCGCGGGGGAGACCGAGCCGTCCTTCCAGCGGCACTGGTTCCTCCAGACGATCCCCTTCATCGGCAAGCGCTTCGGCGGGAGCCACCGCGCGGACGCGAAGAAGGACGAGGGGACTTCCGAGGAGAAGGCGGTCGGCAAGCTGCGCGGCGTCGAGTCGCGCGGCAAGGCGATCAAGTGCGACCTGTGCGCCGGGCTGCCCTTCGAGGCGTGCGTCTACAACTGCCCGACCCAGGCCATCGTCCGCATCAACCCGGAGAAGGTCCTCACGGGGCGTGACAGCCGCGGCCTCCTGCCCAAGCACTGAGCCGATGGCCCACTTCGTCGTCACCGCCAAGAAGAAGCCGCGCCTCGACACCGACGCGCTCGAGATCGCGATCGGGACGCGGACGTCCTGCGACCTCACACTGCGCGACCCGATCGCGGCGGAGGTCCACTGCCGCATCGCGTACGCAGAGCTCGCGTTCCGGATCGAGGACGCGGGGACGGCGACCGGGACCTTCGTGAACGGGCTGGCGATCGAGGGTCCCACGGTGCTCGCCGATGGGGACGAGATCGTGGTCGGCGTCAACAAGCTCGTGGTCCGGATCGAGCGCGAGGAAGGCGCGCTCGCGCTCCACCTCGACCTCCAGGAGGACAGGTTCTTCCAGAAGGCGAAGATGAGCTCCGGCGACGACCCGGAGTGGATCCCCGGCGACCGCGAGGCGTTCAAGGAAGCGGAGATCAACTTCAGCGAGTTCCCGGCGCTGCGTGCCGTGGCCTGGGGGGCGATCCTGGTCGCTCTGCTCTTCGCGCTCTCACTCGCCGTCCCCACGGTCCGGGCCGGACTCGTTCAGCCCGGCCCGCTCCACAATCTGCACGCCGACGCGGTCGGTGCCGAGAGCTGCGACTCCTGTCACGAGGCCTTCGGCAGCGTCTCGTCGGCGCTGTGCGTGAACTGCCACGCGGGGGACCTGGAGGGGCGTCATCCTTTCGACGGCTCGGTGGCGCTCGCGCTCCCCGCCGATGCGTGCACGAGCTGTCACGTCGAGCACATGGGCACGGAGTCCACGGTGGAAGAGGTCGACCTCGGTCTCGACCTGTGGAGCGACGCCCGGCCGCGAGTTCGCGTGCGCGACCCCGACTTCGTCCCGCCGGACTTCCGCGAGGCGGTCGGCTGCGCCGGGTGCCACGAGTCGGAGCCCACGCTCGATGATGCGCGGCGGCGACTGTCGGACGGCCGGGCCGCGCCCTCGCCGGAGGAGACCGCCGCCGCCGTCCAGAAGTTCGATCACTCGACACACGTCGGCGCCCGCGACATCGCCTGTGCCCGGTGCCACGCTCCCGGCGACCGCGAGGACGGTCGCGACTTCGCGGTCGTTCCCTTCACGACCTGCATGTCGTGTCACCACGCCGAGGGCAACACCGCTTACGACCTGGCCGACATCGAGGTCGACGCCGAGTGGGTCGAGCTCGCGCCGGCGTTCGAGCTCGCCTACCACGGGCGCGACGAGGCCGCCTGCGCGCGCTGTCACCAGACCCCGGGCGAGGGGGACCTGCGCCGCGTGACGACCGACGCCTGGGCCTTCTTCGACTCCGTCACGGGAGAGGCGCTCGAGGACGGCGCGCTCCTGTTCTCGTACGCGAGCCGCGGTCACACCGAGCAGGCGGCGGCCAAGGGCAAGGCCTGTTCCGAGTGCCACGCGAGCGGCGAGCTCGTGACCGCCGACCGGACCGACCGGCGGTTCTGGCACGGACTCCACCTCCGCGAGCTCACCTCCGAGTCCTGCGCCGAGTGCCACGCCGACGTCTCGGGTTCCTCCTCGCTCACCGGCGCGTCCTACTCCGAGCAGAGCTGCGCGCGCTGTCACGCCTCCGCCGGAAACGACGCTTCGGTACCGAAGCTCGCCCCGAGCGCACGGCGGATCGAGCGCGAGCGCGTCGACTTCCCGCACGACGCACACGTCGGGAGCCGGAGCCCGCTGCTCGCCGCCGGTTGTGCCTCCTGTCACGTCCTCTCCGAGGTGTCCGACGGCTTCCAGGCCTCCGTCACGACTCCGCCCGAGGTCGCGAGCTGCGTCGCGTGCCACAGCGATCACGCGAACGTGGGGGGCGGCGACACGTGTCAGAAATGCCATGCCCAGGACGATCCGCTCTTCGCCACGGCGAGAGCGACTCCCGCGGCGAGCAGGAGGTCCTTCAACCACTTCCAGGCCGGGCACGTCGCCAATCTGCGCGACTGTGGGAGCTGCCACGGCGGGGTGGAGGAGGCGCAGCGCATCTCGGACATCTCACTGCCGGACCTCTCCGCGCCGGGATGCTTCGAGTGCCACTTCGAGACGCGCTTTCACTGGCGCTAAGGGTCCGCCCTGGACGCCGTGCGAGGCGCTTAGTCCAAAACCGGTCGAAGGCCCTATTCCCGGAGGACGCGCAACGGTCTTGCATGGAGTTGCGAGGGAGGGAGTAGACGAATACCTCCTCCTCCGGCTCGACTCGGCCCCCCGGGTCGAGCCCTCTCTCTCTCCCTCTCTCTCTCTCCTCCCAGAGGAGCCGGTCGCCCCTCAGCGGCTGGCTCCTCCTTTCATGTCGAGCCTGTAGACTCACCGGCCGATGCGCTGCTCGCCGGTCGTCCTGCTCACGCTCGTGTGCGCTTCGTCCGTGCACTCCTGCGCGCGTCCCGGAGAACCGGCGCGGGGAGTGATCCACCTCGACCTGCGGCTGGACGACGGGCGAAGCTCGGCCGAGGTGCTCGGCGCGTGGGAGGACGTCTTCGAGCGACGCGAGGCGGGAGCGTCCGCGGCCTCCCTTGCGCCCTGGGTGGTGACGCGCGGAGAGCTCTCGAGCGTCGAGGAGGGGCTCGTCCTCGAGTCGCGGGACGAAGGGAAGCAGCACGCGCAACTCGCCTACCGGGAACCGATCGACGCCGCCCGAGTGGACCGTCTGGAGCTCGACCTCGGACCGGCTCCGGGGCTCGTCCTCCGCCTCACCTGGCGCCGAACCGACACGGCGAGCTCGCCGCTTCCCCTCGAGCGGCGGTTCGTCCGCGGAGAGCCGGCGACCTTCGAGCTCTCACGTCACCCGGAGTGGCGCGGTGCGATCGACGAGCTCCTCGTGGACGTCTCGTGGGATCGCGGCAAGAACCCCGTCCTGCGCTCGATCTCCCTGACCGCCCGCGGTTTCCAGACCGGGTTCGAGCCGCTGGACGGCGAGGCGGCGAGCGACGGCGGGCTGGTCCCTCTGGGTCTGGACGCGCTGCGCGCCTGGCCGGCGGATCTCGGCGACCCGCTGCTCGCGGGAGCCCTCGTCCCGCGTGGAGGGCGCCTCTCGGTATCCGTGGCCGCGGCCTTCGCCGGAGCACTGCCCGAGCAGGGTGCCGCCTGTGTCGTCGAGGTCCGCGAGGCGGAGGGCCGGGACTGGCAGCGCGTTGCAGAGGTCGTGCTCACCGCCTCGACGAACGCTCCCGCCTGGAAACCGCTCACCGCCGACCTCGCGGAGTGGGGGGGACGCGAGATCGACCTGCGCTTCCTCGCCGCGGAGCCCATCGTCCTCCTGGACGGCTCGTGGCAGTACACGAGCGGCGCACGACGGGAGCGCGCGCGCGTGCTCTGGGGCGAGCCGCTCGTTATCGGCGACCTGCCCGACGATCCGCGACCGAACGTCCTGCTCGTGACGCTCGACACGACCCGGGCGGACCACGTCGGTGATTCGACTCCGACGATCGACAGGCTCGGACGGGAGGGGATCACGTTCGAGAACGCCTGGTCGGCCTGCAACGCGACCACGCCGTCGCACGCCTCGATCCTGACCGGACTGCACGTCCTCGAGCACGGCGCGACGGGGAACCGAAACCTCCTCGGCGCCGAGCACCGGACGCTGGCGGAGGAGCTGCGCGAGGAGGGCTTTGCGACCGCGGCCGCCGTGAGCGTCGGTCACCTGCAGGCCGGGACCGGGCTCGGCCAGGGCTTCGACCGGTTCCGCCAGGCCCACCCCGAGGCGAACGTCGAGGGGCGTCACACGGTGGAGGCGGCTCTCGGCTGGCTCGAGGAATGGGACGGCGACCGTCCCTTCTTCCTGTGGGTGCACCTGTTCGATCCGCACACGCCCTACGGTCCGCCGGCGGAGTTCCTCGAGGCGTGGACGGCGCGCACGGGGATCGCGGCGCCGCCGCGGGAGGTGACGCCCGAGACCGTGCCCGCCCTCATGCACGAGGCGTCGAGCATGGAGTGGGTGGAGGGGATCTCGAATCTCGAACACGTGCGCTTCCTCTACCGCGCGGGTGTCGCTTACGCGGACGAGCTCCTGGGACGGCTCGTCGGGAAGCTCGAGGACCAGGACGTGCTCGCGCGCACTCTCGTGCTCGTGACGGCCGACCACGGCGAGGCACTCAGCGAGCACTCCGTCTGGTTCGACCACCGGGGACTCTTCCGGGAGGTGATGCACGTCCCGCTCGTGATGCGCCTCCCCGATGCCATGCAGGGGCGCGTCACGGGATCCGGGCGCGATCTCCGCGTCGACGCGAGGGTGTCGACGCTCGACATCTTCCCGACCGTGGTCTCCTTGCTCGGCCTCGAGCCCGTTCGAGGCGTGCGCGGGATCGATCTGACGGACGTGCTCGCCGGTCGCACGGAGGCGGACCGTCGCCTGTGGTTCGAGCACAGCCGGATCTTCCAGCTCGGGACCTCGAACGGAAGCGAGTACTTCATCACGACGGTCAGGGACGGCATGAGCTACGGCCCGGAGTCGACCGAGCACGGCGGGCGCAACTGGGTCAGCGCCCCGCGCGGCACGCACCACCTGTTCGACGAGTCGCACGATCCCCGGCTCGCGGACGACCTCGCCGGCGACCGGCCCGAGCGCATCGCCGAGCTCCTGAAGCTCGTCCAGGGCTGGCGCGACGGCCTCGAGGACACCGCGCCCGTCACGCGCGACGTCTCGACGGACGAGGAGACGAGGTTGCAGGCGATGGGGTACGCGGGCGACGACTGACGCGCTCAGGGCAAGCGCTCGTGGACGACCCAGGTCGGCCCCTCGAGCGCCGGTGCATACTCCGATTCGAGCATTGCCGAGAGCTCCGGGAATTCAGTCGTCGTGTACCGACCCGTCGGCATCGGCCGGTCTTTCATCTCGAGCACGAAGCGCGGCGGATCCTCGCGCATGTCGCGCATGAAGCGCTCGCGCAGCTCCTGGATGTAGGGCTCGTGGACGTGGTGGTAGAAGTGATAGTCGCTGACGAAGGGCGTCGCGATGTGCGCCTTCGCCTCCAGCGCGGCGTGGATCCCACCCCGGGCCCAGTCCATGGGCTGCACCGTGTCGCCCGGCTCCAGGCGCTCCTCGAGGAAGCTCGCGATCTCGTCGACACGACCCTCGTCCGGCGCGGGAGGCTCTCTCCCGTCGAGCTTCATGAAGGTCTCCCTCGAGATCGGCATCACCATGAGGATCGCGAGCACCAGTGACCCCAGCGGGTGCCAGGCGACGATCCGGTCGCGCTCGAGGCCGGGCAGGTCCGCCAGGCACAGCGCGCACATGAGCGCGGTCGTGTAGCGGAAGGGCATCCAGTGGTAGCCCCAGAACTGCCCGGACACCAACACGTACATCCAGTGCAGGAAGGAGAGCACCGCGAGCAGCAGGACCAGGCGCTGGCGGGCGGAGTCCAGGTTGCCGGCCACCAGCACCGCGAGCGATCCGACGGTCGCGGCGACGAGCCAGCCGGGCTGCCCGGTTCCGGCGTTCACGTTCGTCGTGCGCCCGAACTGCGTGGACCAGGTGAGGTAGTCGTACAGGCGCTGCTTGCCCTCGAGGTACTGGTGCGACCGCGAGAGCTTCAGGTGCATCGGAAGGTAGTCGCGCATCATCTCGATGAACGCGGGCATGCCTCCGGAAGCGGCGAGCCAGCCGAAGACGAGCACCAGCGGAACGGCGAATCCGGCCGCGGCCAAGAGGAGCTTCCTCCCGATCGACGCGTCGCCGCGCTCGCGGTTGCGCAGCCACTCGCAGAACAGGACCGCGGGCAGTCCGATCCCGGCGTGCGGCTTCATCGTGACCGCGAGCGCGAACAGGAAGCCGATCCAGAAGACCCGCGCGCCCGAGCTCCCGCGCGAGCTCACGTGGACCAGTACCGCGGCCGCGATGGGGAGCACCAGCGCGAAGTCACGCTGGAGCATCATCGTCGCGCCCTGGTGGAAGTAGGCGATCGCGAAGAGCACGCCGCCACCCAGCGCGGCCTTCCAGCCGAACGGCCGGAGGATGCCGAAGCTCACGACGCACAGCGCGCCCAGCCACAGCATGTTGAACGACATGAACGCCGTGTCTCCGTGCCCGACCGTCTTCAGGATCAACAGGTGGAAGAGGATCGAGCCCGGGAAGCTCGTCACGAAGATGTCGCGGTAGGGCGTCGCGTCCTGCGCATCGACCATGAAGGCCATGTAGTGCAGGAGCGGCGTGTCGAGCCACATCCGCCACGTCAGCGCGTCAGCGGCCACCCACAGGGCGTAGGCCGTGAGCACGAAGAGCAGCGCGAGGGCCGCGCGGCCGACGGCTCGGTTCGAGGCGGCGGGTGGCTGCATGCGAGAGCGCCGAGTCGCGGGAGAGGGTACTCCCGACACGAGGGGCGAGCGAGTACTCGGCTATGCTAGCCGTCGTGCTGACGCTCGATCGCGAAGCTCCACTGGTCATCGGAGTGGTCCACCTCCCGGCCACTCCCGGCGCCCCTCGGTACGGAGGCTCCATGGAGGCTCTCCTCGAGCGGGCTCGGCACGACGCCCGCGCCATGGCCGAGGGGGGGTGCGACGCCCTGATCGTGGAGAACTTCGGAGACGTCCCCTTCTTCGGCGGTCGCGTCCCCTCCGAGACCGTGGCGGCGATGGCGGTCGCCGTGACCGCCGTCCGGGACGCGGTGGGGGACCTCGAGGTGGGTGTCAACGTGCTGCGCAACGACGCTCGCTCCGCCTTGGCGCTGTGCGCTGCGACCGGCGCGTCCTTCGTTCGGGTCAACGTCCACACGGGTTCGGCCGTGTCCGATCAGGGGCTGCTCGTCGGGCGAGCCGCCGAGACCCTCCGCGAGCGGGAGCGCCTGTGCCCCGACGTGCGCATCCTCGCGGACGTCCAGGTGAAGCACGCCGTTCCGCTGGCCCCTCGGCCGATCGCGGACGAAGCCGAGGACGCGTGGCGGCGCGGGGGGGCGGACGCCATCGTCGTCTCGGGCCGAGCGACGGGCTCTCCCCCGGACGCCGCGGACCTCCTCGCCGTGCGCGAGCGAATCCCCGAGTGTCCGGTGCTCGTCGGGTCCGGACTGACGAGCGCGAACGCTCACGAGCTCATGCGGCACGCGACGGGCGTGATCTGCGGTACCGCGTTCGAGCTCGACGGGGAGGTCGCAGCGGACCGTGTCGAGCGCGTCGTGCGATCCGTTCGCGGCTGACCGTCAGTCCTCGGCGGGCCGCTCCAGGAGCTCCGGATCGATCGCGTCGATCGGGATGAAGCGCTCGACGACCTGCGGGACGTCGGCTTCGATCTGCTCCAGGGCGAACGGGATGATCACGCGCTTCGCGTAGACGAGGTCGCCTTCGTTGGCGAACTCCTCGAAGGACTTCGCGAACGCGACGCCCTGCTCCGTCCACGCCATCCTGGACGGCCGGTTGTCCTCGTCGAGCTCCATGGTGGCGATCTCTCCGATGCGGTCGGAGAAGACGAGGTGTCCGTCGTCGTTGCTGGTCACGCCGAGCGTCTTGTCGTCGAGCGCCAGTCGGTGGAGGAGTGAGCACAGCCAGCGGCGGTTCCTCGTCGCCAGGATCCCGTAGGAGTCGTTCGTGAGTCCACTGACACCCACTCGCGACTCGATCCAGCCGGGCTTGCCGTCGATGACGGTGATGCCGTAGCCGAAGAGCGTCTCGTGCTCGGCACGCGAGATCAGGCTGTCGACGAGCGACCAGCTGTGGAACGTGCGCTTGTCGAACTGCTTGCCCTTGAGCATGAAGACCGTTCCCACGATCTCGGCCCCGCGGAAACGCGCCCAGGCATCGCGGCCACCCATCGAGGCGAGCAGGGCCTGCGCGCTCGCGAAGGCCTCGGGATCTCGGCGGGGCTCCGACTCGTAGCCGACCGTATCCGCGAAGTACTCGAGCTCCTGGCGGATCTCGTCCGCCGGGCCCGCCACCACGATCGTCATGCCCCGCAGCTTCATGAAGGCCCGGACGACCTTCAGGGTGATCTTCGACTTGCTCGCGTTGATGAGCTTCGCGTGGCGCTCGTACCAGTCAGAGGGAAGTCCGAACAGCTCCAGGTTCACGGCGCGCCGGATGCTCGTGGCGGGATCCGCGAGGGCCATCGCCTCGGAGGCGTTGAAGTACTCCTTGCCCTTCTTGAGCGCCTCTCTTTCGAGCTCGTGACGAGACTCCTGCAGGATCTCCGTCAGGACTTCCAGGCATCGGCCCGCGCCCTCGTTCTTCACGCGCGCCGCGGCACGGAAGACGCCCGGTCGCACCCAGCCCGCGTCGAAGCCGACCTCGATCTTCTCCGCCATGCCGGCTGCGACCATGAGTTCCTGCAACGGAGCCTCGTCGCCCCCGGCCAGCGAGTAGGACCATGCATCGAGCGGGTAGAGCGTGCTCGCCGCACGCCGGAGACCCGGTCCGACGATCCGGATCTCCGTCTCCTCCGCGTCGGGAACGTCCACCGCGAAGACCCTCCGAGCGGTCGGGAACATGTAGGGACGGACGGGATCGGGCGGCACGGGGCCGACGTCTTCCAGGTCTCCGAGGCCCGCGCGCACGGCGGCGGCGAGGTCCTCGGCCTTCGCGTTGGCGCGGACCCCGCACACGAGGCGGTTCGCGCCGACGTGATCGGCCTGGAACGTGGCGACGTCGGATCTCGAGATGCGCGCAACCTCGCTCGACAGGGGAACCCGGTAGTACTCGCTGAAGCGGCCGTAGGTGAGCTCGTCCGTGACGCGCTCGGCGCGGCCCGCGGCGGTGCGCTCCACGGCGGCGACCTCGGCGGCCAGGCGGGCTCGGACACGCTCCACCTCGGCCTTCTCCCAATCGGAGTCACCGAGACGCTCGCCGAGAAGGCGTGCGGCCTCGGTGAGGTTCTCGTCGGGACAGGTGAACGCCACCTGGAGGGCGTCGACGTTCACTTCGACCGAGAACGTCCCGCCGTTCTCCTGGATCCAGGTCGCGACCTCGCTCTCGGCGATGAGTCGGCCCAGCACGTGCGCCACTCCCTTCCGGTCGGCGGGCTCGCAGAAGCTGCCGCCGCGGAAGGCGAGGAAGGCGTGCACGCGCTTGGCGGCATCGTCGGTCTGAATGATGAGCTTGCCCGAGCCCAGAGCCTGGGCTTCGCTCGAGAGGGAGCCGGCTCCGGAGGGCGTGGCGAGGACGGTGGCGGCGGCGAAGGCCAGGGCGAAGAGGCGTTTCAAAGGTGTGCTCCGGGGGAGAATCGGACCGCCATGGAGAGGCGGCGGCCCTCGATCGAGTCGAGCATGATAATCGGTCGGAAGCCTCTCGCCGTCACTCTTGTGGACGGTCGGGGAGGTCCGGGACGGGCTACGGGGCGATCCGAGGCGGCGAGAGCGCCAATCCGGACTGGTGGAAGCCCGGTTTGGGGGGCTACCCTTCCGCGGTGAGCCGCTTCGCCCGGGCGTTCGTCACCGGAGCCTCGAGTGGCCTCGGCAGAGCCGTGGCTCTGCTCCTGGCAGCCGACGGGGTGGAGGTCGTGGCCGCTGCCCGGCGCGAGGTCGAGCTCGAGCGCCTCGTCGCCGAGGTCGACGCCTCGGGGGGGCGGGCCCATGCCTGCGTCCTGGACGCCTCGGAGCCCGATCGGGTCCTCGAGGTCGTCCGGTCCTGGGACGACCGGCTCGGGGGCTTCGACCTGGTTCTCGCGAACGCCGGGACGGCGGGGAGGCGCTCCCCGGGGGACCTTTGCTGGTCCGACCTCGACGAGGTCTACCAGGTCAACCTGGTCGGTGCGTCCGCAACGCTCGTGGCGGCGTCCGAGCCCATGGTCGCGCGCGGCGCGGGCACCCTGGCCGCCGTCACCAGCCTGGCCGGAGTCCGGGGCATGCCGGGGAGCGGCTCCTACTCGGCCAGCAAGGCGGGGCTCATCGCCTTCCTGGAGACGCTGCGCGCGGACCTCGAGCCGCGCGGCCTCACCGTTTGCGACATTCGTCCGGGCTTCGTCCGGACCGCGATGACCGAGGAGAACCGCTTCAAGATGCCGTTCCTGATGGAGGTCCCGGCCGCCGCCAGGAAAATCCTGACCGCGCTCGAGCGGGGCACTCGCGTATGCGCCTTCCCCGCGTCGCTCGCCATACCCCTCGGCCTCGCGCGGCTCGTGCCGGCCGGGGCGTGGAACGCGCTCGCACGCCGAGCCCATCCCCGCGGCGCACGTGCGTCGAAGAAGAGCCCCTGACCATCCCATGGAAGATCGCCCCTGGCACAAGGCCTACGACGACGCCGTCCCTGCGCGGCTCGACTATGAGCGCCTGACCCTGCCCGAGTTCCTGTTCAGGAGCGCCGAGAGGTTCCCCGATCGCACCGCGATCGTGTTCCAGAACGCCCGCATCTCCTACGCGGAGCTCGCCCTCGACGTGCGGCGCTTCGCCTCCGTGCTGTCGGGGTTGGGCGTGGGGCGCGGCGACCGCGTTGCCATCCAGCTCCCGAACTTGCCGCAGACGGTGATCGCCTTCTACGCCGTGCTCTCGCTCGGAGCACAGGCCGTGATGACGAACCCGCTCTACACGATCCGCGAGCTCGAACACCAGTGGACGGATGCGGGATGCGAGGTCGCGATCGTCACCGACTACCTGTTCACCGGAAAGCTCGCCGAGCACCGCGAGCGGCTGCCGATTCGCGAATGGATCACGGCGTCGATCCCCGAGTACCTCTCGTTTCCCCTCAACCTCCTCGCGCCGATCAAGCTGAAGAAGCGCGGGCTCTGGAGCAGGGTCCCCGCGCAGCCCTCGGTGCACGGTTTCCGCTCGCTCCTCTCCCGGACACCCCCGCGCACGACCGAGCCGGAGGCCTCCTTCGACGATCTCGCGGTGCTCCAGTACACGGGCGGAACGACCGGTGTCTCGAAGGGAGCGATGCTGACCCACGCGAACCTCTCGTCGAACGTCCAGCAGGTCGACACCTGGTTCACGAGCTTCGAGCCCGGGCGCGAGGTGATGCTGACGGCGCTTCCCCTCTTCCACGTGTTCGGGCTGACGGTGGCCATGAACTGGCCGATCGCGGCCGGGGCGACGCTGGTCTTGCTTCCCGACCCTCGCGACATCCGGACGCTCGTCGCGAGCGTCGAGAAGCACCGAGTCACGGTTCTGCCCGCCGTGCCCGCGATGTTCAACGCCGTCAACCACTTCAAGGGCGTGGAGCAACGCGATCTCTCCAGCGTGAAGGCGTGTTTCTCCGGTTCCGCGCCGCTCGCGGGTGACGTTCTCGAGCGTTTCGAGGCGCTGACGGGATCGCGCATCCTCGAGGGCTTCGGTCTGACGGAGACGTCGCCGGTCACGCATGTGAATCCGCTCGCCGGAGTCCGGAAGGTCGGCAGCATCGGAATCCCGGTCTCCGACACCGACGCGCGAATCGTCGCCGTCGAAGGGGGCGGCGAGGTCGGGAGGGGAGAGACGGGCGAGCTCCAGGTCCGCGGCCCGCAGGTGATGAGCGGATACTGGAACCGGCCCGATGAGACCGCGGGCTCGCTGTCCGACGGGTGGCTCTCGACCGGCGACCTGGCGACGATCGACGACGACGGCTACTTCCGGATCGTCGGCCGCAAGAAGGACATGATCATCGCAGGCGGCTACAACATCTATCCCGACGAGATCGACGACGTCCTGATGAGCCACCCGCATGTTCTCGAGGCGGCGACGATCGGAATCCCGCACGAGCGGCGCGGTGAGAGCGTCAAGAGCTTCGTGGTCGTCAAGCCCGGAGAGGTCCTCGGCGCGGAGGACGTCGACGTGTGGTGCCGCGAGCGACTCGCCGCCTACAAGGTGCCGCGCGAGGTCGAGTTCCTCGAGGAGCTCCCGAAGAGCACGGTGATGAAGGTGCTGCGGCGGGAGCTGCGGGATCGGGAGATCGCGAAGCGTTCGTAGCTCGCGAGCGAGCCGTTACCGTGCCCGTGCCCGAATTCCGAATCCGGATACCGCTTCTTGCGGTTCTGTTCGGGGGCTTGGGTCTTCCACCGCCGAGCACGGGCACGGGCACGGGCACGAAAGAGAGAGAGAGAGAGAACCGAACTAGATTGCTGAGGCTCCCAGGGGGACTTCTGGTTCTGCGGATTCCTGGAGGGATCGACCCGGCATCGGCATCGTGTAGGTCGCGAAGGGCGAGATCTCGCCCCAGGTCTCGGCCTCGATGCCGAACTGGGCGAACGTCTCGGTGATCAGGGTGTCGAGGGCTCCCGCGTGCTCTAGGAGCACGTCGTTCATCCGACCGATCCCCTCCTTCGCCAGCGTGTTGACGTCGCGGACGAGGTGGACCTTCCCGCGTCCACGCGCCCAGCTCTTGGCCTCGAAGAGCCGCGCCATGGCGAACGTCCAGCCTCCCACGCCGCCGTTCGTGACCGTGATCCCGCCCGCGCCGAGCTGTTCGAAGAACCCGGTCAGTTCGACGTCGCCGGCGACGATCGCGTTGAAGCGCACCGCAACGTCGTTCGTGACCTTCCCGAGCTCGATCACGAGATCGCCCTCGAGCTCGGTCAGGCGGTCGAGCTCACGCGTCGAGCGGACCTGAGGAGCCGCGAACAGGGCGCGGCGGAAGAGCTCTGCGTTCGTCTCGAACCCGCGGAAGATGTGCGCGAACGGGTTCGCGACGACTACCGGGGTACGCGCTGCGGGCGCGGCCTTGCCCGCCTGGAACCAGCGGAAGAGGAGCGGGAAGTTCGTCCGATGCACGATCGTGACGGAGCGTGTCAACAGCGCCTCCGCCTCGTCGATGGCATCGGGATGCTCGATCCGATGGGGGATGTCCGTCTCCGCGATGTCGATCCGTGTTCGGAACGGCTTCGCCGCGAACGTCCCCTGGGACGTGATGCAGAAGGACTTCCCCTCGAGCGGGAGACGACCGTCGAGGGTCTCGTCGATCGCTCGTCCGAGGAAGATCTCTCCCTCGCTGCGTGAGAAGAGGAAGTACTTGCCCGTCGTGTGCGGTGTGGTCATGGCACCTTCTCCGTCGGTGGTGGTTGCCGCGGCTTCGAGGAGCCGGGAGGGGTTTCCGACGACCGGCGCTCTCCCGGGAAACGCGGGCGAACCTCCACTTGCCGACCGTAGTTCTCGCGATCGCCGATGCAAGAACCCGCATCGACGCCTTCCCACCTCATTGTGGGGATTCGCCGCCCCGTCGCACGGGTCGCGCGACGGTTCGCGTCAAGCGAAGGGTCCGCCGGTGGCGTCCGATTCGCGCCGGGGTGCGGCCGGGCTCAGTCGGTCCGTCAGGCGGCGGTCGCGGGGGACCTCGCAGGGAGTCCGCGCGTCGGGCGGCGTGGTCGGGGCCAGGGCCGGTGCAGGGGCCGCTGGGGGCCGCGGTGCGCTGTCGCGCAGGTTCTGCGCGCGGAGCTGCAACTCCAGCAGGCGCGTGAACGGGACACCGACCTTGCGCGCGAGCGAGAGCCCGCTCCCGGACACGAGCTCTTCCACCGACCGCACACCGGCCCGCGCGAGAGCCTCGCACAGCTCCAGGTCGAGATCGTCGAGGATGCCAGCTGCGAGCACGGTTCCCGTCACTCGCGGCGGCGACGTCTCCGCGACCTCGATCGTCGGCGGTGTCGGTTCGGGCGCGACCGGTAGCGCGGTCGTTCTCTCGACGCGGCCCGGATCGACACGCCACGAGGCGTCGGCGCGGCGGCTCGCACGCGCGACCGGTGGGCTCTGGCGCGGTGCCGTCGGTGCGCGCGGGGTCTCGGGCGCCTCGCCCTCGAGGGGGCTCACGCGCTCCACCAGGAGGCGACCCTCGCGTACGAGTCGACCCGTGTCACCCGGGACGAGGCGGCGCACGTCGTCCGGGTCCAGTGCGAGGAGGTCCTCGATGACGGAGACTCCGCCCGCGCGCAGGCGCTGGAGCGTCGTGGGACCGTCCGCGTGAAGGGTGCAGAGGAGAGCCAGGGAGTCCATGGTGGTCGGGGTCTCTTCGACTCAGAGGGTCTCGGTCGGGATCTCGATGGGAGGCCGAGCGATCGGTGCCGGCGCCGGCCGGAGCTCGGACGGCGTGGACGTTCTTCGCGCTCGGTGTGCGTGTTCGCGTACTTCCTCGGCGAGCGCCGCGAAGTCCCGGGTCGCGCGGCACTTCGCGTCCAGGACCTGAACCGGCAGGCCGAAGGCGGCAGCCTCGCGGAGCCGGACGCTGGTGTGGATCACGGCGTCGAAGAGGGCGGGCCCGAAGCGCGCCTGGGTCGCGACCAGGAGGTCTCGCCCGATGCGCAGTCGCCGATCGAACATGGTGGCGAGCACCCGCACGTCGAAGGGGCTCTCGCGTTCGGCCGCGACCTCCTCGAGCATGGCGCTCGCCCGGAGGGCACCCTGCAGCGCGAAGGCGCCGGACTCGACGACGAGGACCACCGTATCGCAGGCTGCGAGGGCGTTGGCACACAGGACACCGTCGACGCGCGGTGGGCAGTCGAGCAGCGCGAAGTCGTGGTCCCCGGCGAGGGTCTCGAGCGCCACGCGCAGCTGCTGCTCGGGGCGGATGAGACGTGCGGCCGTCTCCTCGAACTCGGACAGCTCCGCCGTTGCCGGGAGGAGGTGGAACCCTCCGGGTGCGGTGCGAACGGCTCGCGCGGGAGACTCGTTGCGACAGAGGACGTCCCCGAGCGTGGGCTCGTCACCGGCCGCACATCCGACCGCGAGCGTGGCGTGCGCTTGCGGGTCGAGGTCGACGAGCAGGGTCCTTTCGCCGGCCTGGGCCAGCGCTCCTGCGAGGTGCACCGCGGCGGTCGTCTTGCCGCAGCCACCCTTCTCGTTGGCGAATGCGAGGACGTGCACGGGTTGCCTTGCGCGGACTCTCGCGAACGGAGGCGGGCGCTCTCAAGAGAGCCCCGGGCCTTGCTCGCGCATCTCCGGGCAAGGGTCCACAAGTCGCTTCCTAGGAGTCACTTGTGCAATCCGGTGTCCTAGGCCGACTACCGACTGGTCTCAGGGATTCGGCGTCGTGAAGACGTCGGTCATCCCGTTCGTGTCGTCCGTGACGAGGTTCGAGGCGTCGGACTCGAAGGTCGTGAACGCGCCGTCCCCGGAGATCGCAGCCGCGCGGCTCCCGCCGTTCGCCTCCATCGACAGGGAGTCGATGGAGAGGCGGGTCGTGGTCCCGGCGGCCACGTCGTGCAGGAAGACGTCCGTCACGAAGTTCGTGTCGGCCGCGATCAGGTTGGACGCGGACGAGTGGAAGACCACCTTGCTCCCGTCGTCGCTGATCTCGGGAGCCATCGACATGCCGAGGGCTTCCATGCCGCCTGTGTCGACGGAGATGCGACTCGTTTCGCCCGTGGACATCGTGTGCAGGAAGATGTCCGTCGCGCCGTTCGTGTCGGAGGCGACGAGGTTCGTGGCGTTCGACTCGAATGCGACCACCTTCCCGTCCGCGGAGATCGAGGGGAAGAAGCTCGAACCGTTGGCTTCGAGTCCCATCGAGTCGACGCTGACGCGCACGGTCGTACCCGCCGCCCGGTCGTGGACGAAGATGTCCCTGTTGGCGCTCGTGTCGTCCGCGACGAGGTTCGTCGCCCGCGAGAAGAACGCGACGTAGGTACCGTCGGGGGAGATGGACGGTGAGAACGAGTCGTTGTTACCCGCCGATCCGCTGTCGGCCTTGCTGACGAGCTCCGTCAAGCCCGTCCAGCGGTCGTGCACGTAGATGTCGCGGACACCGTTTCCGTCGCCGATAGCGATCCCGTCCTGGAGCGTCTCGAATGCGACGAACCTGCCGTCCCCGGAGATCGAGGGGTTGAAGCTGTGCGCGGACAGCTCGATACCATTCGAGAAGAGACTCGCGCGGGAGTTGCCGTTCCGGACGCGGTCGTACACGAAGATGTCGCGCACGCCGTTCGTGTCGCCGGGTACGAAGTTGTCGGAGAGCGACTCGTAGGCGATGAACCGACCGTCTCCGGAGATCGATGCGAGCCGGCTCTCGCCGATCCCCTGGGCTCCGCCGGAGCTGAGGCTCACTCGCTCGGTGGCGCCCGTGACGGCGTCGTGGACGAAGATGTCGATCTGCAGGTTCGAGTCCCCTGCGACCAGGTCCGTCGCGAGCGACTCGAAGGCGATGAAGCGGCCGTCTTCGCTGATGCTGGGGGCGAAGCTGGCGCTGTTCCCCTCGTCTCCGAGGGAGTCGACGCTGCTGCGAACGATCGTGGTCGGCAGTCCGGGGCCGCCGCCGCCCGGCTTCTTGTTCGGTGCGACGAACACGTCCGTCACGCCGTTCGTGTCCCCGAAGACCAGGTTGCTGGCATCGGACTGGAAGGCGACGTAGCGGCCGTCGCAGGACATGGCGGACTGGGTGCTCGCCCCGTTGCCCTGCGTGCCGAGACGGTCGACGCTGACGCGGTAGGTCTCGGACGTCATGACGTCGCGGACGAAGATGTCGTCGACACCGTTCGTGTCGCCCATGACGAGGCCGGCGTCCGGCGAGTGGAAGGAGACGAAGCGACCACCGTCGGAGATCGAGGGTGCCTGGCTGGCCGCCGTGGCCTCGGCGCCGGCCGTATCGACGCTCACGCGCCTCGTCGACCCGAGCCCCGTGTCGTGCAGGAACACGTCGCGGACGCCGTTCGTGTCCGTCGCGACGAGGTTGGTCGCGTCCGACGAGAAGGCGACGAGCGTGCCGTCCACGTTGATCGAGGAGGCCTGGCTCGCGCCGTCGCCCTCGACGCCGGCAGAGTCGACGCTGCAGCGCACGGTCAGTCCCGACGTCATGGAGTGCATGAAGACGTCGCGCACGCCGTTGGTGTCCACCAGGACGAGGTTGGTCGCGTCGGACTCGAAGGCGACCGTCTCGCCGCTGAACGAGAGGCTCGGGCGGCGGCTCGCCCCGTTGGCCTCGGAGCCGCCGGAGTCGACGCTGACACGCGTCGTGGTCTCCGTCAGGCGGTCGTGGAGGAAGACGTCACGGGCGCCGTTGGCGTCGCCGGCAACGAGGTTCGTGGCGTTCGAGGCGAACGCGATGAATCGACCGTCGCCGGAGATGGAGGCCGCGAAGCTCGCCCCGTTCGCCTGGCTGCCGTCGCTGGCGATGCTGACGCGGACCGTCGCGTTCGCGGCGCGGTCGTGGACGAAGATGTCCCGGACGCCGTTCGAGTCGCCGCCGGCGAGGTTCGCCGCGTCCGAGGAGAACGCGATGAAGTTCCCGTTCGCGCTGATGCTCGGGAGGAAGCTCGCACCCGTGGCCTGGCCGCCGCCGCTGGCGGTGCTGACGCGCATCGTCGTGTCGCTCACGCGGTCGTGGACGAAGATGTCCTGGACGCCGTTGGAGTCTCCGGGCACGAGGCTGGTAGCCGTCGACTCGTAGGTGATGAAGCGACCGTTCGCCGACGAGTCGGGGTTCGTGCTGGGACCGTTCCCCTGCGCTCCCCCGGTCGCGACGCTCACGCGCTCGATCTCGAGATCGGCGGGGATGCCGGGCTGGACGACGATCGGGCTGGACACGACCGGCGTCAGGGTTCCCGAGATGCCGGTCAGGGTGATGGTCTCGGCCTGGCTGTAGGTCACGTCGGCGAAGAACGCCTCCCCGGCCGTGACCGTCTTGCTCAAGACGCCGCCGAGCGTTCCGGTGCCCGTGCTCAGGCGGATGCGGACCGACGTCGTGTTGTCGGAGGTGACGACGTTCCCGAACGCGTCCTGGACCTGGAGGCTGAAAGCGCCGAAGACCGTGTTCTGCTGCTCGAAGGCGGCGGGCGAGATGCCGAAGTCGAGCTTGCCCGGAGCCGCGGCCGTGATGTCCACGTTCGTGCCGACGATTCCGGTGAGGCCGACAGACGTGACGTCGAAGACGACCGTCTCGGCAGTGTTGTACGAGATGTCGTCGAACGTCGCGATCCCGTTGAACGAGCGCTGGGTGAGCGTCCCGTTCAAGGTGTCCGCGCCCGACGTGAGGACGAGCGTGACGTCGGCGCCGGAGGTGGGCACGAGCGTCCCCGTGTTGTCCTCGATCCGGACAGTGAACGGTGTCCACATGGCTCCGGCCGCCTCGGTCGCCGCGGGCGGCGTGTCGAAGGCGAGCTGGGCCGGGCCGCTGGCCGTGACGGTCAGCGTGAAGAGATTGGAGCTGACGGTGGGAGCGATTCCGTCGTCGACGTCAATGCGGAGCCCGGCCGTCGAGGCGATGTCGCCGGCGCCCGGCGTTCCCGAGATCCCTCCCGTCGCCGGGTCGAACGTCGCCCAGGCGGGCAGCGCGAGGCCCGTCTCGACGAGCGTGAAGGCGAGCACGGCCCCCGCGTCGGGGTCGTTCGCCGTGGGAGTGAAGGAGAACGCGACGCCGACCTCGGCCACCTGCGTCCCGATGGCCGCGATGGTGGGGGCGTCGTTGACCGCAGTGACGGTCAGGTCGACCGTCCTCGCAACCGAGACGTTCCCGTCCGTGTCCATCACGCTGAACGTGAACGAATCCACGCCGTTGAAGTGCGGCGCGGGCGTGTAGACGACGAGGAGCGGGGCGCCGCCGGCCATCACGTCGAGGGTCCCGTTGGCCGGGCCCGCCGTGACGGCGACCATCAGCGCGGCCTCGGGGTCCTCGACATCGGTGCCGGTCAGCGAGATGGGGCCCGTCGCCGTGTCCTCGGGAGTCACGACGGGCGCGACCATGGTTGCGACGGGTGCGAACCCCGTCCCGCCGCCGCCACCACCGCTACCGCTGCTGCATGCAGCTCCGATGAGTGCGAGGGCCAGGATGGGGCCGAGCGCTGCCGCTGCCGATCTGTCGAAGATGGAGTGCATGTTCGTCTTCAGTACCGCGGATCCTCCGGTAGAAAGGTAGCTCGCGGAATCCGTGCGGGCGTTCGTTGCGGGGGGTAAGAAGCTTCCGTTTCGGAAACGCTTTCTCGCTTCCCCGGGCCTCGACCCCCGCCGCGGCCTTGGCCCTTCCGATCGACCTCAGCGTAGAATCGCTGCGAGTGCAGAACCCTCCCCCGAGAACGGAAACCGGCCTGCGCATCTCGTTCGGAACTTTGTTCCTGATCGCCGGTCTCCTCGTCCTCGCCGCCACGGTCGCGCGGACGGCCTCCTTCGGCAGTCTCTTCGGTCGCGTCGACGCCGAGCCCCGCGCCGTGACCCCGCGTGGAGACCTTGCGCTGGACGAGCAGACGACGATCGAGCTCTTCGACCGCGTTTCTCCGTCCGTCGTCCACATCAACACCTCGCGGCGCGTCCGCGACGCCTTCAGCCGCAACGTCTCCGAGATCGACAAGGGGGCCGGATCGGGCTTCACGTGGGACGAGCACGGGCACGTCGTCACGAACTTCCACGTGCTCGAGGGCGCCGATTCCGCGCGCGTCACCCTGTCGGACCACCGCACCTTCGAGGCCTCGCTCGTCGGCTACGACGCGGACTTCGACCTGGCGGTCCTGCGCATCGCCGACCGGGGGGGGCTCCGCCCCATTCCCGTCGGGACCTCCAGCGACCTGCGGGTGGGGCAGAAGGTCTTCGCGATAGGCAACCCGTTCGGGCTGGACCAGACCCTCACGACCGGCGTGATCAGCGGCCTCGGCCGCGAGATCCTGTCCGTGGGCGGGTATCGGATCCGCGACGTCGTCCAGACCGATGCCGCGATCAATCCCGGGAACTCCGGCGGGCCGCTGCTCGACAGCGCGGGACGGCTGATCGGCGTCAACACGGCGATCCTCTCGCCCGACGGCTCGTCCAGCGGCGTCGGGTTCGCGGTCCCCGTCGACACGGTCAACCGGATCGTCCCCTCGCTCATCGAGCACGGACGCCGCGTGCGGCCCGGTCTCGGCGTGTACCTGGTCCCGGACGCACTGGTCCAGAACCTGCGCAGGCAGGACCTCATTCCGGCCCCGGGCGCCCTCGTGAACCAGGTCGTCGAGGGCAGCGCTGCCGACCAGGCAGGACTCCGACCCACCTCCGGCGCGACCGGCGACCTCCGGCTCGGCGACCTGATCGTCGCCGTCGACGGCAGCCCCGTGGAGAGCGCGGACGATCTGATGGCGCTCTTCGATGCCTACGAGATCGACGACGTCGTCACGCTGACCATCCTGCGGGAGGACGGCCGGGTCGAGGTCGAGGCTCGCCTCCAACCGGTCAACTGAAGTCCGGACCGGGCGCGGCCGACGTGGACCTCCTCGCGGGAGGCGCCTACGATGGCCGCATGAGTGAAACTCGGGCCTCCGATTCGGGTGCACCTCCGGAGGAGGACAAGCCGCTCCCCGACGAGGCTTCGACGGGTCTGGTCCTCTCGGGAGACGCGGTCTCCCCGGGGCTCGTCCTCGGCGTAGCGCACCGGAAGGACTACGACCTGGCCCGGCTGCGCATGCTGCGGGTGGCGCAGGGAGAGGTGGACAGGGAGCTCAACCGCTTCCGCAGGGGGCTCGAGGAGAGCACGCTCCAGCTGCACGATTTGAAGTCGCGGCTCGAGGGTCGCGTCGACGCCGAGGATGCCCGCATTCTCGACACGCACCTCGCCTATCTAAAGGACTCGGTGTTCATCGCCGACGTCGAGAACCTGATCCTCAACGAGCAGATGCGGCTGGAGGCGGCGATCACGAAGGTGATCAGCGACTTCGATCGCATCTTCCGATTGGTCCAGAGCGAGACCCTGCGTCAGTCGGCTGTCGACCTGCGCGACGTCGCGATCCGTGTGCTGCGCAACCTCGAGAAGGACGAGGACGGAGGCGACGGCGAGCCGCCGCCGGACGAGTACGTGCTCATC
This sequence comes from Planctomycetota bacterium, assembly GCA_029259655.1. Lineage (GTDB taxonomy): Bacteria > Planctomycetota > UBA1135 > UBA1135 > OFTM220. The sequence goes on from JAJDET010000365.1 coordinate 24,427, forward strand.
GCGCGCGAGCTCTCCATCGTCGACATGTTCAACCTCG
>JAJDET010000366.1 GCA_029259655.1 Planctomycetota bacterium
CGCAGGCTGGCGGAGACCGAGGAGTCGACGGTCGATGCCGCGCTCGCCGTCGGGTTCGAGAGCACGTCGGCCTTCCACGAGAACTTCAACCGGATCCAGCACCTCCGGCCCGGTGAGTACCGGGCACTCGCGCGCAAGGACGCGTTCGTGCTGCGCCTCCCGGAGGACTACCGCCCGCAGGAGATGCTCGCCTACGTCGGGCGAGACGAGGAGAGCGAGACCGAACGGCGCAACGGTTCGAGGTTCGCCAAGGCGCTCACGCTCGACGGGCGCCCGGCGGTGCTCGAGCTCGAGATCGCGCGAGGCCGCGCGCGCTGCCGTGTGGATTCCGGCGCCGCGCCGTCCTCGAGAGCCATGAGTCGCGCGCACCGGGTCGCGCTTCACATGCTCGGCCTGCAGACCGATCCCGGTCCGTTCGAGCGCCGGATTCGACGCGTCGCCGGAGCGTCTCGACTGGTGCGCGGTCGTCTCGGACTGCGCGTTCCGCTCACGGCGGACCCCTTCGAGGGCCTCGTGTGGGCCGTCGTCGGTCAGCAGGTGAACCTCGCGTTCGCGATGACCGTCCGGCGCCGGTTGATCGCCCTGGCTTCGCGACGCGGTCGCGCGGGAATGCGGCCGCACCCCACCCCGGCCGAGGTGGCGCGGCTCGAACCCTCCGACTTGCTGGCGTTGCAGTTCTCGAACCGCAAGGCGGAGTACCTGATCGACCTCTCCCGGGCCGTGCGTTCCCACGAGCTCCCGCTCGACGAGCTCGCCCGAGGCTCCGCGACGCGGGCGGAGCGAACGCTCTCTGGCTTCCGGGGCGTCGGCCCCTGGTCGGCCAACTACGTGATGATGCGGGGGTTCGGGTTCGCCGACTGCCTGCCGGTCGGGGACTCCGGGCTGGTCGCCTCGCTCCAGGAATTCTTCGGGCTCGACCGACGTCCGGACGCCGACGAAACGCGGGAATGCATGCAACCGTTTCGCCCCTGGCGAAGTCTGGCTTGCCTCCACTTCTGGAAACGTCTCGGAGATCCCACATGAAGCTCTCGACCCACCAGTTCTCCTCCCCGGCGGGGAAGCTCCTCGCCGCCGTCGACTCGGAGCGGGCGCTCGTGCGCCTCGAGTTCGTCGGTGAGGACTCTCGCGAGCTCCTGGAGCAGAACCTCGAGGACCACGGTCACGACGTCCGCTCGAACCGCGCGGCCTGCGCCGAGGTCGAGCGTCAGCTCCGCCAGTACTTCCGCGGAGAGCGCCGCGAGTTCGAGCTCGACCTGGCTCCGGAGGGCACGGATTTCCAGCACAGCGTCTGGGATGCCGTCGAGGGGGTTTCCTTCGGACGAACGGCGACCTACGCGGAGATCGCGCGCCGCGTCGGGTCCCCGCGCGCAGTCCGTGCGGTCGGCCGCTGCAACGCGACCAACCCGATCGTCATCGTCGTGCCTTGCCACCGCATCGTCGGGTCCGACGGGAGCCTGACGGGATACGGCGGAGGGCTCGCGGTGAAGCAAGCCCTCCTCGAGCTCGAGGGGGTCGACTACTCGACGCGGATCGTCTCGAAGTCCCCGTCGTAGACCATTCCGATCAGCGCGTCCTCGGGGACGGGGATCAGCGACCGCAGGACGAGGTGGTAGTCGCGCACGGCCACGACCTCCATGAGCGGGTAGATACTCGACTCGAACACCGTGAAGTCGAGGACCTGGCCCTCGTAGGCGTTGAGGTACAGCCGGTGGTCGAAGGCGAAGAAGAGATCGTCCTGGACCAGCGAGAACACGACGTGCTGCTCGGAATCGGAGGTCACGCTCACGACCCCGTCCTTGTCGCGGAAGTCGACCAGCTCCATCCGCGCCCGTGTGACGAACGGTCCGAAAGAGGTGGCTCCGACGGAGGCCTCGACCGGTTCGAGGACGGGCGCGAGCACCGAGAGCGCTCCGGCACTGTCCACGAACGCCTGGAGGTAGCCGTCGCGTTGCCTCACCGCGAAGTGGACCTCGCGCGCGAGAGGATCGGCAGCGACCGGCGATCCCTGTGCCATCAACGTGGCCTGGAGCGTGAGGTTGTCGACCGCATTGAGCTCGACGTGACTGGTGCCGTTGTCGTGCGAGACCAGCGAGACCCTGTAGGTCCACTTGCTGTTCTGCGGTCTGAGAGCGATGTCGACGCTGGAGCCGGGCGTCATGCCCAGCATGTCTCCGATCACGGCGACGGTGGGCTCCTCGAAGAGAATGCTGGACAGAACGAACTCGCTGTCCTCGGTGATCTCCAGCGCGCCCGCGACGACGTTTCCGCTGCCGCGTGAGGGCGTCAGCGGCCCGAGGGTGCCATCCTCGAAGACGACGGTCTCCGCGCGATCGTTGGCAGCCTCGAAGTTGCCGTAGACGTCGTGCATCAACTGTCGCGCGATCCCCGTGAAGGTCATGGCCTTCGTCTCGGGAACGAACTTCGTGGGGAAGGGATACCAACCGCGAATGTTGAAGTCGTCGGGACTGCCGCCGGCCGCGCGGTACTTGCGCAGCGCGTCGCGGGAGTTCATCTGATAGACCTCTTCCGAGGTGATCCCGCCGATGTTGTCGTTTACGAACCAGCCGAAGCGCATCCCGTAGGTGCGCTGGACGGCTCGCTCCACCGCCGCGAGCTTGTCCCACCCTCCCGGGGTCTCCTCGTTGTACGTGTAGGGAGAGTCCGCGAGGAAGGACTCCAGCTCGTGTCCCCGCGATTCCAGGATCGGGAAGACCGTGTCGAACAGGTCCGAGAGGCGACCATAGTTGGCGACACCCCACGTCGGGTAGCCTTGGACCTCGTAGTGCGGAACCGGTTCGATCAGTGCGAACTCGAGGTTGGGGTAGTGCGCCTTGACCTCGTCCAGGTAGTCGGCCAGCTCGTGGGCCGCCACGTCCCAGGGCATGCCCATGTCCCGCAGGACGTGCGAGAAGGGTGAGTCCAGGACCACGACGTCGATCTGGCCGCCGAGTCGCACCCAGCGCGCGAACGCGGACAGCTCCTTCTTGGCGCGCTTCTCGCCCGTGAGGTGCCACAGCGCGGGAGACGAGCCCGGGAAGTCGCGCAACCCTCCGGCCTCCACGGCGACGCCGATCTCGGCGTCGGCGAACATGACCGCCGCATCGGTCAGCGTCGCATCGTCCAGGTAGCCGGGGTTCGACGGCTTCGGCAACCAGGAGTGCATGTGGAACTCGAAGAACTGGGCCTGGTTCTGGATCCACGTCCAGGAGTCCGGATCCTCGAACAGTTTCTTGTACTCCGGGATCCCGCCGCTGTAGGAAGGCCCGATGAAGAACCGCTTGGGGTTCTGGGCGAAGGCGGTTCCTGCGAGTGTAATGCCGAGGACCGCGGCGCCGGCGAGGCGCGCGGTGGTCTGAACCAATCTGGCCATGGGGGGGGTCTCCTCCGCTGAATCGGGAGGGTTGGCGGTCTCGTCTGGTGGCTCTCTAGGTGGGACGTCTCGTGCGAGCACCGGTTGCCGTCCGAGTGGCCGGAAAGGGGACGATCAGAACCGTGTCGGTCCATTGTTTTGGCAAGCCCCGGATTCGTCAACGGGGCCCGTCCGAACAAGACGACGAGAGCCTGTGAGGGGGACGGAAAGGGGGGTATTCGCCCCCGGCACCGAACCTCCAGCGCACATGAGAGAGACCGGAGAACGGGCTCTTCCGACCGGGACCTGGCGGGAACCGCGATCGCTACAATCCCGCGCCATGCCCGCGAACCAACCCGGAATCCTCCTCGACCCGACGCCGGCACCGATGTTCCTCGTGCTCCGGGCGGGGGAATCGGAAGACGCCCTCCGAACCACGGCGCGGGTGGTCTCCGCGCTCCCCGAGTGGACGGCCGAGATCGACATGCTCGGTGGCGGTCGCGGAACGCTGAGGGCGACGGTCGCCTTCGGAGCGGAGTTCTGGAAGAGGATCGCCGGAGACTCTCCGAAGCGGCTCGCACCGCTCGAGCCGCTCGACGGTCCCGGCGGGCGCGCAGTCGCCACGGGCGGGGACGTCTTCGTCCACTTGCACTCGGAGAGACGCGACCTCTCGATCGAGGTGGCGCTGCGCCTCCTGGCCGAGCTCGACGACGCCGCGGAGGTCGTCGAGGAAGTGCAGGGCTTCCGCTACCTGGACTCTCGGGATCTGACCGGTTTCATCGACGGTACGGAGAATCCCGGAGCCGACGAACGTGCCGACGTGGCCCTCGTCGGGGACGAGGACCCCGAGTTCGCGGGCGGGAGCTACGTGCTCGCCCAGCGCTACGTGCACAACATGCGCTACTGGGGTCGGCTCTCCCGGGAAGAGCAGGAAGGCGCGATCGGGCGCATGAAGGCGGACAGCGAGGAGCTTCCGGACGACGTCCGGCCGGCGACCGCGCACGTCAGCCGCGTGGTGATCGAGGAGGACGGGCGCGAGCTCGAGATCGTCCGCCACAGCTCGCCCTACGCCGACACGTCCGAGCAGGGGCTCTTCTTCGTCGCCTACTGCCGCACCCCGGTGACCTTCCACAAGATGCTCGCGCGGATGTTCGGCACGAGCGGGGACGGCCTCCACGACCGCTTGATGGACTTCACCGAGGCCGTCTCGGGGGCGCTGTTCTTCGCGCCCTCGGAGGAGCGGCTGGCAGCGCTGGGTGAGTAGAGCCTGCCGCGGAGCCGCGCGGGAAGCATCCGTCCCGGGGGGCAGTTGAGTTAGTCTGGACGTTCCTGTGCCGCCCACCTCCCGAGCCGCCGTCGTCCTCCTGGGGATCCTGACCACGATCTTGATCGGGTGGGTGCTGCACGTGGGGGCCGGCATCCTCCAGCCGCTGGTGATCGCGCTCCTGCTCGCCAGCATGCTGCAGCCGGTGGTCCGGTTCCTCGGCCGGCACCACATCCCGCCGCCGGTGACGGTGATCCTCATCGTCACCCTCATCTTCCTGGGCGTCGCGCGCGTCGGGCTCCTGCTCCAGGCCAACGTCCAGTGGCTCTTCAGCCAGGGCCAGCGCGAGAGCCGCGTCGAGGACGTCGACCCGCTGTCCCCGGATCAACAGGAGCTCGCGCAGCAGTTCGACTGGGACGTGTTCCTGGACCGCTTCCAGGCCTGGATGGTCGAGCGCGAGTTCCCGGATCTGTTCACGGAGGTCGCCAGCAACTGGCTCCGCGACTTCGACGTCGACGCCTTCACGACCGGCATCATCGGCGGCGGGCTCGACTTCATGACGGGCCTGCTCCTGGTCGTGATCTACATGCTGTTCATCTTCGCGGAGCAGGCCGTCTTCCGGCGGAAGATCCTCTCCATCTTCGAAGGGCGGCGAGAGGACGCGCGAACCGTGCTGGACACGATCGGGCGCGGCATCCAGCGGTATCTCGGCGTGAAGACGATCACGTCGCTGGCAACGGGAGCCATCTGCTACGCCGTGCTGGTTTCTCTCAGCGTGCCCTATGCGATCCTGCTCGGCGTCCTCACGTTCGCGTTCAACTACATCCCCACGTTCGGGAGCATCATCGCGGGAGGCCTGGCGACCTTCGTCGCGATCGTCACGGTGCCCGAGCCCGGCCTCGCGACACCCGTGATCGTCGTGATCACCTATCTCGCGGTGAACCTGACGCTCGGGAGCTACGTCGAGCCCAAGATCCTCGGCCGCGAGCTCAACCTGTCTCCGCTCGTCGTGATCATCTCGGTCGTCGTGTGGGCGGGACTCTGGGGAGCCGTGGGGACCTTCCTCGCCGTTCCGCTGACGGCCGCGCTCCAGATCATCCTCGCCAGCAACGAGAACACGCGTCCGATCGCGGTGATGCTCTCGAGCGGCCCGCCGAAGGAGCGGAAGCCGCCGAAGAAGCCACCGAAGTCGGCCACGGCGGCCTGACGCTCAGTCCGCGACCTTGATCCCGTTCTCGTAACGACCCGACCGCTCGGGGTCCGGACTGCCGTCGTCCTTCCAGGCCTGCCAGACCCCCACTCTCGGCGGGCCGTTCGCGGGGCCCTCGGCTTGCTTCTGGCCGTTGCGGAACCAGAGTGTCCTGTGGACGGCGACGTCGTCCTCGAAGACCTCCTCCCGCTTCTTGTTGCCGTTCTCGAACCAGGTGGTCGTCGTCCCGACCTGCGTCCCCAGGTCGAACTCGACGCTCACGCGCGGCTTGCCGTCCGGGTACCACTCCTCCCAGAGACCGTCCCGCTTCCCCTGGTCGAAGTGCCCGGTGCTGGCGTGCACGCCGCTGGCGAACCAGTGAGCCCAGAGACCGTGCGGCTGCCCGTACCGGTAGGACTGAATCGTCCGCACGTCGCCGTTCTCGAACCAGGTCGTCCACTCGGCGTGGCGCCGCCCCTCGCGGTAGACGCCGAGCGATTTCCGATTGCCGTTCTCCCACCAGGTGGTCCAGGCGCCTTCCGGCACCTCGTCGCGGTAGCGGATCACGGACCAGAGCTGATCGCCCCCGGCGTAGTGAATCCGTCGGACCTCGTCTCCGCAGCCGGCGAGCAAGAAGGCGGGCAGGAGGGCGAAGAGGAGAATGCGGCGCATCACTCCTCCTCCTCGTCGTCGTCGCCGAGGTACCCCAGGTCCTTCATCTGGTCGAGCTGCGTCGGCGTGAGCTCGAGCTCTCCCGAGTGCTCGTAGAGCCGACTGCGTTCCTGAGCCTTCGCGATCACGCCCCGGAGCTCCTGCTTGAGATCCGCTACCACCTCCGGAAACTCGTCCGCGACGTCCCTCGACTCGGCGGGATCGCTCCCGAGGTCGTAGAGCTCCACGTCACCCTCGATCGAGTCGACGATCAGCTTCCACCGTCCGCGCAGGATGCAGTCGAGCGAGTTCTGCTCCGAGAGGCGGGTCTCCGCCACGGCGGAGCGCTCCGCTCCGGGTCGACCCTCGAGGAGCGGTCCCAGGCTCATGCCCTCGATGTCGGCGGGAGAGACGAGGGGCGGGACGCGTTCGAGGATGGTCGGGAAGACGTCCACCATGCTCACCAGGTCGTCCACACGCCGCGGTTCGACGCCGGGCACACGCACGACGAGCGGCACGCGGACGAGCTCGCCGTAGAGACTGTGGCCGTGGCGCAGCGCTCCGTGGTCGAGGAACTCCTCGCCGTGGTCGGAGAAGAAGACGACGATCGTGTCCTCGGCCAGCCCGAGCCGTTCGAGCGAGTCGAGCACGCGGCCGATGTGGCGATCCGTGAAGGTGATCTCGCCGTCGTAGAGATCGAGCTCCGTGAAGGTGATCTCGCCGTCGAGCTCGGTCGTCCCGAACTGCTCCGAGATGCCCGCGTGGGGCATGTAGGCTTCGTGGGGATCGAAGTAGTGCAGCCACATGAGCCAGGGAACGCCGTCGGCGGCGGCCGCCTTCTGCTCGAGGAAACGAATCCCGCGCTCGGAGACGATCTCCGAGGTGACCGTCCTCCTCTGGTCCGCGACGGTGTGGCTGAAGTCGCCGTCGAAGTGGATGAAGCCCTGCTGCAGGCCATAACGCCGGACCAGGAAGACATGGCTCGTCACCGCCATCGTGTCGTAGCCGGCGTCCCGCAGGATCTCGGGGAACGTCAGGAACGAGGAGTCCAGGCGTGAGTTGAAGGTCCAGCAACCGTGCGTCGACGTGTAGTAGGAGGTCAACACCGACGCGAGACCGGGCAGGGTCCAGGACGAAGAAGCCTGCGCGTTGTCGAAGACCACTGCCCCGCGGGCCCAGCGATCGAGATTCGGCGTCGTCGGGCGCTCGTACCCGTAGATGCCCATGTGGTCCGCACGCAGCGTGTCCACGCTGACGAGCAGGACGTTGGGCGGCGAGCCCTCGTAGCGGGGCCGGAACTCCCGATCGCGCCGCACGAACCAGGTCGCCAGCGCCAGGGCCGTGATCGCGACGATCAGGCCGATGAGGTTCCTGCCCACCATGGGCCGAGGATGTTAGGTGGGCACGCGGACGGCCGCAATCGATGGCGGATCGGGTGGAGACCGACGCCCCGCCTCGAACCACCGGTCTCAGGGGCGGATTCGGGTCACCTCTCCGGCACGCAGGGACACTGGCAGGCGCAGCACCTGCTCTTCGCCGGAGAGGAGGACGAGCGTGCGCGCCGTCTCCGACACCGAATAGACGTCGGAGCGCCCCTTCTCGAAGTGCCCCGCCTCCGAGGTGAAGTTGACGTCGCCGTGACTCCTCCGGAGAACGAGCGTGAGGCCGGCGGCGTCCTCGATGCGGAACGAGTCGGCGACACCGGCCTCCGTGAGCTCGACCGAGAAGTGGAGGTTGGCGGCGAGCACGATCTCGAGCTCGTCGCCGTTCTCGACGTCGTCGAGGGAGCGGTGAACGAATCCGACACCGGCTCCGCCCCAGACCTGGAGCTCGACACCCTCGGTCGCGAGCGCGTCGAACACGAAGCGCCCGTCCGGGCCGGTGATCGCCTGCGTTCGCGCGAAGGCGTACAGGCTCTCGCCCGGCCCGTCGTCGTCCGCCGGAGTCTCGAGCTTCCTGATCGGCGAGATCGTGACGCCCTCGACGGGATCGCCGTTCGGTCGCACCACGCGGCCGGATAGAGCCACGCGCGTCGCTCCGGGGAGGACGATCTCGACGCCTTCGGTCCCCGCCTGGACCGGTCCCATCCGCGCCGCACGGAGCGCCGGTCCGACGGCCCACAGGTCGTAGCTCCTGTCGAGCAGCCCCTCGATCTCGAAGCGCCCTTCGGCATCCGTCCGCCCCGACTCTTCGGACGCCGCCAGGAGCTCCTCGACGTAGCCGGCGTGCGCGTACGAGACGTCCGACCTCTCCTCCATCAGCCACCCGAAGACGGAGCGGTCGACGAGGCGCACGTCGACGTCCGGGACCGGGAGACCGTCGGAGTCGACGACGCGGCCTCGAAGGGCGAGCGGCGTCCCGTCGAGCGCGAGGAGACAGAACGCCGGCCAGCCGGTTTCCGGGTGGAGCACGGTGTCGCGCGCCAGCCTCGCGGGGAGAAAGCCCGGAGCCAGCGCTCGCAGCTCCGTGTCCTCGATCGGCACGCCGTTGAACCACAGGTCGAGCTGGAAGCCGCCGTCCCGATCGGTCTGGGTGCTGACGTGGCCGATCGCCACCCACGCGCCCTCCACCGGACGACCGCGCGGATCGACGACGCGCCCCAGCAGGAACTCCGAGCCGGCCTGAGCGGTGGTGAGCACGACGCGCAGTCCGACCGCCGGACGCCCGTCGAGCTCCACGGTGGCGTCCTCGAAGCCGGTCCTCTGCACGCGCAGGTGCGCGCGCTCGAGACAGGGGGCTCGTCCGATTGAGAATATCCCGACCGGGTCGCTCTCCACCACCCACTCCGCGAAGGACGACCGGTCGAGCGGGATCCCGAAGTCGCTCTTCACGCGACTCGCGATCACCAACCGGACCTCGGCCTCGACCACCGGATCGCCGTTCTCGTCCACGATCTCGCCCGCGAGCTCGCACGACTCCGCGACCACGACGACGACGGACTCGCGCGGAGCGTTCCCGAGCACGACCCCCTCGAGGAGCGTGACGTAGGTCTCGCTCGCGGCGACGACACGCCCTCCGCGCGCGAGCGGGGGGAACAGGGCCTCGCCGGTCGCGTCCGTCACGACGCGCGCGATTTCCGCCGTCCCCGACAGGAGCACGAGGTCGAGACCGGGGACGGGCCGTCCAGCGGCGTCGACGGCGATCGCGAAGAGGTCGCGCTCGAGTGCGACGAACGCCGTCGGTGCCGCGTCCGGTCCGGGCTCCGGCTCCGGCGCAGCGGTACGGGCAACCTCGCTGCGCGCGGCAGCGAGGGGCGGCGCGAGCTCGGGGGACGCGGCCTCGACCGCGTGGACCTCACGCGACTCCGCGGCCGGGAGAGACTCGGTCTCCGACCCCAGTGCCCACCACCCTCCGATGAGGAGCGTTCCGGCGACGGAGCCGGCGACGAGTGCGACCTTGCTGCTCACGATCAGGCCTCCTGTGCTCAGGCCGGCGGCCGCGGGCCGCTCGGCGACGAGGGGAAGGAGTGCCGTGAGCCACGAACCGCCGCCGTCCTCGCGCGCGAGGCGCTCGCGCAGGAGCCGTCTCGCGCGCATGAGCCGCGTCTTGACGGTCGCCGTGGAGACGCCCAGATCGCGGGCGATCTGGACCGGCTGGCGATCGTCGAAGTAGCGCAGGAGGACGGTGGTCCGATAGGGCTCGTCGAGCTCCATGACGGTCTCGACGACGCGCTTCTGGACCGCGGCTCGCTCGAGCACGTCGCCCGCCCCGCTCTCGGGGACGCGCTCGCCGTGCGCGAGACTCTCGCGATCCTCTCGGCGCGCTCCCCCTCGCCGCTCCTGGCGTACGAGGTTCTTCAACACCGTCGCCAGCCAGCGGCGGATCGACGAACCCTCGGGCGGCGGCGTCCTGTGGACGGCCAGCCACGCTTCCTGCGTCAGGTCCTCGGCCAGGTGAGCGTCGCGGGCGAGGCTCGTCGCGAGGCCGCGAACCCAGTCGAGCTCGCGCAGGAGGAGAGGGGAGAGGGGAGTGGGCTCCGGCATCCGAGAGCCACGGTGCCGCTCGGCGCCGAGCGGATTCAGGATACCGGAGGTTTCGCGAGCCGGCTCAGGGAGCGTCGACCGCACCGGCCTCGACGCCGCCCGTGCGGATCCGCCCCGCGAGATCGTCGAAGACCTCGTGCGCAGGAGCCCCCGAGCCGAGCAACACGCTCGCGATCGACGGCGTCGCGTCGTGGGCGACACCGTTCCAGGAGACGGACAGGAAGTCGCCCAGCCCCGTACCGGCCAAGTAGCCGGAGGCCCCCGTACCGCTCACCGAGCCGAAGGCGACGTTGCCGGAGACCGTGACGCCGCCCGAGCCCCCCGAGAAGAGGATCGCGTTGCTGTTCAGGCTGTAGCACGCGTTGTTCGCGAACGTCATCCCCGGCTTTCCATTCCAGTCGTTGAGCAGCGCAGCGCGGCCGGTGTTGACGAACGTGTTGTTGACCACGATCAGGTCGGTGACCGTGCCCTGGTGGTCACCGCTGTAGAAGGCGTTCAGGCCGTCGATCAGGACATTGTTCCGCACGATGGCCTCGCCCTGAACCTGCATCACGTTGTCGCCGGCGTTCCAGCAGACGTTGCGCTCGATGAGGTTCACGGGCATTCCGCCGGTCCCGTAGACCAGGATGCTCGGGTAGTTGGTGTCGTGGACGGTGTTCTCGGCGATCCAGCAGCCCCACGAGCCCTGCTTGACCTCGATCCCGTCTCCCTGCGAGCCGCCGCAGTCGTAGACGTGGTTCAGCGCGATCACGACGTTGTTAGCGATCGGGCTCGCGAAGTTCCCGCCGATGTAGAACCCCTCGCCGGTGCCGCCCGTCGAGTGAACCTGGTTGCGCGTGAAGTACAGGAACGACGTCGGGACCGAGTTCGCGGCGATCGCGTTGTCGTTCATGTCGTGCACGTGGCACTGGTCTATCCAGACGTTCTGGCAGTCGTGCAGGCGGAGTCCGATGCTCCCGCCCGTGATCTCGATCCCGCGCATGACGACGTAGCGGCAGGCACCGCCCTGTCCCATGTTCACCGTGTTCTGGCTCGCGTTCGAGCGCGTGATCACCGGCGTCGCCCCCGGCGCCGCCACGATCCAGATCGGGTTTCCCGCCGTGCCGACCAGGCTGATGTCGAGCAGCGAGTCGATCGTGTACGTCCCGCTCCCGATCCGAAGCTCGTCGCCCGGTGACAGGGACTGGATCACGGTCTCGAGCGCCGCGCCGTTCTGGGCGGAGGTCTGGCCGAAATCGTAGTTGAACGGAATCGTCGTCAGAGGTCGTGCGGCGGACCACGGCGGGAAGTACTGCTCCGGACTGCCCGGCGCCACCGCGAGCGTCTCCTCGACCGACGGCAACCCCTCGCCGCCCGTACCGACGCTCGTCACGACGCAGTACAGATCTCCGCCGACCCCCGTCACCTGGTAGGGCGGCGCGGCGACCTGCACGAAGGGCTTCCCCGTCGGGTCGATGGCGGGCGTCTCGGCCCAGTACACGCGATAGGCCGTCGCGTCGACGACCGTCGGCCAATCGACGAGAACGTTGCCGTTCGCCGTCGTCAGCGCGAGCGACGTCGGCGCGGCAGGTCCGGCCGGCGACGGGCTCCCGGCCACAGCACCTCCCCCACCGCCCCCGCCGCCGCAGCCGGCGCAGCCGGCGAGTGCGATTCCAACGACGAGACAACCGACGCGTGCGCGCTCGAGCATGCTTCCCTTTCCGCTTCCCGACTCCCGGAGACCGGAGCTGGATCGACGGTCGGCGACGGCTGAATTGAGCGGAGCGTGTAACGACTGAGCACGAACACGGGTTGACCCCTCACGAGGGAGAGCGGACGATCGTCGGGCGGAAAGCAATTCCGACCGTGGAATACGATCTCGTCGTCGTCGGAGCGGGGCCCGGAGGCTCGAACGCCGCGGCGGCAGCGCTCGCCGGCGGGCTCGAGGTCGCCCAGGTCGACCGCGCGCGGTTCCCGCGCATCAAGCCCTGCGCCGGCGGGCTCACGATCAAGGCCTGCGAGTCGCTCGCGCTCCCGCTCGAGCCCTCCCTGCGGTCGACCTTCCGCGCCTTCGAGTTCAACGCTTGGCGCGGGACGGAGCGTCGCTTCGGCTACCGGAGCCCGATCCTGAAGATGGTCCTGCGGCCGGAGTTCGACAACCACCTGGTCGAGCGCAACCGGACGTCGGATCGCTTCCGGTTCTTCGACGGCGAGCCCGTCGTCGCGATAGATCGCGATTCCGACCGCTTCGTCGTGCGCACGCCCGAGCGCGAGCTCGTCGCGCGGCAGCTCGTCGGCGCCGACGGCGCGAACGGCACGACCAACCGCCTGTTCCGGATCGCCTCGCCCAGGCGACGGGCTGTCGCCGTCGAGATCAACCTCTATCGCGACCGCGCCCGGATCGAGCCGGAGCCCGTCCCCTGCTTCGACTTCGGCTTCCTCCCGCTCGGGTACGGCTGGATCTTCCCGAAGGACGACCACTGGTCGGTCGGCCTGTACGCCCTGTCGGCGAGCGGCGTCGATCTCCGCGCTCGGCTCGCGGAGTACGTCGAGGCCCGCGGCTTCGACGTCGACGGCGATCCGCTCGACACGTTCGAGGCCCACACGATCCCGCTCGGCGGCCACCGCCTCGCCGTCCCCGACGAGCCGGTCTACGTCGTGGGCGACGCCGGCGGCTTCGCGGACGCGCTCACCGGCGAGGGCATCTTTCACGCGCTCGAGAGCGGCAGGCTCGCGGGCGAGACGGCCATCCGGGTCGCGCGGGGCGAGGCGAAGCCGCGGGCCTACTACCGCAGTCTCTGGCGGCGAGTCCTGCCCGACACCTTCCTCACGCACCACCTGGCCGACCGCTTCTATCGCGATCCGGCGCGCAGCCTCGCGTGGCTCGCGAAGCCGGTGCTCTGGCGACCGATCGTTCACGGCTACGGTCGCGGAGCGACGGTCGTGGAGTCGCTCGTCCGCGGCCCGCTCTACTGGGCGACCTCGCTGATGCGGCGGACGACGTCGATCGTCGCGCGCACGCGGCCGACGAGGTCGGCGTAGCTCGCGAGGTCGTCCGCGGTGAGCTCGCGGCCGGCGCGGTCCTTCTTCCACTTGCGCGCGGGCGCGTAGGCGCCGATCCGGAAATCCAGCACCTCGGGAGGGACGTCTGCCTGTCTCGCGACGGGAGTGTCTCCGAGGTGCACGCCGAGCAACTCCCGCCCGAGTGCCGCGAACGCCCGGAACTGCCGCGCATCGCGCGGCGGCGGGATGCGCGGGAAGTCGACCGCGAGCTCGTCCTCGTGCTTCGCGCGATAGCCCGGTGCGTGGAGCACGGCGTAGACGTACGCGAGGAGGTCGGGCGCGGGTGTGTCCGCGTCGGGAACGATGCGCCGTGCCTGGTCGGCGTCCACGTTGGGCACGAGCGGACCGTCCCCTTCCCCCACGAGGAGTGGGAAGCAGTGCGATCGCTCGCGGCTCCGGTTCGAGATCAGGTTGTCGTCGACGAGCCGGCGGGAGGCGAACACGTGCCGCCAGGGCGGCGCGGCGAGCTGGCGGCAGACGACGAGGGCGACGTTCTTGACACCGTCGAGGTGTCGCATGAGCCTCCGCCGATCGCAGAAGACGAGCGCGCGGTGGTAGAGGATGCGGCGCGTGTCGAAGGGTCGGTAGGCGTAGTCGCGCAGGCTGAGGTCGAGGTCCGGTGCCTCCCGGAACCGCTCTCGCGCGCGCTCGAGCTTCCAGCCGGCGTTGTCGCGAATGCGGAGCCGCGCGCGCAGGTCGTCCACGGACTCGTGCGGATCGAGGAGCAGCGCGGCCCGCTCGCGCAGCGGCGCGTCGTCGAAGTCGACGACGAGCCGGTCGTGCGCGGTGACGATCCCGGAGACGGAGCGCGGGAAGAGCTCGGCGAGACCGGGCCACGACGCGTACTCGGGAGACGCACGCCTGCGCGGCACGAAGAACCAGCTCGGCGAGGTCGGCCGGATCTCGTGCGTGGCGAGGTCCTGTGCGGTCCCGTCCGCGAGACGGTCGAGCTTCTCTCGCCGTGTCCCGGAGAGGCGACCGTGAGTCACGCAGCTCCGGACTCCGGGCACGCGCGAGCCGAGGACGACGGACGTCCCCTGGTCGATCCCGAACAGGCTCTCGTCGACGGCGGCGTCCTCGCGGCGGCGCAGGCGCGAGCCGGAGAGATCGAGGATCCAAAGGCGCGAGAAGGTCGCGCACAGGGACGCCCGCATCCCGCGCAGCGTACGCGCGTCGAGGTACCCGTTGCTGGTCACGAGCCCGACGACGCCCACTCCGGCCCGCTCGATCGCGAGCTCCGCCAGCCGGACGAACTTCACGTAGTCGTCCTGGAGGTGCATCTCGAGCCGCAGCGCGCCCTTCTCCACGACGCGCTCGCCTGCGGCGTGTTTGTAGGGCTCGACCAGCGCGCGCGCGGCCGGTTCGAGGTTCCCGGAGCGAATGGACCAGGGCGGGTTGCCGAGCACGACCGTCACGCCGGCGGGCCAGACCTCCGTCGATGTGAGCGGGTTCGCGCCGCGCAGATCGAAGGCGATGTCGGGCCCGTCGAGCTCCCGCATCACCCGTGCGAGGTTGGCGCGGGCCAGGGACCGCGGCGCGTCGAGCAGCTCGAAGCCGACCAGGCGCTCCGCGAGCTCCGTCGCCGCGAAGTCGCGCCAGTGCTCGCCGAGCGTCACCCGCATCCGCCGCAGGACACTCGCCAGGAAGACACCGCTCCCGGTCGCCGGATCGACGATGCGCACGAACGCGCTGTCGGGATCGACGCCGCCGGGAATGTCGAACCCGTGCCGCGCCGCGAGCTCCGCCCACGTCGTGCGGTCGGCCAGCCCGTCGGCGAGCCCGAGCTCCTCGCGGAGGGCGCGGTCCACGCCGGCGACGACGTGGTCGGCCAGCGGCGCCGGCGTCGTGTAGACGCCTCGCCGCGAGCGCCGTTCGATGTCGGCTGCCGCGATCAGGAGCTCGTGCGCCAGGAAGGCGGGCTCCGTCCCGGGGAAACGCTTCGCGAGATCGGTGCGGATCCGGTCGGGGTCCGCTCGCTCGAGCGCCGCCTCGAGCTCGGGCGAAGAGCAGGCTCGCTCACCCGGCGAGGTCAGCCACTCCGCGAGCGCAAGACAAGCGGCCTCGTCCGCCCCCCCCACTCGCGCGACCGCTCGTGCGAGCGCCAGCGCACTCCGGTGGGGCAGAGCTCGAGTCGGCACACGCCCATGGACGGCTCTCGAAGAGCGCGGGTCAAGCGCGCGGCCGGGTCTCGAGCCCGTCAGCGGCGGTAGATCAGGTCGGCGGCCACGGGGTGGTGGTCCATGTCGCCCAGGCGGCGGCCGTGGACGGGACCGGCGGAGAGGACCTCGAACGCGGTCGGGTCGACGAAGACGTAGTCGAGCCGTCGATCCGGCTCGGCCGTCGAGCCCGCGCCGCGCGCCGCGTCGAGCAGCCGGTCGGCGACGAAGTTGTAGGTCTCGACGTCGCGGTAGGCGTCGTCCGTGAAGAGGTCGCGGCGCTTGTCGAGGTCGAGGTCGATGTTGAGGTCGCCCAGGAGGAGGTAGCCCCCGACCTCCGGCACGATCAGGAGCGCCTCGAGCGCGGCTCCGATCTCGGCGTTGCGCTCTGCGGCCGAGGCCACGTCGGCATGGATGCCCAGTGCGGCGACGACGCGGCCGTCCCCGTGCTCGAACCGGACGATGAGCGCACCGGGCGGAAGCGAGCCGGAGGGTTCGATACGCCGCAGGTTCGGGAGTCGGGAGAGCGCGACGACCCGACGACCGCGTCCGCTCTTCGCGGTCTCGAGCTCCCAGCCGGCACCGAGGGCGCTCGCCAGGGCCGCGGTCTGCGGACCGAAGCGCACCTCCTGGAGGAAGACCAGGTCGGGCTCGAGCTCGACGAGCGTTCGCGCGACGTGCTCGACGTGGTCGTCGTCGAGGGAACGCCCCCAATCGCCTCCGGCCTGCCCGACGTTCCAGGTCACGACGCGCAGCGTGCCGGGCACGCGTGGGCCGAGCTCGAACGGCGGAATCTCCGCCACGGGCAGCCCGAAGCCCGCGAGGAGGAGCAGTGCGGCCAGGAGATACAGCGCGAGCTCGGCTCTCACGAGGTCTCCTCCCGCTTCCGGAAGCGCCGCAGGGCGAGTCCGAGGAAGAGCGCCGTGAACCCGAGGCACTTGGCGGCGTCGCGGCCGATCGCGATCCAGTCGACCTCCTCGCGGAACAGCCCGCGCCAGTAGGCGAGGTGGCTCGTGAAGAGCCACGGGCGGAGCTCGCGGAAGAAGTGGATCTCCGCGACGACATACAGGACGAGGTAGAGCGCGACGGCGGTCCCGACGGCGTTCACCGGCGAGCGCGAGAAGGCCGAGACGAGGAACGCCAGTGCGAGCGGCGTGAAGAGCGCGATCGACGCGGCGGGCCAGGCCAGGAGGAAGCGCACCATCGCGGTGGACTGCGGGAGGTGCTGATGGTGGTCGGTCATCTGGAGCACCCCCGGATAGAGGTCCAGATCGCCCCACCCCACGGCCACGAGTCCCAGTCCGAGCGCCAGCGCGAGGAAGAGTCCGACGAGCAGCGAGATGAAGACGGCGGCGAGCGTCGCCTTGGCGAAGAACAGACGCACGCGCGACACCGGACGCGCCAGGACCAGCTTCAGGACGCCGCTCGCCGTGTCGCCGGCGAGCTGCGCCCCGCCCTCGGTCGCGGCGAAGATCGGCAGGATCAGGAGCGAGCCGAAGTAGAACGCGTAGAGCGCGAAGGTCAGCCCGTTGAAGTACGAGCTGTTCTCGAACGTGTAACGGAACTCGGCGTCGCCGCGCGTCTCGCTCTGGGCATAGGTGTAGAAACCGACCAGCATCAGGGCGAGGAAGAGCGCGAGGGAGCCCGCGGCGACCAGCGGACGGCGCGAGCGCAGGAGCCGCAGGGCCTCGAGCCGGACGATCACGACGAGCTCCTTCCCGCGACCTCGCGCAGCCGCGCGAGCAACGCGCGCTCGAGCGTGGGAGCGCCCGTCTCGCGCAGGAGCTCCGCGGGACTGCCGCCGAAGAGCTCCCGCCCCTCGTGCAGGACGAGCAGGCGGTCGACGAGCTCCTCGACCTCCACCAGGAGGTGGCTCGACAAGAGGACGGCGGTCCCGTGCTCGTCGCGCAGCCGGCGCAAGACCTCGCGCAGCTCGAGCACGGCCAGGGGATCGAGCCCGTCCGTGGGCTCGTCCAGCACGATGAGCTCCGGGACGGGCACGAGCGCCTGAGCGAGCGCGAGCCGCTGTCGCATCCCGAAGGAGAAGGCGCGCACGCGCTCGTCCGCGCGATCGGCGAGGCCCACGGTCTCGAGCGCGCGCTCGATCTCGCTCGCCTTCGCGCGACCGCCGCCGATGCCGACCAGGTGCACGAGGTGCTCGCGCGCCGTGAGCGCCTCGAAGAGCGCCGGCGGCGCGAAGGCGAAGCGCGTCCGGCGCATGACGGCCGGGCGCTCGCGCGCGGGGTCGAGGCCGAAGACGCGCACTTCCCCCGAGTCCGGGCGCAGGAAGCCCGCCACGAGCTTGAGCAGCGTCGTCTTCCCGGACCCGTTCGGTCCGATCAGGGCGGCGATCTCGCCGGGTCGAACCTCGAGGTCCACGCCGTCGAGCGCCACGCGCGCGGCGAAGCGACGGTTCGCGCCGGAGACGCGTATGGGGAGACCGTCCTTGTCCGTCATGCCATGCGCGGGTAGCGCGGCGCAGAGCATAGCTCGGCCGCTCGCGGTGTTCGCTCTGGCGAACGCATCCATGACGCACGTAGGCTCTCTCGCGTGGAACCCGCCGAACGCTTCGCCGCCGCGCTGCTCGAGGTCGAGGCCCGGCTCGACTGGGAGGCGCTCGGCCGCGTCTACTGCTCGGAAGGCGGCGCCGACTTCTTCGGCCCGGAGGACCGCGAGGCGCTGCGGGACGCGGGGCTGCGGGTCGCGGCGAAGCTCGGAGACGCTCTCCTTGGGCTACCGAGAGGGGGCTCGCGGCGGAGCCTCTACGTCGGAGCCGCGCTGGCGGAGCTCGCGCCCATGCTGTTCGAGGTCGTCGTGCGCGGGCGGGAGGTGGTTGCGGTCAACCTCCACGGCGAGGAGGCGCGCATGCTCGACGGAGCCCTGGCGGAGGTCGGCACGGCGCTCGACCTCGCGCTCCCGCGCATCGAGACACGCCCGCTCGCGGAACAGCGGGACTTCGACCACGTGTGGATCGTCAGCGTCCTGAACGACCCGGAGACGTTCCCCGCGCTGCACGACGAGCTCTACGGGCGCCAGGGCGCCGAGCTCGCGACCGGGCGCGGCGACGCGGAGCGGGAGCGCGAGGCCGCGCGGAAGCTCCTGGCGGACGCGCTCGAATCGCTCGCGACCCCGGCGATCGTGACGACGACCGACGAGGAGCTCCCGCTCGTCGCGGGAGTCCTGCGCGAGCGCGGCCTCGTCCACCGGGCGTCGAAGACCGCGATCCTCTCGCCGATCGTCGGCGATCCGATCCGGATGCTCTCGGTGTCGGCCGCTACCTGAGCTCCGCCTGGAACTCGATGCGGTCGACGTTGCGGCACTTCGTGCACAGGGGATAGGCGACGTCGACCGGCGCGTCGGGGCACTCGGGGCAGCGGAAGGTGTAGCTCGAGTCCTCGGTGACCCAGCGCTCGATCGCTCGCCGCTCGCGCTCGCCGAACGCGGCCTCCGAGCTCACCGCGGCGTCGAGCGTGCGAATCGCGAGCTTGTAGGCGGCCTTCTCGTCGATCCGCCTGAGGTTCTCGAAGACGGCGCTGTAGATCCAGGGACGCATGGCCTCGCCGATCTCCGCGCGATCGAGCATCTCGTCGAGCCGCGCGAGGTCCGTCGAGCCGTCGATCGCCCGCAGGACCTGGTTCACCTGGTCCTGGTACTGGAGCCGTGAATACACGGTGAGCAGACAGAGCTTGATGTGCAGGTTGGCGCCCTCGGCGCCGAGCTCCTCGAGCTCGGGCGGGAGCAGCTTCTCGCCATCGTCGACGAGATCGGCGTGCCGGGCGGCCGGGAACGAGTCGAGCCCGTAGGTGCCGTGGTAGTTCGTCGCGACGAGGTGCGCGACGCGCGAGCTGCGCCGGCTCTCCTGACCGCCCAATCCGGCCCAGGCCCCGCTCACGGGCTCGGTCAGGTACGGCGAGCCGAAGAAGGCCTGCATGTGAGCGCGTGTCGCCACGTAGTTGGCGAAGAAACGCTGCAGCGTGTAGTCGTCGGCGACACTGCCCGTGTTCACGAGGAGCTCCGTCGCCTGCGCCTCGGCGCGCTGCAGGTCGTTCGACTCGAGGCTCGCGAGCGACGCGGCGAGGAGGTTGCGGTTCTCTCCGTAGATCTTCTGCGTCGAGCAGCCGACCGCGAGAACGAAGGCGGCGGGCACGAACAGGGCGAGCTTCGTGATCGATGTGTTCATGGCGCTACTGGGGCTTGATCCCGACGTAGAAGGGATGGAGCTCGTCGTCGATCGTCACGTTGAAGCCCACGAGGGAGTGGTACAGGTCCACCCCGCGGCTCGTGTCGCCCTTCTCGTGGATCAGGCTCCGATCGCGGACGGTGAACTCGTCCTTCGGAGAGAGCTGGAAGTAGACGAACCCCGACGTCCCCTCGGTTCCGAGGAAGCCGGTGCGGAACTTGTTCTCGCGGACCTTCGGTGCGGACTTCTTGCCGAGCATCTCGGCCAGCTCCTCGGGATCCACGGGGCGCAACGCGGTCCCGTCCTGCAGGTAGAGCGTGATCTCCCACTGGTCCGGGTTCAGGAGGATGTTCCGGTGCTCGGCCCCCTCGCCGCGCAGGCCGATCTGGAGCCTCACGGGGATCACACCGCGTCGCTTGACGAGGTCCGTATCGAAGATCTCGGCGTACTCGGGTTCGAAAGTGGCCTGCGCATTCACCATGTTCTCGTGGCTCAGCGCGGGGAAGCCGAGGAAGTTCTGCGGAGCCTCCCCCAGGTCGTACTCCGGTTCCGGAAGGCTGCTGCACCCGAGCGTCAGGGCCGCGAGCGCGAAGACGTGACGTAGCATCGTTCTTTCTCCTGGTCCTTTCCTCAGTCCTCTGCGTGAACGAGCTCGAGGACGTACACGTCCCGCCGCTCTTCGCGCACGACACCGTACTCCGCGGACGCCCAGCGTGTCGTGTCCGTGGAGAGATCCTCGACCACCAGGCAGGCGATCGGTTCGCGGAGCAGACGCTCGCGGAACTCGTCCACGACCTCTCTTCTCGGGAGGCTGCGGTTGCGCGGGATCTCCCCGTCGGTCCCGGGCCTCCAGACGGCCGTCTGCGCGGCGGGATCGAAGAGATCGACGATCGCGCGGTTGTCGTTCCCCAGGAGCTCGCCGTCGCGGAACGTGTAGCGGAGCTCGTCGTCGCGTGACTCGAGGTCCCCGCCGCGCTCCGTCAGCGTCTTGCGCCGCACGACCCAGACGACCTCGTCGCCCTGTTCGGTGCCGACGACGCTGTCGACGACCCAGGCCCTCGTGGGGCGCCCGATCTGCTGGTCGAGGTAAGTGCGAGTGCGGCGAGTGCTCTCGCCCAGGCTGTGGAACAGCCCGAACTGAAGGGCGAGCACCGTCCGCCAGCTGGAGGCCGCGGGATCGTCCTCGAGCCGGATCGAGAGCCCCTCGGGATCGCGGTCCACGTACCACCTGCGGGCGTACCAGAACCAGCGGATCGGATCGGCCACGTCGGCGCCGAGGGCGTCGGGATGGCGGTGTGCGTAAGCGCCCCATCGATCGAGGACCGTGTTCGCGCGGAGCGCTCCGAGATCGAGCTCGCCGTCGACCTCACACGCGCGCACGGACACCACCAAGCGTTCGAGGAACGGCCCGAGCTCGTCCCAGCCGTAGGTCTCTCCGTGAGCGATCACGGGATCGGGGTCCTGGTCGGCGGGACCGTCGACGATGCTCTGCGCGCGCTCGAGGCTCGCTTCCCGCAAGATCTCGTACTCGCCGTCGATGGCGACGCGCAGCGACGCGATCGCGGCTTCCACGCGCGC
The DNA here is from genome assembly GCA_029259655.1 of Planctomycetota bacterium. Classification (GTDB taxonomy): domain Bacteria; phylum Planctomycetota; class UBA1135; order UBA1135; genus OFTM220. Next base: position 21,393 of record JAJDET010000366.1, read on the forward strand.
GAGCCGATCGACTTTTCCGTCCGCGTCGACTTCCAGCGCGTAGTCCATCCACGCGCCCGAGGCGATCCGGAAGGGCTCGAGGCTGCGCTCGACACGCTCGAGCTTGGCGGTGGCGCCCTCCAGCTCCTCGCGCGTGCCGCTGGTCGAGAACGCGTCGAGCCCGGCCGCCGCGCCGGCGAGGTCGGCCAGGAAGTCGCGGCCGCCGATCTCCTTCTCGGCGAAGAGCTGGCTCTCGGCGAGGCGGCGGAACCGCTCGAGGGCCTCGGCTCCATGCCCGCCGTCGATGAAGTCGAGGATCTTGTCCAGACCCTCCGCGGCCTGTGCGCGCGGCTGCGTCGCGCGATCCTGCGCTCGGACCTTGTCGGCGAGCGCCTTCGCCTCCTTCGCGAGGAGGTCACGCTCGCGGCGGGCCTCCTTCAGCTGGTCCTTCATCATCTCGATCTGCTGCGCGAGGACCTGCTGGCCGCTCGCCTCGAGGACCTCGTCGTCGCCCTGGTCGCTCAAGTCCGCCAGGAGCTCGTTGATGCGGAGGTTCTTCTCCTCGAGCGCGGTCTCCTTCTCGGAGAGCTCCGTGCGCACGCCGGCCACGATCTCCTCGAATCTCGAGCGCTGGGTCTCCATGTCCTTGACGTGCTTCGCGAGGAGATTGGTCTCCTCCGAGTTGAACCGGGACTGGATCCTGCCCGTCTCGCGCAGCTGGGTGAAGATGACGTAGCCCTCTCCCACGGCCGCGAACAGCGAGATGCCGAGCATCCCACCGACCCAGGCCGGGACGCCGGTCGGGAGCTTGTAGGCCTTCGAGCCCTCGATCGCCGCGATGAACTCGCTCGCGCTCGCGAAGCGCTTCTCGCGGTCCTTCTCGAGCGCGCGCCGCAGGATCTTCTGCACCGACGGCTTCAGGTGCTCGAGCCCCTTGACCATCGGGGCGACCTTCGTCTCGAGCAGCGAGGTCGAGACCTCCTCGAGGGTCGACCCTTCGAACGGCCGGGAGCCCGAGAGCATCTCGTACAGCACGATGCCGACCGAGAAGAGGTCGGAGCGCGCGTCGAGTCGCTGGCCCTGCGACTGCTCGGGCGACATGTACATGGGCGTGCCCGAGACCTGCCCCTCGGAGACCTCTGCCGCGAGCGCGGCGATGCCGAAGTCGAGCAACCGCACTCCCACGCCGTAGGAGTTCTGGTCGGTCTTCGGCACGCGGGCGGCCATCATGATGTTCGACGGCTTGATGTCGCGGTGGACGAAGCCCTGCTCGTGCCCGCTCTGGAGCCCCAGCAGCGCCTGGCGTACGATCTCGAGAGCGTGCCGCGTGTTGAGCTGCTGCTCGCGGCGCAGGAGGTCGTGGAGCGACTCGCCGTCGACCAGGTCCATGGTCAAGAACAGGCGCCCGTCCTCCATCTGCCCGGTGTCCCGGACCTGGTTGACGTTCTCGGACACGAACTTCTGTGCGGCGCGGATCTCCTGGAAGAAGAGGTCGCGGAAGCGCTCGTTCTTCGAGAAGCGCGGACGCAGGACCTTGAGCGCGACCTCGCGCCCCTCGATCTGCCTGTCTCGCACGCGATAGACGCGACCCATGCCGCCCTCGCCGAGCAGCGCCGAGACCTCGAACCGGTTCGCGAAGACGTGCGAGGCGGACTCGGTCCGCGACGGCTCCGCGCGCTCCCCGGTCATGCCCGGAGGCGGCGTCGCGAGCGTGGCGTCGGGGTCGCCCCCCAGGATCATCGTGGGGTCGCCGTCGGCCTCGTCGCTGATCGTCGGGTCCTCGGCGCCCGTCCTGTGGATCGTCGGGTCGCCTCCGTGGGCGTCCGCCGGAACCGGGGGCGGGCTGGTCTCTTCCTCTTCGGACGGCGGCATGTCGGCCTCGCGAGTATCGTCGGGGGTGGGAAGCGCGGGTGACTATTCGAGGCGAAGCGGATTGTACGGCCGGCCCAGGTGGCTCCCCAGGGCTCGGCCGGACGCCGTGCCGCCCGTGAACCCCCTCCTTCGGCGGGGTGGGCCCGAGCGCTTGACCGGGCTACTCTCTTAGCCGCGCTCCTGGACGCGTGAGGCGCTCCGGGGCTCCCCCGAACCCCATCCCCGCGATCCGAGGCAGCCCGTGTTCAAGCTCCGCCTGATCCAGAACGGAGTCCCCGACGAGGTGGTCACCGTTGAGGGCGAAGAGGTCGTGATCGGTCGCTCTCCCGACTGCGACCTCGTGATCCCGCAGCCCTATGTGAGCAAGCGCCACGTGAAGATATTGCGCGGTCTCGTCGTGGTCGACCTGGGCTCGCGCAACGGAACCTTCATCGGGAAGACGCGGGTCAAGGCGGCCGCGGTGCTCAAGACGAACCGGATCAACCTCGGAGACGAGGACGCCGTCGTCGAGATCGACCTGGTGGGCGACGACGAGGACACGATGACCGCAGCGTCGATCGACCGGGAAGCCGTCGAGCTCGAGGCGAAGACGGCCAACCTGGAGAAACAGCTCGAGGTCGCGCGCGCCGAGGTGGCGGACCTGCGCCGCAGCTCCGCACCGCCCCGCGAGGAACCGCTCGACGAGACCGCGAAGCTCGACCGGGCACGGATCCAGCTCGAGAGCCGTCTACACGCCCAGCGCGAGGAGATCGCGCGTCTCCGCGCAGAGCTCGACGGCCGCACCCCCGACTGACCATCTCACAGTCTCCGCAGCCGCTCCACTCCGCGCAGTCCCTTCTGGTGCCCGTGCCCGTGCCCGATGCCTTTCTTCTTATCTACTCTCCCAAGTACCCGAGCTCCCGCAACCTCTCCGCCAGCTCCGGACTGACATCCCCCGCCCCCGTCACATCCACCGCATCCGGCCAGCACTCGCGACTCCACCACTCCGCGAGCGCGACGAGCTCGTCGTATTCCGGATGCGCCTCGGGGTCCAGGACGAGCTCCCGCTCCCCGGGGTCCTCGGAGACGTCGTACAGGACCGGCCCCCGCTCGCGCTTGAAGTCGCGGAAGAGCGCGACGTCCCGCGTGCGCACCGCGATGAGACCGTCGTAGGTCGAGAGGATCGTCCGGTCGGGCACCGCGCGCTCGAGCGCGAGGAGGCTCGTGCCGCGCAGCCCGGAGACCGGCTGCAACCCGAGCACGTCGACGACCGTCGGGAACAGATCGAGGTTCTGAACGGGAACCTCGGAGCGATGTGGTGCGACGCCGAAGCTCGCGGGAAAGCGTACGACCATCGGAACGCGAGTGACGTCCTGGTGCACGTTCGGGTGCGCGTGGCCGAAGTTGCCGCGGTCGAAGAACTCGTCTCCGTGGTCGGAGAAGAAGACGATCAGGCTCTCGTCGTAGAGCCCGTGCGCCTTCAGGTGGTCGAGGATCTCCCCCACGGCGTCGTCGGCGTCCTTGATGTCGCCGTCGTAGAGGTCGAGCAGGAACTGCAGGCGCTCGGGCGTGTCGGCGCGCTCCGCCTCCCACTTCTCGACCCGGTGGTAGGCGAGCAGCTCCTCGACCAGCCCGGTCGAGACCGGCGGGTTCGCCGGATCGAACTTCCCCCGGACGTACTCGCCGTCGCGCAGGTAGGGCCAGTGCGGCTGCTCGATGTGTACGAAGAGGAAGAAGGGCCCGCCGGCGAGCTCGTCGATGGCCGCCTTCGCCCACTCCGCGATCTCGGCCGGCCGCGCATCCTCGACGAACTGGAGATAGCGGTCGATCCCCTGGTCCATCCGGAAGGAGAAGTCGAGGTTCGGGTTCTGGACGAAGGCGCGCGTCGCGTAGCCGGCGGCCTTGAGCGACTCTGCGAGCAGCGTGCGCGAGGTCCGCAGGCGCCGGATGTCGACCTCCCACCCCGGCACGCCGGCGAGCGTCGACATGTAGGACGGCCGCGTCCAGTTGTGGTTGCTGTAGGCGCGCTCGTAGAGCACGGCGTCCTTCGCGAGCGCGTCGACTGCGGGCGTCGTCTCGCGCTCGTAGCCGTAGCACGAGAGGTGGTCGGCGCGCGTCGAGTCCCAGGTGAGAAAGAGGACGGGGCGCCCGGTGTCGGACGGCCGCGCGGATTCCATGAGGCCCCAGGCCGCGACGAGGGCGACAGCGGCGACGGCGAGGAGGAACAGGCTCACGCGACGCAGCGCGCTCGCCCGGAAGCGCAGCCCCCCGCGCGCGACGACGACTGCGAGGACGAGGCCGGCGAGGAGGATCGCGAGCGCGGGCCACACCGCGTCCGACGCGAGCCCGAGGTGCCGCACGCGCCAGAACAGGTTCGGGACCGCGAAGCCTTCCCGGACGCGCGCGACCGCCCAGCTCTCGGGCGCCTCGAGCACCGGGACGAGCCACGCCGCCTGGACCGCGCCGAGCAGGACGAGGATTCCCGCGACCCGGCGTCCCCCGCTCCTGAACCATGCGGCGACCAGCGCACAGGGAACGCCGAGCGCGAGCGCTAGCGCGAAGCTCCGCGCGACCTCGCGCCAGACGTAGGACGCCGCGATGTAGCCGTCGTAGCCGTTCGCGTCGCCGATGGCGAGGCCGTTCCGCCACCCGCCGATCGCGGCCGCGGCCAGGAAGGGCGCGACGAGGGCGATCGCGACGGCGATGTGCCCGGGTGCCTCCCGCTCTCCGTTCCTTCCTTTCATGGACGCGCCGTCGGGGAAGATAGGGCCGCGGGCGCCCGACTTCACTCCTTCGTGAGCACCAGCTCGCCGAAGAGCGACGAGTCCTTCCCCCCCACCATGCCGCCGGTCCACTGCGTGGCGCCGCGGTAGCCCTCGCCGTCGTCGTCGTTGGCGATGTAGCTGAAGCCGAGCACGGCGCCGGGTTCGAGGGGCATGCGCGGGAGCAGGGAGCGGGGGATGACGAGCTCGTAGAACGTCCGGCCGCCTGCGCGGGAGACGTCCACCTTCGCCTCGTCGAGGCGCCCGGTCCGGCCGGCCTCGCCGCCGTACCAGCACCAGACGAGCGGACCGTCCGGCGTGTGGGCGGCGCCGAACTCGAGGTCGCGCCCGCCGTAGCCGAAGTCGGCCGACGGCGCGGTGGTGAGCGCGAACTGCACCGAGTCGCCCTCCCAGATCGTGCCGTCGGTGTGGGTCTGGCTCAGGGTCTCGTCCTCGACCACGAAGCACAGGGCGAGGCCGCTCGAGCCGTAGCGCACGGCGCACCGCACGCTCCCGAGCTCGCCCTCGGCGCGCGTGAACTCCGCGTCGTCCCAATCGACGATCAGGCCGTCCACGCGGATGTCCGCGAATGCGCGGCGCGCCGTCTGGACCGGCGCGACGGTGTAGGCGGCGGCGACGGCGCTTCCGTTCGGACCCGTAGCGCGCAGGCTCCCGCGCGTGCTCGCCTCGTCGGGCTCGACGTCGAAATCGACGGCGAGCGTGCGCAGACCGTCGGCGGCGTCGAAGCGGCGCGTGGCCTCGCGCACCGCGAAGCCGTCGGGGACTTCGAGCTCGAGCGGCGTGTCCGGTTCGATTCCCGTGAGGCTCGTCGCCCGAACTTGCACGCGGCTCGTCTCGCCGTGGCGCAGCCGCACGCGGTCGACGTCGAAGGTGAGGATCGACTTCCGGGGATCGCTCGTGATCGCGATCGTCTCGCCGTAGACGACCGTTCCGCCGAAGAGCACCTCGAGCATGGCCCAGTTGTCGAGTGCGAAGCCGAGCGGCGCGGTGAGCTCGAGCTCCCCCTGCGCAGGCACGACGACCTCGTGCGTCCAGTCCGGCACGGCGTCCCACATCGACATCGGAAGGAGCCAGCGCGCGGTGGCGGGGATCGGGCCGTCCGTGAGGTTCCTGACGACGGCGGAGAGCGCGTCGCCCTCGCTCACGATCGCCGTCGCGTTCGCGATCTCGATCACGGGCGCCTCGGAATCGGCATCGGGTCCGGAGATCCAGACCGACGCAGTCACCGGACGAACGACACCGTGGCCGTCCGCCGTCAGCGTGAGGAGCGAGCGGCCGGTCGGTGCGCTCGAGACCTCGAGGGTCGCCCGGCCGAACGAGGCGGCGGCGACCGCGAGGGTCGGCGGGTCGATCACGACGTCCATCTCCTCGGGCGCGAGCGCCGTCAGGTCGACCTCGACCTCGCGCGCGCGGTCGTTGTTGACGACGAGGAGCTCGATCGTCACGCGGCCGTCGGCGTGGACGACCTCGCGCGCGTCCGGCACGAGCGCGAGCACGCCGTTCGCCGTGACGCCCTCGCCGCGGTTCTCGAGCCAGTAGGCGCTCGGTGCGACGTCGCCCTCGGTCGGATCGAGGCTCGGCGCGTCGGGGTCGCGCGGCGCGGGCGTGCCCTCGAGCAGGACGGTCTCGTAGGCGTGCGGTTCCATTGCGAAGAGCAGGACGCCGTCCTCGAGCGCGAGCGCCTCGCCCTCCTCCTCGAGCAGGTTCGAGCGCCACGCGCGCGTCGCGTCGAAGGCGAGGGTCCCGAGCTCGACGCGTGCCTCGGTCGCGCGACCCGTGCCGTTCCACAAGCGCAACGCGACTCGCGTGGGCCGCTCGGGCGCGTCGGGCAGGCGCCAACGCGCTTCGGGAAAACCCGCGGGCTTGAGCGCGGCGACGGTCACGCCGGTCGGCGAGACTTCGAGGAACGAGGCGCTGGGCGGGAGGTCGCCCTCGTGAGCCTCGACGTCGCGCGCGACGAGCGGGTGCTGCACTTCCTGCGCGCGCGCGTTGAGCCCGAGATCCCGGTAGTCCCCCTCACCGGCGACGAGGCTGTAGCGGAAGACGTGGCTCCCGTGCATCGTCCCGAACGGCGCGCCGTCCGGCAGCCGCCGCGTCGGCGGATCCATCCACGTCCCCGACGGCCAGCTCGTGCAGCTGCGCAGGAGATTGAGGCCGAAGCGACCATCCTCGGTCGTGTGCACACTGATCGGCCCGCGGTTCACGAGCGCGAACGTTGGCGCGAATCGAGAGGCGGGATGAAGAGTCCAGGGGTTGTCGCCTTGGAGGATCTCTTCCAGGTAGTAGCCAAGCGAACCGGATCCCGGACGGACGACAAGGGTCGGCAAGCTGTCATGGACCCTTCCGACGTTGCCGACCCAATCGATCTCGGAGTGATCGTGGCCAAGAGAGTGGAGGATCTCTCGTTCGTCTCGGGCGAGCACGACGCGAAAGTCGGGGAGATTGGAATCGTATTCGAGGGTTCCGTAACGGCGCCCGACGTCGTGCGTGATCGTTGTCGTCGCCCCCAGCCCAACCAGGACTCCGGCAAGACGATTCGCCTGGGACAGCAGCTCTCTTGAAGCGTCGGCATCGATGATGATCTCGGCCACGCTTCCGTCTACGCCGGGGCCCAAGGAACCGAACCCGGCCCACTGCCAGCACGTTTGGTCGAGCGTCCAAGGGTCCTTCGCTGTGTCCACGTCACGCCCGAATGGTCGTCCGATCACGGCCGCCGCCGTCTGGAAGATGGGCTTCATCCGACCTCGGCCCTCCAGATCGAACGGGAACTCGACCCGCAACAGCTGATTGCGTCCCTTCCAGTCGAGGATGTGCGTCTCGAAGTCGACTCGCGCCACTCCGGGTAGAAGCTCGATGACCTGACGCTTTCGGAACTCCGGGTACTCGGCTTCGACAACGAGTCGGTGCGGATGGTCTGGATCGGGGGGGAGAAGCCGGGCCGTCACCCCGGTGCCGTCACGCTTCTTGCCGGTCGGCGCCAGATGCCAGGGCCCTTCGCCGTGACCGGGCAAGACGGCGTATTCCTCGTGAACTACGAGGTCGTTTGCCGGTCCGAGCAAGAGCCCACGACCGCTCCGCAGTTCGACCAAGCTGCGGATCGTTCCGCCCTTCTCGAGGTCGAGCTCCACTCGAAAGTGCTCGTTGACGAGGACGACCCCGTCGACCGTCGTGGAACCGTCCTCCACGCTCGCGAGCGGCGCGAAGCCGAGCGCCGGGACCGGCGCGCCCTGACTGACCTTTCGGCCGTCCGCGGTCTCAGCCCAGCCGCGGCGCGGCCCTGCGGTGGCGTTCCAGACGACGCCACGGGCTCCGCGGGTGTCGATCCGGCTCTCGAGGTAAGCCAGCGAGCGCTCGCGCACCTCTTCGGCGAGCTCCAGCGCGTCGCGATAGCCCGCCATCACGTCCACGTAAACCTGGTCCGACATCGAGCCCGTGATGCCGTCGTGGTGGGCGTTGAAGAGGAGCTGGCGCCAGGCGCGGTCGAGCGCGAGCGAGGGGTAGTCAGCGCCCTGGACCGCTGCGACCGTGGCCCAGATCTCCGCCTCGCGCAGGGTCGTCTCGCACTCCCGGTTGGCGAGCTTGAGGTCGACGAACGACACCGCGCAGCCCGTGTAGATCGGGTTCATGTCGCGCGTGATCACGGTCGGGACGATGCCCTTCGCGTCGATCTCCTCGCGCACGGCACGGAAGAAGTCCGCGCTCGTGTCGAGCACCGCCCGCGGCGAGACGTACTTCGCGTTCCAGGCCCGCACGACCTCGCCCAGGTTCTCGAGCGGCCGCACGAAGTCCATGTGCATCGGGAAGAGCACGTGGTGCGTCAGCGCCGGGCGCTTCAGGTCCTCGAACATCGCCGCGATCAGCGCGTTCGTGATCTCCGGGTCGTCCGAGGCGCGGTTCGAGCCGTTCGCGAACTTCGCGTAGGCATAGCCGTAGTGCCCCGTCATGTAGTGCGTGAGCACCGACTCGCCGTCGGGCGACATCCACAGGAACTCGCTCGGGAAGTTGACCTGGTCGCGCGGCGCTCCCCACTGGTGGAAGGGACCGCGGGCGAAGGCGCCGGAGGTGTGACCGCTGCGCGCCATCAGGCTCGGGAACGACGGGTCGTGGCCGAAGACGTCGCACTGCCAGAACGTCTCGCCGCTCCCGCCCAGCACCTCGCGCTGGAAGAGCACCCCGTAGGCCGCGTTGCGCGCGACGGCCTCGGCCGAGACGAGCGTCGTCGAGAGCTCGTTGTAGGTCCCGCCGACGGCGCCGACGCGTCCCTCGGCCACGTACTCGAGCAGCCGCTCCCCCTGCTCCGGCCGCGCCTCGAGGAAGGTCTTCAGGTACGGGAGCTGGTGCATCGCGACGCGGTAGTCCGGGTCGTCCTCGCAGCGCGCGAGGTACTGCTCAACGAGCTCGAGCCCCGGGCCGACGTGCGCGTCCATGAAGCGCCCGGTCTCGGTGTAGTGCGCCTGCGTATTCCACCAGACCGGGTCGTAGTGGAAGCCCGGCACGAAGTGCATCACCCAGTCGGTGTCCGGGCGGGAGTAGGCGACCTGGCGCTCGTACCAGACCTCTCCGTCGCGGAGGGCAAGGGTCACCAGGCGCCGCTCGACGCCAAGGGGAAGCGGAACCGGGATGTCCAGGGTCGCCGCGTCGGCCGACATCCGGTACGTGAAGTCGGGCGAGACGAGGATCGGATAGACCGACACGAACGGGGCGGTGTCCCCACCGATGTACCCGGACTCCTGCGGGCGGGTATCGAGGACTCTCGCCGGTCTGGGCTCGGCGTCGACCTCCTGCACGACGTCGAGGCAGACGACCGGCGTTCCCTCGACGGGCCTCGTCAGCCGGAGCCGGAGCACGGCGGACGGACTCTCCGCCGGCCCGAGCACCAGCGACGTCTCCTCGACCTCGAACGGGAAGCCCTCGACCTTCGTCGCGGCGTCGCCGCCGTCGTCGAGGTATTCCTCCTGCGGGGTGAACGCGAGCGCGACCAGTAGGACGCAGACCGACATCACCGCCAGCCTACCGAAACAAGAAGACCCCGCGGCCTTGCGGCGCCGCGGGGTCCTGATCGTTCGCGTGCGGAGGCCTCAGCGGGGAGCGGGCGCCTCCGAGAGCAGCGCGCGCTTGTCCTCGACCTCGCGGAACTCCTCCGCCGTGTCCATCGCGTCCTGCTTGCCCGCGATGTTGGGCCAGATCTCGGCCAACTTCGCGTTGAGCGCCGTGTACTCCTCCCACTTCGCCGGGACCTCGTCCTCGGGGAAGATGGCTTCCACCGGGCACTCGGGAACGCAGGCGCCGCAGTCGATGCACTCGTCGGGATGGATCACGAGGAAGTTCTCTCCCTCGTAGAAGCAATCGACCGGGCACACGTCCACGCAGTCCGTGAACTTGCACTTGACGCAGGGTTCGGCGACGGTGTAGGTCATCTTTGAATTCCTTTCGGGCGGGGATTCTATACTCGCCCCCCCCCGGACGATCAACGGCGGCTCAAGCCTTCTTGCCGCGACCGCGCGCCGAGGACTTCTTGGTCCCGCTCGCCGCGACTTTTTTCTTCGCGGGAGCCTTCTTCTTCTCGACCGCCGGGCGCTTCTTCGGCTCGAGGACCTTGCTCGGCGCCGCCCCCCCGACCATCGGGGCCCCTGTGATCGCGTTCAGCGTCCGCGCGAGCTCGTCCGCGAGGGCGTGCCGCTCCTTGTCGCTCTTCGCGGCACCAGCGGCCCGGGCCAGGTCCGCGACCCCGATCGCTCCCACGAGCCGGCCGGACTCGTCGACCACCGGCAGCCGGCGGACGCGGGTCGACGCCATCAGCGCGGCCGTGGTCAGGAGGTCCTCGCCGGGCTTCACCGTCTTCGGGTTCCGGCTCATCGTCTCGGACACGGGGATCTCGGTCAGGGGGGACCCGCGGAAGTGGGCGCCGATGCACACGTCGCGGTCCGTGATCGTCCCCACGAGCTGCTCGCGCGAGTCGACGACCGGGAGCCAGCCGCGGTCGTTCGCCCAGAAGTGCCCTGCGACATCGTTCAGGTTCTCGTCGACGCGGCACGTGTGCACCGCGGACGCCATCCAGTCTCCAACCTTCATCTTGCTACCTCGCTTTGAATTCGGGCGGAACAGTCTAGCGCCGTGATTCCGGAACGGAAGGCCCCACGGCGGGCAGTGGTGGGCCGAGGCGTCGGCGCCGCTGCGCACATCGCCGTAGAGGCGAGACTCCCGCCCCCGTCTATCCTCCGGATCGAGGGAGAACTGCCGTGATCGAGAGCCGGGACATCGTCGTGGGAGTCGTCGTGGACGACGACGCCCGATCCGTGAGCGAGACGAGCCGCAAGGCCGCGGCTCAGGCGTGCTGGGTCGCGCAGCGGACCCGGGCTCGGGTCACCCTGCTCCACTCGACCTGGTCCGACGTCGAGGGGGAGGGAGAACCGCCGTCCGTCGTCGCGACCGAAGCGCTGAAGACCGCGGCGGAGGAGCTCGGGGCGGACGGGGTCCGCGTCGGCACTGCGTTCACTCGCGAGCGCCCCTGGCTGGCGCTGGTCCAGCGCGCCCTGCGCAAGGAGAGCGACTTCGTCTTCGTCGGCCGGAGGGAGATGGTGGACCGAGACCGACTCCTGGGCACGAACACGGAGAAGCTCCTGCGCAAGTGCCCGAGCCCGGTCTGGGCCGTCGCCCCGGGGAGCGATCTACTGTCGCACTCCATCCTCGCCGCGACCGACCTGACCGAGGTCGGCGCGCGCGTGACCCGGATGGGCGCGACACTGGCCGCGATGGCGGGAGCGGAGCTCCACATCGTCCACGCCTGGCAGAAGACGATGCAGTTCCAGCTGGAATGCGCACGGCTCACCGACGACGCGGTCGAGCGGCACATCGAGGGCTACGAGGCCGAGCTCCGCGAGCGCATTCTCCAGGCGATGGACGGCGACCAGGCGACGGTCGCGCCGCTCCTCCACGTGGGCTGCACGAGCCCCGATCGCGCGATCCTGGAGGGCGTGTCCGCGCTCCATCCCGATCTGGTGGTGATGGGGACGCTCTCCCGCTCGGGTCTCCCCGGAGTCCTGGTCGGAAACACGGCCGAGCGCGTCCTCGACCGGATCCAGTGCTCGCTGCTCGCGATCAAGCCCCAGGGGTTCGTCAGCCCGGTACGAAGCTGAACGTACGACGGTCGCACCCTCCCCTCTGCGACCTCGGTCGGATGTGCGCCAGAGGCGATCGCGCCGATGATCGGTGTCATGTCCCTGCCCGCCGAGATCGTCAAGGACCCCTGTACGGTCGAGGCCTTCACGGACGCGATGACGGCGGCGTGTCGCATGGATCTCTTCAACGTGGGTTCGCTCATCGTCGTCGACGGAGGTCGCCCGGTGGGGATGCTCACGGATCGCGACCTCGCCCTGTTCGTCATCGAGGGAGAGCGCGACCCCGCGTCGTGTTCGGTCGCCGAGTGCATGAACGAAGACGTCGTCACGATCGGCGTCTCCGAGAGCCCCACGGACGCCATCGAGCTCCTTCGGCTTCACGGCATCCGTCGCCTGCCGATCGTGGACGGCGACGGTCGGCTCGTGGGGATCGTGGCCGCGGACGACCTCGTCCAGTACCTCGCGCGCGAGCTCGCGGACCTCGGTTGCGCGATCCGGCGTGAGCTCGCACAGGAAGGGATGGCCGCCGGCATGTCGGGTTCGCGCGTCCTCGGCAAGGAGTAGAAGTGAGGAGCACGTCCCAGCACCTGAAGCGCGTACAGACGATCCGAAACGACGCCAGCGCCCATGCGGCCGCGCGCGCCATGCGCTACGAAGCCGTGGGATGCCTCGTCGTCGTGAACGACGACGAGGTTCCGGTCGGGATCGTCACGGACCGCGACCTGGCCCTGCGAGCCGTCGCGACCTCGCACGAGCCGCACGGACTCGCAGTCGCGGACATCATGTCGCGCGAGCTCGTGACGACCACGCCGGATACGCCGATGCACGACGTCCTCCAGCTCATGAAGGCCCGCGGCATCCGGCGTATCCCGGTCATGGACGACGGCGAGCTCGCCGGAATCGTGGCGCTGGACGACGTGCTGGAGGAACTGTCGAGAGACATCCGCGAGCTCGCGGCCGAAGCTCCCAGGCGCTACCGCACGGCCCCTAGCTCGAGCCGCTTCGAGCACGTGCGACACGGGATCGAGCGCGGCCTGGAAGACCTGCGTTCGAAGCTCGAGTACGCCCAGTGGTACGCGCGCGAGACACTGGTCGACGAGCTCGACGAGCTCCGGGACCGCCTGCGTCTCCCGCCGCACTCCGGGAACGAGGAAGACGGCAGTCGCTGACGATCAGCGCGCGAGCCACTCCTCGAGGAGTCGCGCGGAGACCGCGATGAAGTCGCTCTCCGTGACGATTCCGACCAGGCGCCGCCCGTCGACGACGGGCAGGCAACCGAGGCCTCTCTCGTGCATGATCTCGAGCGCCCGAAGGCACGGAAGCGTGCGCGAGACCGCAACGGGATCGGGACGCATGATCTCGCCGACCTCCAGGTTGGGGCTCTGCGAGCACGCGATCACGTGGAGGATCGTCCTGTAGGTCACGAGCCCCACGAGGTTGTCGCTGGGAGTCACGACAGGCAGGTGGAGGACGCGCTTGCGATCCATCAGGGCGGCCACGCTGCGCACTCGATGGTGCACTTGTGCGGCCAGCGCCGGCGTGGTCATCACGTCCTCCACGAGACGACAGTTGCCCCAGGGGGCACCGGCGTTCGACTCTCTCCGGCGGTGTCTGAAGAGGGAGCTCACGTGCTCACCTCGCGATCTCCTCGGGGTCGCGGAGCGTGACCAGACAGTGGTCGAGGAGATCGGTGAGCGTGATCATGCCGACCAGGAACTCGTCGTCGACCACCGGGAGCGCACTGACGCGGTGCCTCAGCAAGAGCTCGGCCGCGCGCGAGAGACGCTCGTCACTCTTCAGCGTGACGACCTCGCGCGTCATGACCTCTTCGACGCGTGCTTCGGGGTCGCGGCCGGAGCCCGCGGCGCGATGAATGTCGCGATCGGAGATCAGGCCGATGAGCCGGCCCTGGCCGACGACGGGCGCGTGCCGCACGCCGATCGAGAGCATCAGCTCTCCGGCGTGCTCGAGCGTGGTGTCCTCGGACACGGTTGCGAGGCCCGTCACCATCTTCTCGCCGACGACCGGATCGTCCGTACCTCCGCCGCAGCGACTCAGGAAGAGCCGGACGATGTCCATCTCGGACACGACGCCCACGAGTCGCCCGTCCTCCACGACGGGGAGACACCCGATTCGACGGCCGAGCAGGTCCAGGCAGACCGAGAGGACGTGGGTGTGCGGCGCGACGGTCACGGCGGGCACCGAGACGATGTCCCCGACCAGGCGGTCGCGGGTCTCCGGAGCGAAGGCATCCCGCACGCGCGCGGGCAGCCAACCCGTCGCCACGAGCAGGTCTCGGTCGGAGAGGACGCCGACCAGTCGCTCGCCGTCGAGGACGGGCAGGTGACGGATCCGGTTCTCGTCCATTCGCGCCACGGCGTCGTCGACCGTCGCGTCGACGGAGATGCACACGGGCTTCGAGGTCATGATCTCGCTGGCGTTCATACGGTTCCTTTCGCGCTCGTCGGCCTGAAGGACTCCCATGCGCAGTCTCCCCCATCAGGAGCGGAGGCGGAGTGGGTCGACGGGCGTACGAAACGCACGCAGAGGCCGTATTCCCGGCGTCGACTACGCTCCTGTACGGAGGTACGGGTCACGGGTTCGGACCTACGATTCGCCCATGAGCGGGTCGATCGTCCTCCAGACGCTGGGCGCGGCGCGCGACCTCGGTCGGCTACACGAGATCGCGGCGGTGCTGGCGAAGCACGGGTTCGCCGACCTCGTCCGGCGCCTGGGGATCGCGAGCGGGCTCGAGCAGGCGGGACGCCTCCTGCACCTCGAAGGCATGCGCGGTCTCGCGGACAAGGGTCGCGAGGAGAGCGTGCGCGAAGCGCTCGAGGAGCTCGGCCCGACCTTCGTGAAGGTGGGCCAGATCCTGGCCGGTCGGAGCGACCTGCTCCCGCCCACCTGGACCCGCGAGCTCGCTCGTCTGCACCAGTCCGCCGCGCCGGTCCCGATCGAGGAGATCCGCGCACAGCTCGTGGAGGACCTCTCCTCTCCTCCGGAGGAGGTCTTCGAGCACTTCGACCCCGAACCGCTCGCCGCAGCGTCGATCGCCCAGGTGCACCGCGCGCGGCTGTTGTCGGGGGAGGAGGTCGTGCTCAAGGTTCGCCGCCCCGGCATTCGCCAGAAGGTCGAGGCGGACGTGCGACTGCTGGGGCGTCTGGCGGAGCTCGCGGAGCGCGAGCTGCCCGAGCTCGCGCGCTACCGACCGCGGAGCCTCGTGCGCCAGGCCACCCGGTCCCTCCTGCGCGAGCTCGACCTGCGCTACGAGGCGCGCAACGCCCGGCGTCTCTTCGACCAGTGTCGGGACGGCGGGATCGCGATCCCGCGCGTTCACGACCGCTGGACGCGTGAGCGGCTGCTCGTGCTCGACTTCCTCGAGGGGCCGAGCATGGGCGAGTGGCTCGCGAGCGGCGAGGGCTCCGCCGCAGACCGCGTTCGTGCGGCGCGGGAGGGAGCGGATGCGGTGCTCGAGATGGTCTTCGTGCACGGTTTCTTCCACGCCGACCCCCATCCCGGGAACGTCCTGGTCCTGGAGGACGGCCGGCTCGGGCTCGTCGACTTCGGGATGGTCGGAGTGCTCTCGGACGAACGCCGGCTGGAGTTCCTCGAGCTCCTTGCCGGAGTGTCGGAGGGAGAGGTCGATCGCGTGGTCGACGTCCTGCTCGACTGGTCGCACGACGGGCGGGTCGACGAGGACGTCCTGCGCGAGGAGTGCGCGGCGTTCATCGAGCGCTATCGAGACCTGGCGCTCCGCGATCTCGACACCGGAGCGCTCCTGGCCGACGTCACGACGCTCCTGCGCGCGAACGACCTGTTCCTGCCCGAGGACGTGGCGCTCCTGCTGAAGGTCTTCGTCACGCTCGAGGGCCTCGGTCTGGAGCTCGACCCGGAGTTCGTCATGTCCCGGCACGTGGAGCCCTTCGCGGTCCGGGCCCTCGTGGAGCTGCGCTCTCCGGGCGCGGTCGCCAGGCGCGGCGCGCGCCTCCTGACGCGGCTCCTGACCCGCGTGCCGCGGGACGGACGGCGGTTCCTGAAGCGCCTGCGCTCCGGTCGTGCCGGCGTCGACATCGACGTTCCGCAGCTCGACCGCTTCAGCGCCGTGGTGTCGCGCAGCGCGAACCGGGTCACGATCGGGCTGGTCACCTCGGCGCTGATCGTCGGGACGGCGATCTGCACGTCAGTGGCCGAGGAGCCGCTCCCGGCCTGGCTCGGGTTCGCGAGCTCCGTCGTCGTCGGTGCGTGGCTGATCCTCTCGATCCTCCGCTCCGGTCGCTGACTGCGCAGCCCGCGCCCTCCTGCTACGCCCAAGAGCCCGCTGCCCGAGGCGCGGCGACATCCGATGCTTCGACTGGACGTTCCAGCCACAGGAGGCCTCGGTGAATCCGATAGTGAAGACCTTCCTCTCCCGTGCCGTGCCCTACTTCGCAGGCGCGATGCTCTTGATCGGCATCTTTCCGACCTACGCCGCGATCCAGGGCGGCGACTGGGGCTCGTTCTTCTCGGCCTTGCCCGACGCGTTCCTCGCCGCGGTGTTCGTGTCGGCGCTCGCGACCGCGGTAGTCCACTACGGCGCCGAGGAGGATCGCGCTACCGCGTAGCCGACATGTCGGCCACGCGTGACTTGGCGCGTCTCCGCGCCGGGCTCGGCCTTTTCGGCCGCGCCTCTAGAATCTAGAGCTTCTCGGCCAGGAAGCGGACGACGTCGAAAGCGGAGACGATTCCGACGAGTCGGTTTTTCTCGACGACCAGCAAGCGGTGGACACGGCTCTCCACCATCTTCTTGCCGAGCTCGCCCAGGGTCGTGTCGGGATCGACGCTGAGGATGGAGGGGTTCATCCAGTCTCGTACGGTCTTCCCGTCGAGGACGCGCGGACTGTAGTCGCTCGTCGAGGGCACGTAGTCCTCTTCGTCGAAAGGGACTCCGACGTCGGCGAGCTCGTACTCGTGCCGCTCGCCATCCAGCCGGCCCTCCCGGATGTGCTCCGTCCGGGCGATGTCCCGTGCGGACAGGATCCCGACGAGCCGGCCCGCGTCGATGACGGGTGCCCCGCTGATCCGGTTCTCCTCGAGGATCTCGATCGCTCGCTCGATCGCCAGATCGGCATCGAGCTGGACGACCTTCGCCTGCATCAGGTCACGTGCGGTCGCACGCGTCAGTTCAGTCTCGACCTTCATCTTGGTCCTCCTCGGGGTCATCGAGCCGCTGCATTCCGGGCAGCTGAGCTCACTCGCGAGGGCCGCTGCCCCTACGGAGAGACTAGTTCGTGGCCGAAGCCACCGCGCAGCGCCCGACTTCGCATTCGGCGGAGCGAGAGGTGCGTATGCGGACCCTGCGCGTCGACCGCACTCGGCGCGAAGCGAGTACGTACTCGGGGGAACGTCCGACGACGTCTCCTGGCCTTACTATCAATCCGTACAGAGACCCTCGGAGCCAAGGAGGTCCCCCGTGGAACCCAAGAGAATCATCGTCGGAGTGGACGAAGGGGAGCTCGCGCAATACGCCGTCAGCACGGGAGTCGAGCTGGCGAACCGGTTCGGCGCAAAGCTCGAATTCGTTCACTGTGTCCCGCTCGAGAGTGAGGCCTGGGCGGCTGCTGCCGCCATCGACTGGTACGCCATCCGCACGGACGTTCTCGTCGATCGGCGCGAGCGCATCCTCGCGCAGCTGAAGGAGTGGTGCCCTGCGAGCCCCCGGATCGGTTCGCTCGACGACGCCCTGGTCATGCTCGACACGAGACCCAACCGCGCCATCGCGAAGTACGCGGCGGAGAAGGGAGCCGACCTGATCGTCCTCGGCGGGCATCGGAAGACCGGCATCTTCGACTTCGGAGGCACGGCCCGCGCCCTGCTTCACCACGCGCCTTGCGCGGTGTGGACGCAACCGTGTGCGCAGCGTGAGGTGAAGACGATCCTCGCACCGGTCGATCCGTCCGACATGAAGGACCGCACGCTCGAATGGCTACGGTGCCTGGCACAGGACGCAAAGTTGATCGTGATGAGCGTCTTCGAGCCGCCTTCCTTCGCCTACGAACCCTTCCAGGCCGGGCCGACCGGCCTCCCGATCAAGATCATGCGAGAAGCCGTCGAGAAGCGCTTCGTCCAGTTCGTCGCGGATACGGACTGGGGCGGCTCCGATGTCGAGACCCTCTTCACGGAAGGCGATCCGGTCGAGGAGATCCTCGCCGCAGCGAAGTCCGTGGACCTCATCGCGATGGGAACGCACGGCCGCGGAGCCGTCGAGCGAGCCGTCCTGGGGAGCGTTGCCTACGGCGTGCTCAAGGGCGCCAAGTGCCCGGTGCTTGCCGTGCCGACGCGATCGGCGGACAGCCTGCTCTCCTCCGCGGACGAGACCGTCGGGGCCACGACCTAGGACGATCATCCCGCGACGATCCGATCGAGCACGGTCGCGACGAGGACCTCGATCCTCGTCGCGCCCGTATCCGCGCGTACGCGGATCGGGAGCTCCGTCGGATCCTCGAAAGCCTCGCGCGCGCGGAGGTAGACCTCGAGGTCCGCATCGGAGACCTCGCGCTCGTCGCGCATCCGGACGCGCAGTCGCTCGCGAACCACGGCCTCGTCGGCCTCGACGCTCACACAGCACAGGCGGACGCCGAGCTCCTCGGCGGCGTGCGCGAAGGGCTCGCGCTGCTCGCGCTGCATGAAAGCGGCGTCGACGACCACGCTCCGCCCTTCGACCAGCTCCTGCCGCGATCTCTCCAGGATGTCGCGATAGGTGCGCCGGCTCGTCGAGGGCGAGTAGATCCCGGCACGCCACGCATCCGTCCCACGCTGCGTCGGCGCGAGCCCCGAGAGCCGCTTGCGACGGACGTCGCTCCTGTGGACGGCGGCGGAGAGCGGGCGTGCGATCGCTCTCGCGAGCGTGCTCTTCCCCGTCGCAGGAAGGCCGCAGGTGAGGACCAGCACCGGGGGGAGCTCGTAGCCGACGGCGAGATCGAGGTACGCCATCGCCTCGCGGAGCTTCGCCGAGCGCGCCTCCGCGTCCAGGGCCTCGTCGACCGACGACAGGCAGGCGACCTTGGCCCGGACCACCGCGCGGTAGGCCTTGTAGAAGTCGATCAGCTCCACGAGCTCCGCGTCGCCGGAGAGTGCGGCGTACTCCTGGACGAGGTAGCGCCCGAAGGCCGAGTATCCGCGGAGATCGAGATCCATGATCAGGAACGCGAGGTCGCAGGCGACATCGGCGCATCGAAACCGCGGAGAGAACTCGATGCAGTCGTAGATCGCGATGCCGCGCTCGGCACAGCAGATGTTCTCGGCGTGCAGGTCGCCGTGCCCGTCGCGAATGCGCGCGCCCGCGACCCTGCGCGCCAGGATGTCTCGGTGCTCGATGAGGAACCGGCGAGCCCGGTCCACGAGGAATCGGTGGCGCTCCGACGAGAGGGCCGCGCCGTCGTCCAGCGCGCCGACGAACCGCCCGACGTGCTCGAGGTTCTCCTCCACCAGAGCGGCCACCGCGGAGGGAGCGCCGTACTCGTCGATGCCGGGGCCCGTCGGCGCACCGGCGTGGAACTTCGCGAGCACTCCGGCCAGCTCGCGGATGCGCTCGTTGTCCACCTCGCCGCGATCGAGGCGAGCCGCGAGCATGCCGTTCGCCGGCAGGCGCCGCATTTTCACGGCCCACTCGACCGCTCGTTCCTCGTCGCCGGCGCCGCCGATCACGAGGGAGCCCGTCCGGTCGCGGACGATCGGCACGACGCCGAGATGGACGTCGTCCGTCAGGCGGCGGTTGAGGCGGACCTCCTCCTCACAGAAGAAGCGCCTGCGTTCGAGGTCCGTGAAGTCGAGGAAGCCGAGGTCCACGGCGCGCTTGACCTTGTAGACGTGCTCATCGGTGAAGAAGAGCAGCGAGATGTGCGTCCGAGCCGAGGTCACCGCCTGCGGGCGGTGGGGATGAGCCTCGGGGCGCAGGAGATCGGCTTCCAGCTCGCGTTCGTCCATGCCCATCACCCCCAGAGTAGAGATCGGGCGACACGGATGACTCCGCGCCGCCCGATGCACGACTCGTCGCAGGACGAAGTCGTGGGAGCCGCCACCCCGGCATGGCTCCAGCAACGGCTCCGCGACATCGCCGGTGCGGGGTGGCGGGCTCCGGTCAGTCCGTCTTCACATCGATTCGCCGAGCTCGCGACGGTTCGGTCCTGAGAAAGGAGACCTCGAGGATTCCCTTCTTGTAATGGGCGTCGATCGTGTCCGCGTCGGTCACGAGACCGGTCGGGAGCGCGATCGAGCGCTCGAAGGGGCCGTACTGCGACTCGACGTGGTGGAAGCACTCTTCCTCCTCCTCGTCACTCCACTTTCGCTCGCCCGAGATGACGAGCTGATCGCCCATCACCTGTACCTGGATGTCGTCCTCCTCGAGCCCGGGGAGCTCCGCGGTGACCGTGAACCGGGTCTCGGTCTCCGAGACGTTGACGGGCGGGAACCCGGACGTCCGGAGGACCTCGGGGAGCCGGCTCTCGAGCGCCGCGAGGGGGGTTGCCAGGGCCCCTCGGAAGTTGTCCCAGAAGTAGTCGCTATCGGGCCGAGCGCTGATCGCACGCTTTTTCCAAGGGGTGAGTTTCATGATTGCCTCCTCGGACATTCGGGAACAACTCGAGAGTACGCGCGGGCCTCGGAGACGGCGCCTAGTAGAGCGACGTAGTCGGGGTTCGAAGGTTGCGTAGCGGTTATCCTCGACGGAGATGAAAGAGCACCTCGACGAGGAGAGCGCGAAGGCCACGCTCTCGAAGGTCGGAGCCGAGTCTCTCTCGAGCTACATCGAGCGGTCCGTCGACCTGATCACGGTCGTCGACCTCGAGGGGCGATTCCTCTACGTCAACCCGGCCTCGGAGCGGTTCTTCGGAGTGCCGCCCGCGGACTGCGAGGGTCGACAGGCCTTCGACTTCGTCCACGCCGACGACGTGGAATCCACGCGGGCCGCGCTAGGCACGTGGCTCGAGAAGCGCGAGACGAGCGCGGAGACGCACGAGAACCGGCAGGTGAACGCAACCACGGGCGAAGTGTTCCACGTCCTGTGGACGATCGTTCCCGAGCTCGACGAGGAAGGGCTCCCGTGCAAATTCACGTCGATCGCGCGTGACATCACCGAGCTCCGACGCGTCGAGCGCGAGCTGACGTCCAAGGAGCTCTATCTCCGGTCGATCTTCGCCGGAATGCTCGACGCGGTCGTGACCATCGACCCCATCGGCACCATCGTGGACGCCAGCACGTCCTGCTTCGACGTCTTCGGCTACCCGTCCGACGAGCTGGTCGGAAAGAACGTCTCGATGCTGATGCCCGAGCCGCATCGTTCCAGCCACGACGACTACCTGGCTCGCTATCGCGAGACGGGCGAGACGTGGATCCTGAACACGACGCGACGGTTCGAGTGCGTCCACGCGAGCGGGAAGGCCATCATCTGCGAGCTCGCCGTCTCGCGCATCGACATCCCCGGTGGTGGAGTGTTCTTCTGCGGGAGCTTCCGGGACGTCACCGAACGCGTCCGGACCGAATCCATCCTGGCCGAGAACGAGCGCCGCTTCAGGGCCGTCTTCGACCAGGAGTTCCAGTACGTCGGCATGCTCGCGCCGGACGGCACGCTGTTCGAGGTGAACCAGGCGGCTCTCGAGGTCATCGGTGCCGATCGTGCAGAGGTCATCGGCACGCCGTTCTGGGAGACGCGCTGGTGGGAGCACTCGGAGGACGAGCGCGTACGCCTGCGCGAGGCGGTCGAGGCCGCCGCACGCGGAGAGCTCACGCGTTTCGAGGCGCGGGTCGTCACGCCCGACGGCGATCGTCGGTCGGTCGACTTCTCGGTGAAGCCCGTCATCGACGAGGCGGGCGAGGTCGTGCTGCTCGTCGCCGAGGGTCGGGACATCACAGCGATGAAGCGGGCTCAAGAGCGCGAGACGTCCATGCTCCGCGCCTTCGCGAGCATCGGCGAGTCCGCCTCCGTGCTGGCGCACGAGATCAAGAACCCGATCACCGCCGTGAACGCCGCGCTGCGCGCCGTCGCCAAGGAGCTCGGAGAGGACGAGAAGGAGATCCTCGAGGAGCTCGTCGGGCGCATGCAGAAGCTCGAGCGGCTGATCCGGAGAACGCTGACCTTCGCGAAGCCGCTCGAGGTGCGCGTGCGGCGCGTCGACGTCGCGGAGCTGTTCGCCGAGATCTCCGGCATGCTCGCGGACGAGCTCGAGGAGAAGGGCGTCACGCTCGAGACCTCGTGCGAGGAAGCCTGCCCGCTGGTCGTCGCGGACGGCGACCTCCTGGAGGAGGTCCTGCTCAACCTCGCGCGCAACGCGATGGAGGCCGGTGCTCGCACGGTGAAGCTCTCCGAGCAGCGGGTGGACAACGACTTCGTCTGCATGGCCGTCGACGACGACGGCTCCGGAATCGCACCCAGCATCCTGACGAGCATGTTCGCTCCGTTCGTCACCACCAAGGAGACGGGGACGGGGATCGGGCTCGCGATCTCCAAGAAGATCGTCGAGCAGCACGGCGGGAGGATCCGGGCCGGCGCGAGCGAGCTCGGCGGAGCGCGATTCGAGGTCACACTCCCGGCGTCACCCGGCTGACGCGGGATCGCCCCGCGCGTGTCCGGAGGCTCGGCCGCGTGCTCCTCGGGCCGGCGCTGGTGGACACTGACGCCGTCCCCGCCTGTTGCCGCAGTGCGAGTGGTCAGACCGGGGGCGTATCGAGATGAGAACAAGTGCGTAGTAGGCATCGAGTGCGCAGACCGCAGACGCACGGGGCGTAGAATCTCTCTACTGAACCGCAACCCTTTCTTCCTCGAGCCATGGAAGACCAGCCAACTCTCGTTTACCTCATCGACGATCAGGCGATGATCCGCGCCGCGTTTCGGAGCATGCTCGAAGCCGACGCGAGATTCTCGGTCGTCGGCGACAGCGGAGACGCTCGTGCCGCAATCGCGGAGATCGAGCGATCGATGCCGGACATCGTCCTCCTGGACATCACGATGCCGGGACTCTCGGGGATCGACGCGATCCCCCTGATCCGCAAGGCGTCGCGCCGGACGAAGGTGGTGATGATGACGCACCACAAGGGCGAGACGTTCGTCGACCAGGCGCTTCGCGCGGGAGCCGAGGGCTACCTCGCGAAGGACTCGGATCCCAGCGAGCTCTTCCTCGCCATCGAAGCCGTTCATCGCGGCGACCCGTTCGTGTCCCCGCGCGTCGCGGCAGGACTCGTCTCGCGCTACCGCGTGGGAGAGGACGTCAACTCGAAATCCGCGAGCCGGCTCGAGACTCTCACGCCGCGCGAGCGCGAGGTCTTCCAGCTCCTCGCGCTGGGGAAGGCGAACAAGGAAGTCGCTCGCGAGCTGGGAATGAGCCTCGGAACGGCCAAGAAGCACCGCGAGAACTTGCAGCGCAAGCTCGACTGCCACTCTGCGGCCGAGCTGGCCCGCCTCGCCATTCGCGAGGGGCTGCTCTCCAGCTGAGAGCGCTCAGGGCTTCGCCTGGGGGAACGACAGCACCGGCACCGTCGAGTGACGGATGATCGCCTCCGCGACGCTGCCCAGGGCGAGGTGGCGGAAACCTGTCCGCCCGTGCGTGGAGATGCACAGGAGGTCCACGTCGTGGTTCTCCGCCCAGTCGGCCACGCCCGGCGCAACCTTCTCGGCGGTGATGACCTCGATGGCCACCTCGATGTCCGCCCCGAACGCACTGCGTGCCTCCTCGAGGGCGGTCTTCGCCTCGGCGATGCGCTTGTGCGTGTCCGGTGGCGAGATCGGCGGAGCCAGCGGTGCTCCGTGGGGCGCGATCCGGAGCTCCTCCGCGACGTGCATGAGTGTGACCCTGGCACCCATCGCGCGGGCAAGGTCCGCGACCGTCGGCGCGTGTTGAAGGGACTCCTGCGAGAGGTCCGAAGTGATGAGGATGTGGTCGATCTTCATGGCGGGTAGTGGGCTGGATCTCGTAGGTCAGTATGCAGCAATGCGCACGCGTAGTGGTCGCGTCCAGGTGCGTACGCCCGCATGGGGCCATCGTCGTAGGCCAGGCGAGCCCATCAGGCGAGCGCCTGCATCGCCAGAACCTGCGTGATCCCGATCAGGATCCCCAGCAGTGCGCCCAGGAGCTCGATCGTGCGCAGCTCGCGCGAGGCCACCTCGAGCACGAGCGCCTCCAGCTTCTCGACCGAGAAGGCTGCGACCTTCTCGCGAACGAGAGCCTTCACGTCGAGCCCGTGCTCCAGGGTCTCCTCGAAGCGATCGAGCAGCGCACCGCGGTCCTTGAGGAGGCTCTTCACGAGGCTGTCGCGCAGATCGGCGATCCGCTCGTCCGTCAGGAACCCGCCGACGAGCGGCAGCGAGCGCAGGCTCTCGACCTTGCGCGCGAGCCCGCGATCGAGCGCTTCCTTGACGATGCTCTCGAGGTCGATCCCCTCCAGCCCGCGCGCGATGTCCTCGTGGTCGAGCAGGTGATCGCCGACGATGCGCCCGATGCTCTCCGCGAGCTCCGGCTGGCGCCGCGGGACCAGGCCCTGGAAGCAGAGACCGAGGAACTTCACGGGGCGGACCGGCCGGAAGATCATCCGCACCGCGAGGTAGTTGGTCAGGTAACCGATCGCGCCGCCGAGCAGCGGGACGAGGATCCAGGTCCAGGGGCTCATGCCGGCGGAGGATAGCGAGGCCTGCCACGACCCCCATCGCCGCAGACGCGAGCTTGCAGCCAATTTAATTGGTTGCTACAAGCACTTGAATGTCCCGGGATCAGATCGCCGACCTGCGCTCGTCCTCGCGCAGCGTGGTGCGCCGGCTCGGGATGCTCGGCACCCGCTGGGAGCGGACCGGCCATTCCCACTCCCAGTGCCACGCCCTCATCGAGCTCGGGGCCCGGGGCCCCCTCACTCCGGGCGAGCTGGCCCAGCGTCTGGAGCTCGATCGCTCGACGGTCAGCCGCCTCGTCGCCTCGCTCGTTCGCGCGGGCTGGGTGGCGGACGCACCCCACGCGAGTGACGGTCGGAGCAAGGCTCTGCGGCTGACCGGGGCCGGCACGCGCGAGGTGCACCGGATCGACGAGAGCGCCGACGAGCTCGTGGCCGGCGCCCTCTCGGAGCTGTGCGATGAAGAGCGCACCGCGGTCGTCGACGGCATGGCCCTGTACGCGCGAGCGCTCGCTCGGTGGCGCGCAGAGGTGGAGTACGAGATCGCTCCCATCGAAGCAGGGGACGCCGCCGCGATGGCGCGCATCGTCCGCCAGGTGATGACGGACTTCGGCGCGGTCGGCTGCGGCTTCGCGAGTGAGGACGAGGAGCTCGACGACCTTCACGGAGCGTACGACGAGGCGGACCGCGCGTACTTCGTGGTTCGCGACGACGGCGAGGTGCTCGGTGGTGGCGGCATAGCGCCGCTCGAAGGCGGGCCGGACGGGGTTTGCGAGTTGCGCAAGATGTACCTCGCAGCCGGCGCACGCGGGAAGGGCCTCGGGCGCCGACTCCTCGAACACTGTCTCGCAACAGCACCGGGGCTGGGCTTCCATACCGTCTACCTCGAGACGTTGGATGCCATGTCGGAGGCGCGCCGCCTCTACGAGAAGGCCGGGTTCCGCCCGCTGGAGGGCCCCATGGGGCAAACGGGCCACCACGGTTGCAACGCGTGGTTCGTCCTGGAGCTGACTACAGGTCCGTCGCGATGACGTACATGAGGTAGACGACTCCGAGGACGAAGCCGCCGGCGACGATCAGGAGGACGCGCAGGCTCTTCCGGTCTTCGCTGTTGAGCGGCACGTCAGGTGCTCAAGTACAGCACCGCGAAGAGCGCGATCCACACGCCCCCCATGAAGTGCCAGTAGAGCGAGCCGAGCTTGAGGGGGAGGGTCCACGCTCCGCGCTCGGCACGCGCGAGCCAGCGCACGCGCGCGAGATATCCGAGACCCGCCACGACGTGCAACGCGTGGAGGAAGGAGAACGTGTAGAAGGCCGTTCCCCAGGCATTGCTCGAGATCTCGGTCCCCGCCGACCAGAGCTCCCTCCAGACGTACGCCTGTGCTGCGACGAAGCCGCAGCCGAGGAGCAGAGCGATCCCGACCCAACGGCGTGCCGCGGCGCGCCGCGCCCCGATGTCCGTGCGCGAGGTGCGGGTCAGCGCCACACTGCTCGCCACGAGCAGGGCGGTGCTCGCCCAGAGCCCGTTGGGCGTGCCCCGAAAGCCCTCGGGCGGCCAGGCCTCGCTGCCGCGGCGGAGCATGAAGTAGGCCGCGACGAACACCACGAAGAGGAGCGTGATGGCCAGGAGGACGATCGAGAGTCCGAGCTCGCTCGGTCCGAGCGCCAGAGCGTCTCCCGGACGCTCGGCCGGCTCGTCCTCGTCGTCTCCGTCCCCTCCTCCACCACGACCCCCGTCCTCCGGTCCGGAGGGAGGTTGAGGAGGTCCCCCGGCCCGTTTCCGACGGCGGCGGCGGGGGGAGATCTCCGCGGCGGGGGGCACGAGAAGCCCGGTTCCGGCCCCTCCCGCATCGATGGAGGAGGAAAGCGCCATGTCTCCGAGTGAATTCTCCCCCGCTCTGGATCATTTGGTGGCGCGGAAACCCGATTCCGGCAACGCTCGCCGCCTCCCCCACGACCATGGACGCCGAACCCCGCCAGCACGAGGCGATTCACCGGACCCGCTCCGCGAGGGCGGCCCGGGAGTACGGGCTCGTGCTCCGCGCCCGTGGAATTCCCTTCGTGGACGTTCACACGGGAGGCGAGCACGTGCTCGCCGTTCCGGCGGAGCGGGCCGGCGAGGCGCGCGCCGAGCTCGGGCGCTACGCGGAGGAGAACCTGGCCTGGCCCCCGGAGCGCACGGCGCCGGCCTTCGTCTCCAGCGGCAAGACCGCCGCGATCCTGTGGTGCGTGGTCATCGCGGTCGTGTTCCTCCTCGAGCGCGATCGCGCATTCTCACTCCCGTGGCACGCGGCCGGACGCGTCGACGGAGCCCGGATCGCCGCGGGCGAGTGGTGGCGTTCGATCACCGCGCTGACACTGCACAGCGACCTCGCGCACCTGTTCGGGAACGCGCTCTTCGGCGCGGTGTTCGTCGCGCTCGCTTGCCAGCTGCTCGGTACGGGCGTGAGCCTCCTCGGCATCCTCGCGACGGGCATGCTGGGGAACCTCGTGAACGTGTGGGTCCAGGGACCGGATCACCTCTCGGTAGGGGCCTCGACCGCGGTGTTCGGCGCGATCGGGCTCCAGACCAGCTTCCTGTGGGCGCACCGCCGAAGACAGCGCTACTCGACCGTCTACGTGTGGGCCCCGATCATTCTCGGGCTCGCCTTCCTCGCGTTCCTCGGGATGCCGAGCTGGCGGCCGGAGGAGGTCCTCGAAAACCTCGCGAACGCGGAAGCCGGGTTGGTGCGCAAGACCGACTACATGGCGCACGCCACGGGCCTCGCCGTCGGGCTGCTCCTCGGTGCGATCGCCGGGCGACTGGCGCCCGGTTCGCTGCAACGCCGAGACGTGCAGCTCACTACCGGGATCTCGTGCGCACTTGCCCTGATCCTCGCCTGGGTCCTCGCATTCGCGGCATGAAAAGCGGCCGAGCCCCCCGGGACGGAGGCTCCACCAGTAATCCGCATTTGAACGCACGCGTGTCGGCTCGAACACGTAGCGCGCGTGCGTTCCCAGATCCGGGCGTTGAGCCGGGTCGTCGCGTTCGGTGCCTGTTTTCGAGGCACGGTTTCGGGCGCTCGGCTGCTAATGAAGAGAGCACCCGAGACGATCCACCGACGACGAACATTCCCGAAGTCAACCAACCCCGAACGGTTCGCGCCATGACACGCTCGCTACCCAAGGCGCACACGATCTCGCAGGAAGACTCGGCGTACCTGGCTTTCCCGGCCTTCCTCGCCCTGGTCGTCCTGACCTCGATCCTGGTGCTCGGCCTGCTCGGAGAATCCGAGCGAGAGGCCCAGGCCGGGAACGGCCCGTCCCGTACGGCGGACGAACGGGGGGAGCTGATCGTCAGGGAGTCGTGAGCCGGACTTGAGGTTCTGGCGCGCGCTGATGCGCCAAGTCACGAGAGGTCGACCTGTCGGCCGCGTCTCTAGAGGCGCGCCAGGAGGTCCGCGTAGGCCTCCTCGGCCTTCCACCACGCGCTGTCGCCATCTCCCAGGCAAACGGCTCGCTTGGGGAGGTCCGCCAGGGACTGCAGTCCGCGCACGACCTCCCGGCGGTCGGCGATCTTCTCGTCGGGGAGGATCCTCAGGCGACCCGACTCGTGACTGCGCACCATGTCTCCGAACAGGAGCACCTCGAGCGGACGCAAGTAGAGCGCCATCTCGACCGGCGTCTTGCCCCCCGGGAGCTCGTGGACGTCGATCTCGAGCTCGTCGGGGATACCGTCCTGAGCCGTGTACCAGCCGTCGACGTGCGTGGCCAGCTCGCCGAAGCGCGGGAGCTCCTCGAACGGCGCGTACACCTCGAGTCCCATCTCTTCGGCCAGCTCGGGAGTCGCCCGCACGTGGTCGAAGTTGGTCACGATCACGTAGCGGGCCCCGCCGTTCGCGTCGAGGACGGCGCGCTCGGCCACGTTGAGCTCCAGCGGGTCGAACAGAACGCCGCCGTCCGGGCGCGCCCAGAAGAAGGCGTTGAAGTCGATCGCGCGGTCGGGCTGGTAGCGGCCCCAGTAGTGGAGCCCTTCGATGCATGTGCGTTTCACGGCGGGGGAGGTTATCACGCCGACGCGCCGACGCACGCGTTCCCGTCGGTCGCGCTAGCATGCGCGGCGTGCGCCCCGAGACCCGCTCCTCGCCGCCCGGTCGAGAGTCCTACCTCCTGATGTGGCTGGTCTGGGCCCTGGGCGTGGCGTGCGCAGTCCTCTCGATCGTCCTGGTGGTCGAGACGGTTCAGACCATGGCGGTGCGGACCGGAAGTCCCCTGGTCTACGACCGCCTCGGAGGGTCGATCGTCGACCACTGCATTCGCATCCGCCAGGGGCTCCCGATCTATGCCGAGCCCGACGACCGCTTCGTCGCGATCGTCTACACGCCGCTCTACTACGTCCTCGCGGCAGGGGTCATGTCCGTCGTGGGCGAGGGCGTCTTCGCCTGCCGGCTCACGTCCGTGCTCCTGATCGGAGGGTCGCTCGCGGTCGCCGTCGCCCTCGTCCGGCTCACGACCCGCCGTGTCGGGTGGGCGCTCTTCGCGCTGCCGATCGCGGCCGCCGGTTACCCGATCTGCGCCTTCTTCTACGACTCGCCCAGGACCGACCAGGCGAGCACGCTCATGGTGCTCCTCGCGATCTGGACGGCGGCTCGTTTCGCGGGACTCAGGAGCGGGGTCGCCCTGGGAGTCCTCCTCGGCCTCGCGTACTTCAGCAAGCAGAGCACGCTCGCGTTCTCGGCGATCTTCCTCCTCGGCCTCCTGTTCCTCGATCACCGGCGAGCACTCCTGGCCGGCGTCGTGTTCGGCGTCGGCACCGGTGCCGCGGTGGGTCTGATGACCTGGATCTCGGACGGCTGGTTCTGGACGTACTGCGTGTACCTCACCACGCAGCACGAGATGCCGATGCA
Source organism: Planctomycetota bacterium (assembly GCA_029259655.1). Classification (GTDB taxonomy): domain Bacteria; phylum Planctomycetota; class UBA1135; order UBA1135; genus OFTM220. The sequence continues at coordinate 50,640 of JAJDET010000366.1, forward strand.
GCGCGCACTCGCGGCTCTTCGGGACGATTGGGGCACGGCCTTCCTCATCCCGGTCCTCGTGTGCGCGGGCGTCGCCCTCGCTCTGGCCCTCTGCAAGCGAAGGGGCGAACCCGAGCGCAGGACGTTCATCCTGTTGCTGGGCGGCCTGGGCATCGCGGCCTTCAGCTTCACGTCGCACACGCGGGTCGGGGCGACCTTGAAGGTGCTGATGCCGTTCTGCCTGTTCGCGGCCGCGGCGGTGCCGGCGGGCATGGGCTGGCTGGAGGGACTGCGGGAGGGACGGGCCTGGCGCTCGTGCGTTCGCCTGCTGGCACTGCTCCTCGTCTCCGGCTACCTGCTCCAGCACCGGTTCGATCCGGAAGACGCGCTCACGTCTCCGAGGGCGCTGGTGCTCTGGGACGAGCTGAAGGTGGAGGTCGAGCGGTACGCGAGGAAGGGCCAGGTCTGGGTCGGACCGTGGGGCTACTTCACGACTCCCATGGAAGGGCAGGGCATGCGGCCGGAGCAGGTCGCCCTCGAGGACTACCTGGGGATTCACGGTCACTCGACCGGCCTGCCGTTGCCGCCCGCGCTGGTCGAAGCGATCCGCGAGCAGCGCTTCGTCGCGATCATCTGGCACGTGTATGGCGGCAACGACCGGCTGCACCAGCTCCTGAAGGAGCACTACGCCCCCACCGGCAAGCCCCTGAACACGCACGTGGGGATCGTCAGGAGGAAGATGGTCGTTCGGGCGTGGGAGCCTCGCCCGCGACCGGGAACGGACGGCTGACGGGCGGAAGCCCTCCATCAGGAGGCGAATCCGGTCGACGAGAGGGGCGTGAGGTCTCTTCCTCCTGAGAGCCCGGACCGGGCTGCCGGGGCGACCTTCGGCGGGACGAACATGCTCCTCGGAGCGCTGGCGCGCGCGGCGTGGCCCGGCCGCCCGCCGGAGCAACCCGAACGGGTCTGTCTGTGGCGTACCGGCAACGTCGGGGACCTCGTGTGCGCGCTCCCGGTGCTTGCCGCCGCGCGCGTGCGGTGGCCCGAGGCGCAGCTAACCCTGCTCACGTCGCCCGGTGCGCGCGGCGCGCCCGGCGCGCGCGAGCTCCTCGCGGACGCGACCTGGATCGACGACCTCAGCGTCTATCACCCCGACGAGGTCTCCTGGAGGGCGTTCGCGCGCGAGCTGCGCGATCGCCGCTTCGACGTCGTGCTGCGATTCCCGCAGAACCGGACCTCTGCGCGCCGCGAGCTCCGCGACCTCGCCTTCCTGCGCTCGGCGGTCCGTCCGGGATGGGCGCGCGGGTTCGCCGTGGGAGGCCTGACTTGGATCTCACGCGGTCTCGGCGCCCGGTACGCCCACGGCCGGACGCTCGAGCACGAGTCGCGACGCCTCCTCGATCTCCACGAGGAGGCCGGCGGACCGGTCCGCCGGCCCGAGTTTCCGCTCCCGATCGGCGGTGCGGTTGCCGAGCGCGCGGAACACCTCTTCGCCGAACACGGCCTCGGCCGCGGTCCGCTGCTCTGCATCGCGCCGGGGGCCAAGCGCGCGACGAACCGCTGGCCCGCCGAGCGCTTCGGCGCCGTCGCCCGGAGCTGGCTGGCCAACGGAGATCCGGTGGTCCTGCTCGGGGGGGCCGGAGATCGACCGCTCGCCGAACGCGTCCTGGAGGTCGCCGGCGAAGGTCTGGTCGACCTCTGCGGCGAGAGCCCGCTCACCCTGTCGGCGGCGATCCTCGCACGCGCGAGCGTGTGCGTCGCGAACGACAGCGGGTGCATGCACCTGGCAGCGGCCGTCGGGACGCCGTGCGTGATCCCGTTCTCCGCACGCGACGCGACGGGACGCTGGCATCCCTTCGAACCGGATGGGGAGACCACGAGGCACGCGGTGATCCGGCGCTCCCCGCCCTGCTCGCCGTGCTGGCTCGAGACCTGTCCCCACGACAACGCCTGCCTGATCGACATCGAGACCGAGGAGGTCCTGCGCTCGGCCCGGGAGCACGCCCGGCGCCTCTCCTCGCCCGCGGTCGCAATATGAGCTTTCCTACGCGTCGCTGCGATCAGGGGGATGCGAGGCACGAGTCAGGCCTCCCGAGGCTCCGCGCGCGATTGTCCCGGAAGGTCCTTCGCCTTCCTGTCGATAAGTCCGGCTGGGCCCGACTCCGCGGGCTCCCTCGTCCCCCCAACCGCATCCGGAGAGATCGCTCGAGATGGAAGGAGCAGTGAGAACCCGTGCCGTCGGAGGGTTCCTCCGGTGGCACCGCCAAGCGTGGCTCCTGTACGGAGGTCTCGCGGTATGCACCGCGATCTCGGCGTGCAAGGCACCGCCGCTCGTGGAGGGGACCGTTCCGCCCTCGACCATCGTGAGCGACCTGGACTGGGGCGCGTACACGCTCGGTGCCGGGGACGTGGTCTCCGTGGTGGTCTTCCGCCACCCCGAGTTCTCCACGCCCGAACGCGGTGAGCGGATCGACGGAGTCGGAAGCGTGAGCCTGCCGCTCGTCGGCCCGGTGTCGGTCGGCGGCGCGACGACCGACGAGGCTCGCACGGTGATCGCCGAGCGGCTCGCCGAGTACCTCGTCGATCCCGCCGTGAGCGTCTCGGTCGTGAGCTACGGGGCGCGGCGCATCTACGTGTTCGGCGAAGTCGGGAGCCCCGGAGCGTTCCCCCTCGACCGACCGATCAACGCACTGCAGGCACTCTCGCTGGGCGGCGGGTTCCGCGAAGGAGCCGACCGTGAAAAGGTCGCCCTCCTGCGCGCCTCGAACGACGACCTCGAGGTGCACTACTTCAACGCGGCCACGCCGGGCCGCGACGGCCTGGTCGCAGTTCAGCCGGGCGACTTCCTCTTCGTGCGTCAGACGGGCGCCGGGACCTTCCGCGAGCAGGTCGTGCCCTACGCAGCGACGCTCGCGCCGATCATCGGATCTCTCACCAACTTGCTCGTGATCTCCGACGCGCTGGACGACTGAGACATGTCCGAAGGAAGCGCAGAACACGACGGCATTCGCATCGAGGAGATCGTGGGCCTCCTCCGCCGGCGGTCTCGGACCGTCGCGCTCACGGCCGCCATCGTCTTCATGGCGATGTTCGCCTGGGTGGAGACCCGGATCCCGGTCTACCGCGCCTCGGCCACGGTCTTGATCGATCGCGATCAGGGCCAGAGCGGACTGCTCTCGGAGCTGGCGTCGATCGGCTCCGCTCCCGCCGCCGCCAGCGAGATCGCCATCCTCACCTCGCGCTCGATCGCGGAACAGGTCGTGCGCGGAGCCGGCGAAGACGAGGTCGGGCACCCCGGCGTGCCCGGGTTCGATCGACATCTCGGCCTCGCGACGACCGTCGAGGACCAGCAACTCCGCCCCCTCTCGACCTTGTGGGCGAGGTTGTTCGGCGATTCGTCGTCGAGCGGGAGACTCCACGCGCACGTGGACGAAGCGGGGCCGGGGGCGCCGAGCTCCGTTCTCGTGGGTTTCCCTGCGCCCAATCGCGTGCGCCTCTCCGAGCCGGGATTCCTCGAACCGCTGGGCATCGGCGCCGCGTCCGAGCTGTTCGAGCTCGAGCCCGACCAGCCGCTCGAGTACCGCGGGCTCGTCCTGCGACTTCACGTCGAGGGAGACGTGAGCGGTCGCGAGTTCCTGATCCAGCACGTCTCGCCGGACACCGCCGTACGCCGGCTCGTCTCGAATACGCGCGTGATCGAGACCGAGCGGGACTCGGGGGTCGTCCTGGTGACGGTCAGCGATTCGGACCCCGTCCGCGCCGCGCGCACGGCGGACGCGCTGTGCCTCAACTACTTCGACCTGAGCATCGAGCGCGGGAGCAAGCGTGCGTCGCAGACCGTGACGTTCATCGAGACCCAGCTCGAGGCCCAGATCGCCGAGCTCGCCGCCGCGGAGAGCGCGGTGGTCGACCTGCGCGCCGATCACCCCGAGACGATCGACATCTCCGCGTCGGCGCAGGTCTTGATCCAGCGGCTCTCGGACTTCGAGGTCGAGCGAGTCCACCTGCAACTCGCCTACGCCTCCCTCGAAGAGGCGATCGGCCTGCTCGAGGAAAACGAGCTCGATGCTCTCTCGCGCCTCGGCAACGAGGTTGCCGACCCCATCTCGCGCGCCTACATCGAGCAGATCAGCACGCTGACGTCCGAGTTCGAGCTGCAGGCGATGAGCGACGGCGGGCCGTACAAGCTCTTGCTCCAGACGAAGCTCGAGAAGCTCTCGTCCGATGCCGACGACCTCGCCTCGGAGGCGATGGCGCTGCGCGCGGTCATCGAATCCTACGAGGCGGGCGATGACGCTGCGCTCGCAGGCCTCACGGGTCGTGAGGACGACGGCTTCGGCGTCGGACCGCTGGTCGCGGGCTATCTCTCGCGGGTCTCCGACCTGCGCGCGGAGCAGGCCGAGCTCTCCCAGGTCTACACCGAGGAGTTCCCGCGTATCGCGGAGCTCCGCTCGGTGATCTCCGACCTCGAGGCGAGGGTACTCGAGCAACTGAAAGGCCGTCTGGAGGCGCTGCAGAAGCTTCGCGCGGACCGCGCTCGCCTGATCGCGAAGACGCGGACCATCCTCGACGAGTACCCGGGCGAGGAGCGCGAGAAGATCCGGATCGCGCTCGAGAACATCCGCGCACGGACGATCGAGCACCTGCGGGCGCGCTTCGGCGGCGTCGGCACGAAGAAGAGGACCCTCCAGGAGCAGATCGCCCAGATCGAGGAGCGCCTCGGAGAACTGCCGGAGAAGGAGCGCCGTCTGGCGGGTCCGTTGCGCCGGCTCGAGACGCACTCGGAGATCGTCAAGTTCCTGCTCAAGAGCAAGCAGGACGCGGAGATCGCCCGCGCCGCGACGGTCGCCACGGCCGACTTCATCGACCCCTCGACGCCGCCGATCCTGCGCTATGCACCGCGCGTGGGATTCACCCTCGCGATGTCGGTCCTGATGGGTTTCGCCCTCGGCATGGGAGTCGCCTACCTGCGCGAACGATTCAAGGGCAGCGTCCACACCGAGGCCGAGCTCGAGGCGGTCTCCGGACTCCCGGTCCTGGGCGCGATCCCCGACTTCAAGAGCGGACGCTTCAAGAGCCAAGGTGCAGGCCCGGGTTTCCTCGCCGTGCGCGACGATCCGGAGAGTCCGGTGGCCGAGGCCTATCGTTCGCTGCGCGCGAACCTCCGCTTCGCCCTCGGCGGCGACCGCGAGATCCGGACGCTCGCCGTGACCTCCTGCGCGCCGGGCGAAGGCAAGTCCACGACGAACGCCGACCTCGCCATCGCCTTCGCGAACGGGAACAAGCGTGTGCTCCTGGTCGACGTCGACATGCGCAAGCCGACGGTTCACCGGAACTTCGGAGTGGATCGGGAGCCGGGACTCGCCGACATCCTGGTCGACGACGTCGATTGGCGCCAGTGCGTCTGCCCCACGACGGTGCCCGACCTCGACGTCTTGCCGGCCGGCTTCCACCGCGGCAAGCCCGGCGACCTGCTCGCGCGCCCGGAGATCGGAACGCTGGTGGACACACTCGCGGACAACTACGACGTGGTCGTCTTCGACCTGCCCCCGGCGCTCGTCGTCGCGGACGTCGAGATCTTCGCTCACAAGCTCGACGCGATGCTGCTCCTCTACCGCGCCGACGGCGCCGCGCGGGAGGCGATTCAATCGGCGGCATCCCGGCTGCGCCAGACGGGATCGAACCTCGTCGGCTGTGTGCTCAACGCCGTTCGCCCGTCTCACGGACGGAGCAGCGCGTACTACAGCTACTACGACTACGGCTCCTCGGACTCCCGCTACCGGAAGGGTGCATGAGCGGCGCGGTCCACAGGCTGGCGTACCTGGTCTCGCACCCGATCCAGTACCAGGCCCCGCTCTTGCGGCATCTCGCCGCGCAGCCGGACCTCGACCTCGAGGTCCTTTTCCTGAGCGACGTGTCGGCCGGTCGTCACACCGATCGCGGCTTCGGGACCGAGGTCGAGTGGGACGTCCCCCTGCTCGACGGCTACGCCCACGTGTTCCTCGACTCGTGGTACCGGACGAGCCGCATCAACTTCGCGGAACCGCTCGTGCGCGGACTTCGCCGGCACCTCGCCGAGGGGGAGTTCGACGCCCTGTGGGTCCACGGCTGGTACCACCAGGTCAACCTGCGTGCCATGAGCACGGCGCGAGAGCTCGGCATGCGCGTGCTCTTGCGCGGTGAGTCCTTCGTTCGCGGCAGGCGCTCGCGCGTGAGGGATGCGCTTCAGCGGCGGGTCCTCGGACTCGCCGATGCCTACCTCGCGATCGGCTCGCTAAACCACCGGTTCTACCGGTACCACGGCATCGGGACGGAACACATCTTCGACGTGCCCTACGCCGTCGACAACGCCTTCTTCCGCGAGCGCGCGCTCGCCGCGTCGAGGACGCGCGAAGAGCTGCGCTCGGAGCTCGACCTCGAGCCCGGTCGACCCGTCGTGCTCTACGCCGCGAAGCTGCTGCGGCACAAGCGGCCGGACGACCTCCTGCGCGCGTACGAGGAGATCTCCCCCGGCGGACGCGAGCCCGATCCCTATCTGCTCTTCGTCGGCGACGGACCCGAGCGCCAGCGCCTGGAGACCCGCGCGGCGTCGAACGGTTGGAGCTCCATCCGCTTCCTCGGGTTCAAGAACCAGACGGAGCTGCCTCGCCTCTACGACCTGTGCGACGTCTTCGTGCTGCCCTCCGACCACGAGCCCTGGGGTCTCGTGGTGAACGAGGTGATGAACGCGGGACGGCCCGTGATCACCACGGACTGCGTCGGCGCCTCGATGGACCTGATCACAGAGGGCGTCAACGGTTTCACGGTCCCGGTCGGCGACACCGCCTCGCTCGCGGAACGGCTGCGTGAGGTCCTGTCCGACGACGTGCTCAGGAAAGCCATGGGTCGAGCGTCGCTCGAAATGATCAGTGACTGGGACTTCGCCCGCGACTACCGAGGCCTCGCGAGCGCGCTCGGAAACGAACAGAGGAAGCTCGCGGCATGACACCCACGGCCGTCACCGGGCGGAGCAGGGCGCGGTCCCGCGTGCTCTCCATCCTGTACGTGGGGTGCCTCGGTCGCTCTTCGCGCAGTTCGATGGTCATGCGCGCTCTGCGCGAGCTGGGGCACCAGGTCCGCGCGGTCAACTCCGACGCACTCGACGAGCGCGGCGAGCGGCTCTACTTCCGCGACCCGGTGTGGAAGGTCATGAGCAAGCTCGGCCGGCCGCCCGACCGCGCCGGTCTGAACCGGTCGATACGCCATGCGCTCACACAGGGTCCGGTGGACGTCTTGTGGGTTGCGAAGTCGCCGTCGCTCCGGCCGGAGACACTGGTCCGGGCGCGCAAGCTCCATCCGCGGTTGCGGATCGTCTTCCATTCGGAGGACGACATGTTCCTCCGCCACAACCAATCGTCGTGGTTCCGCACGTCCCTTCCGCTCTACGACGTGGTGTTCACGCACAAGAGCCGCAACACCGCCCCGGGAGAGCTGCCCGCTCTGGGGGCGCAGCGCGTCGTCTTCGTCGACAAGTGCCACGACCGCTACCTGCACCGTCCGGTCGAGGTCACGGGAGCGGATCGCGAGGCGCTCGGTGGTGAAGTCGGTTTCGTCGGGACCTTCGAGGCCGAGCGGGCCGACGTGATGCTGCGCCTCGCTCAGGCCGGAGTCGGCGTCCGTATCTGGGGCGATCACTGGAAGAAATGGCGCGGCCGCCACCCGCTTCTGAATGTCGAGGGGCGGGCGCTGTCGGCGGACGAATACGCGCGCTCGATCTGCGCGACCGACGTGAACCTCGGTTTCCTCCGGAAGCAGAACCGGGACCTGCAGACGGGGCGGAGCGTGGAGATTCCGGCCTGCGGGGGCTTCATGCTCGCCGAGCGCACGGACGAGCACCTGAACCTCTTCCTGGAGGGGGTCGAGGCCGAGTTCTTCGACGACTTCGAGGAGTGCCTGGGCAAGACGAGGTTCTACGTCGAGAACGCCGCGGAACGCCGCCGCATCGCTGCCGCGGGGCTCGAGCGCTGCATGTCCGGAAGGTACAGCTTCCACGACAGGTTGACCGAAATGCTGCGCGTCGCGCGCGGGGACGAGAAGTGAAGGTCTGCGTCTCCGTGATGGGTCGATTCCACGCCTTCGACCTGGCGCGCGAGCTCCACCGACACGGCTCCCTGGCGCGGCTGATCACGTCCTATCCCAAGTTCGCGGCGTCGAGGTTCGGCGTCCCGCGCGAGCTCGTGGCCAGCGTGCTCTCGAGCGAGCTCATGCGACGCGGCTGGACGCGGCTCCCGCACCGCATCACGAACGGCGTGAACCCTCAGAACTTCTTCCACGAGCACTTCGAGGCCCGGGCCGCGCGCAGGATCCCCGAGGGCGCCGACGTCTTCGTGGGGTGGTCGGGCGGCTCGCTGGCGGGCATCCAGCGCGCGCAGGCGCTGGGCATGACGACGGTCGTCGAGCGGGGCAGCAGCCACATCCGGGCGCAGTGCAAGTTGCTCGCCGAGGAGTACGAGACGTTCGGGCTCCGTCCGCGGGTTGCGCACCCCGGCATGGTCGAGAAAGAGCTCCGCGAGTACGAGGAGGCCGACTTCATCGCTACTCCGAGCCGTTTCGTGGTGCGGAGCTTCGTCGAGGAGGGGATTCCGGAGCACAAGCTCCTGCACGTCCCCTACGGCGTCTCGCTCAAGAGCTTTCGCCCGCCCGAACCGGGGACACGCGAACGCCAGAACGTGTTCCGCGTGATTCACGTCGGCGGCGTGAACCTGCGCAAGGGCTGCCACTACCTGCTCCGGGCGTTTCGCGAGCTCGACCTTCCGAACTCGGAGCTGTGGTTCGTCGGAAGGGTCGCGCCCGAGATGAAGCCGTTCCGGGAGCGCTACTCGAGCGATCGGATCGTCTTTCGCGATCCCGTGCCCCAGTCGAAGCTCGTCGACCTCTACGCCCGCGCGTCGGTCTTCTGCCTGGCCTCCATCGAGGAGGGGCTGGCGATGGTCACGGCGCAGGCCATGGCCTCTGGGCTACCGATCGTGGCGACGACGAACACCGGCGCGGAGGATCTCGTCAACGACGGGACCGACGGCTTCATCGTTCCCATCCGCGATGCGGGCGCACTGGCCGAGAAGCTCGAATGGCTGTACGCGCATCGCGAGGCGCGGCTCGCGATGGGTCGCGCCGCACACGAGCGCGTGAGCTCCGGGTTCACCTGGCGCGACTACGGCGACCGCATCGTGCGCGCCTACCGTGCCGCGCACGATGGCCGCGCGCGCGTCGAGCGCGTGGAGGCGGCTGCGTGACGAACCTCCTCCCGCGTCTCGAGTTCGCCGTCCAGTCGCTGTACCGGAGCCAGAAGAGTTGCCCGTACTGTCGCTCGCGGGACTCCGACACCGTGGGACGCAAGCACCTCGCGGTGAAGATCCGCTGCTGTCGGGGCTGCGGGCTGTGCTTCACCGACCCCCTGTACCGGTCGTCGCTCTTCGGTTCGCTCTACGACTCGACCTACGACGCCGAGGGCTCAACGACGGCGCTGCCCTCCCCCACCGAGCTCGACGCGCGGAAGGGGAACCTGTTCGCCGGCACCGACAAGGACTTCCGCGACAGGATCTCGCGACTGCTCGAGCTCGCGCCGGGGTCGCGGCTGCTCGAGCTGGGGTCGTCCTGGGGCTACTTCGTGTTCCAGGCGCGGGCGCTGGGTTTCGACGCCGAGGGTGTCGAGATCGGCCGCACGCGACGCGAGTTCGGCGTACGAGCGCTCGGCGTCCCCCTCGTGGAGAGCCTCACGGACGTCGATCAGCGGGAATTCCACGTGGTCTACACGGCGCACGTGCTCGAGCACTTCACGGACCTCACGACGATCTTCGACGAGCTTCACGCCGTGCTCGTCCCGGGCGGACTGCTCGCGATCGAAGTGCCGCACTTCGACCTCGATGGTCGCGGGCCGGCCGCACTCGCGAGCATGGGCGCCGTCCACCCGCTCGGGTTCACGCGTGAGTTCTTCGCGCGGAACCTCCCGCACCACGGCTTCGAGGTCGAGGGCTTCTTCGACGCGTGGGACGAGGTCCTCGACGCCCCCGCGCGAGATAGCAGGAGCAGCGTCGTGATCGTGCTCGCGCGCGCGCACGAGGCCTGAGCCTTGCGTACCGCGAAGCCCGAAGCCGCCTTCGCCGGCGGGCGCACGGGACGCTTTCGCCGGGGTGCGATCGCGACGCTCACCTCGCAGGTGATTCGCGCCGTGGGTCAGGTCGTGCTCGTGCCCGTGTTCCTCGCGGCGTGGGGCCAGCAACTCTATGGCGAGTGGCTGATGCTCTCGGCCATCGCCGCGCAGATGGTCCTCGTCGACATGGGTGTGACCACCTACGTCCTCAACCGGCTCAACCAGGACTACGCGACGGGTGAGCTCGAGCGCTTCACACGAACACTGCACAGTGCGCTCCACTGGTGTCTCAGGCTGTGCGTCGCGGCGATCGCCCTCGTCGGGTTCGCGGCATACGCGCTCCCCGTCGAGCACTGGTTCCAGCTCGAGATCGTCGGCCACGGGACGGCCGCGACGGTGGCGATACTGCTCGCGGTCCAGGTCGCAGCCCAGGTTCCGTACGGACTCGTCACCGGCCTCTACCGGACGGTCGGGGAGTACGCGACGGGCATGACGGTCTACAATGCGCAACGCGTGCTCCTGATCGCGCTCACGGCGCTCGTCGTCGTCGCCGGGGGCAGCCTGGTCCAGGTGGCGCTGGCGCAGATCGTCCCGCTCGCGGCCTGCCTTGCCTGGGCTCTCGCGGACTTGCGACGGAGACACCCCGAGATCTCGCTCGGGACGGCGCGGCGCGAGCCCGGGCTCGCGCGCTCGTTCCTGGGCCCCAGCTCCCTCTTCTTCCTGATCCGGGGGAGCCAGGCGGCGTCGATCCAGGGCACGACACTCATCGCAGGCGCACTCTTCGGTCCCGCCGCCGTGACCGTGTTCGTGACACTCCGGACGCTGTGCAACCTGGTGCGGCAGGTCGCGAGCTCGTTCGCGAACGCGCTGTGGCCGGAACTGACGGCGCTGGAGGCGCGCGGCGATCTCGAGACGCTGAGACGCGTTCACGCGCTCGCCGTGAAGGTCATCACTGCGACGTGCATCGCAGCAGCGGTGACGCTGCGCTACACCGGAGAGGTCGTCGTCGAGCTCTGGACGGGCGGCGAGCTCGCCTACGCGAGCGGCCTGATGGACGCGCTGCTCCTGATGCTCGTCCTGCAGGCTCCGTGGACGACGAGCTCCGTCTTCCTCGTCGCGACCAACAGGCACCGACCGGTGGCGATCTGCTACGCGATCACGAGCGTGCTGGGGCTCGGCCTGGGCTTCCTGCTCGCGCGCTCGATGGGACTGTCGGGCCTGATCCTCGGCCTGCTCGCTGCGGATCTCGCCGTCTCCGCCTGGATCGTGCCGCGCGCGACCTGCGAGCTCGTAGGCGAGAGCCTGCGCCGGTTCGCCGGTCGGGTCCTTCTACCCGCACTCCCGATAGCCGGAGCGATCTGGTTCACGGCGGGGGCCGCCGCGCGCATCGCGGCCGGCGCGGGCTCGATCGGGAGCACGATCGCAGTGGCCGCCACGGTGGCGGTCGTCGCACCGGCGCTCACCTACCTCGCCTGGCTCGACGACTACGAGCGCGGCCGCGTGCGCTCGATTCTCTCGCGCTTCACGGCACGCGCGTGAGGGACCGGTACGGTGCCGACGTCGCGGCACCGTACCGGCGAATTCCCTTACTGCAGCAGGACCGACGCCGCGTTGCTCACGTTGTCGATCACGCCCGAGGTCGTGAACGAGAAGAAGGCGTGGTCGACCGTGACTCCGGAGAAGGCCGGGTGCGTGCCCGACGGCAGGAGGAGGGCTGCGGTGGCGCGTCCATCCGTGTCCCAGTTGCCCGCCCAGTTCTGAAAGAGCTGGTTCGCCGGCTTGAACGTCAACTGCATGTACGCGTCGAAGTTGAGCGGGAGGATGCCCGCGGCCCCGAGATCGATGCCCGGTGACGTGCCGGAGATGCTGCCGAGCACCCAGTAGAACGTCGAGCCGTTCTGTGCGCCGGCATCGAGGGACAGGTTGAGGGTCCCGCCGGTGACGATGTCCAGCTGGCTGGCGTCGTCGCGCAGGTGCGGGATCGAGAAGACGTCCGCCAGCAAGGGCCGATAGTGCTCGATCGAGCAGCGCATGCGGAGGATCTGTTGCGGCGTGAACTCCCACATGCAGAGGTCGTTCGAGTAGTCCATGTAGTTGTGGATCGGATCCGCCGAGCTGCACGAGTTCTTGGTGCCCGGGCACCCGTTCGTCGGCGACGACTCGCGGTTCGTGTCGCAGACGCGGTCACCGGTCGAGTTGCAACCGGCGATCGTCCCGCACCCGAACGAGAAGGTGTGCTCGAGGCCGAGGTAGTGCCCGACCTCGTGGGTCGCCGAGCGCCCCATGTGGAAGGGCGGGCCGAAGGGCGCGTTGCGGCCGATCGTCGAGTGCAGCACGACCACTCGGTCGGTGTTGCTCCCCGCGATGCCGCCCTGGGGCAGGTCGGGGACGTAGCCCAGCGCGCCGCCCGCACTGTTCGAGTAGATGTTGAGGTAGCGGTTCGTGTCCCACGCGAGCGTGTTCCAGTACGAGCCGAAATCGTTGTACCAGTTGTTGTTCGTCGAGAGAGTGGTCCCGCTCGTGGGGTTGCCCGAGGGATCCACCGTTGCGAGACGGAACTGGATCAGCGCGTCGTTGCCGGGGGCACCGTTCGTCGCGAACGTGGCACGGAAGTCCTCGTTGAGGATCTCGACCTGGTCTCGGATCCGTTGCGGACTGACGAAGCCCACGCCGCTGGTCCTCTGGATGATGTGGAACACCACCGGGATCTCGTAGATGAAGTCCGGGGAGTAGACCGCGCTCGGATTCGTGTTGTTGTAGGTGCAGTCGGAAGGCGACCCGGCGTCGGCTCCCGAGGAAGGCAGGATCGGGAAGGACGGGTGCGGAGCGCGCTCGGGCAGGCTGCAGCGCAGTCCCTTCTCGAGGAACAGGTCCGACTCGGCGTATTCCTTCCAGGTCGAGAAGTCGCGGCCTTCGACGGTGATCACGGGATCGCCGGCGGGGATCTTGCCAGCACGCTGGGCGTCCGGAGCGACCGAGATCGCGACCGAGACCGCCCCCAGGAGGAGGATCGTCTTCATGAGGGGGAGGTGGAGAGAGGTGTGGGACGGTGACGGGAACCTGCGGAAGCGGCCCGGACACCGGAGAGGGGGGGCTCTGAATAGAACGTACGGCTGTAATCCGCCGGCGGTAATGGCTCCCCTTCGGAATAAGGGGGCATTTCGTGAGGCCCCTTGGAGTGGGCGAAAAACTCCCGAGTTGGTGGAACCCCGTGCCCCTTCGTCCAGTCTCAAAGACGCTCGGGCGTGTGCGTCGGTCAGCCCGCTCGCGCGAGCCGCGGGACGAGGCCGCGATAGTGCTCCTCGAAGCACTCGGCGATCGAGCTCCACTCGAACGACTCGCGTGCAACTCGGCGGCCCGCGTTCCCCAGCGCGCGACAGAGCGGAGGATCCGCAAGGAGCTCGGCCAGCGCCGTTGCGATTGCGTTCGGGTCACCTCCGACCACGCGACCGGCGCCGGCGGACGCCACGATCGACGCCGCGCCGACGGCCTCGGTGACGATGACCGGAAGACCGGCGGCCATCGCCTCGACGACGACGTTTCCGAAGTTCTCATGATCGGACACGAGCGCCAGCACGCGCGCACTCGTCAGCAACGCAGCCTTGTCTGCACCGTCGACTTCCCCCAGCACGGTGACGCGTTTCTCGAGCCCCAGCTCGGAGATCGTCCGGTCGAGCTTCGCACCCCAGCCGTGATCGCTGCCCGCGACGACGAGGTGACCGTGCTCGAGCCGGGCGACGGCGGCGAGCAACCGGTCGAGTCCCTTCTTCCACGAGAGCCGGCCGAGATAGAGGATGGCGTCGTCCCTGGCGAGCGCGGCATGGACGCGCGCCGAGACCCGCGAGGGGTCGGGTTCGACGATCTCGGCGCCGTTGGGGATCGTTGCGATCTTCGGCCAGGGTAGGGGAAGCTCGGCGAGGTCTTTCGCCTCGGCTTCACTGGTCGCGTGGACGAGCGCCGCGCGCTCGACCGTCCGGCGCTCGAACGCGCGAATCCAGAGCTCCTTCCGCAACCGACCACGGCGGTGAATCAGGTCCCGCACGAGCATCCCGCGCGGGCTCAGCACGTACGGGATGCCCGCTCGCTCGGCCTCGCGTGCCGCGCACAGGGTCGGCCAGGAGTACACGCCGTGCAGATGACAGATGTCGAACGCGGAGATCCCCTCGCGTAGCGCGCTCCGCATCCCCGGGGCGCGATGGAGACGGCGCGGGAACCGCGCGCGGAAGTAACGCACGTCGACACCGTCGATCGACGTGCGCTCCGGTGCCGGCACGAGCGGCGCCCAGCCGTCACGATCCGTGGTGAACACGCCGACCTCGTGACCGCGCACGACGAGCGAACGGGCGAGCCCGTGGACCGACGCTATCGGCCCCCCGTAGCTCGTGCCGGGCAGGTAGCAGGGGACGACGTGAAGGATCCTCACGACGGAGCCTCTGCGCCGCGCGCCAGCGCGAGACCGTGCACGACACGCCGGCGCCGGGGCGCGCAGTTGCGGAGCACGACGAACAGGATCACGGCGATCTGGACCAGGCCCCCGAAGACGAGGCTGAAGTCCGACTCGATGTTGATCAGCTCCGAGAAGATGATCGCGCCGATCAGCGTCGTCCCGTCCCCGGCTCCGGGATCGTTGAGCTTGAAGTAGGCGAGCCGGTAGAGGACGCCGAGACCGAGCATCCCGAACAGGACTCCGAGCGCCCCGAAGTTGACGAAGAGCTCCACCATCTGCGGCAGGTTCACGGAGGTGATGCGGTCCTCCGGCTCGAGCACCGCGTAGCGGTGGCCGAAGCGCTGGCCCAGCTCCTTGGTCGGCTTGTCGCGCCAGATGAAGCGCGGAACGAAGCTCGACGGCAACGTCTTGTAGGTCTCCCCGTTCCAGTAGGGCACGGCTTCGGGCGTGCGGTGCACGGTGTGCGCGAACAGACCGAGCTGGGCCGTCCGCGACGCAATCAGATCCAGTGACCGGCTCAGCGTGTCCCCCGGATGCGCCACCAGGTTCTTGCGAACGATGTCGACGTAGAGTGCCGATCGCTGGAACGAGCTGAGCTCGGCCACGGCGTGGGATCGATGGACCATCGAGCGGAACTCGGAAGCTGTTCCGCGCAAGAGAATCGCGCACGCCGCGAAGAACGCGATGGCAAGCCAGGGGAGCCTGAGCCGATAGGCCCACACGAGCAACAGCGTGAAGACGACGGGCCGCATCAGTGCCCCGATCTGTCCGGTCCTGATGTGGATGAACAGGTAGATCGGGATCGCGATCGTCCACAGGAGGAGGTGCTGCAGTCGCGGGAGACGACCCTTCAGCGCGAGGATGACGAAGATCCCCAGCCCGACGCGGAGCATCAGCGTCAGGACGCGCACGACCTGGACGAGGTAGTGCGGAATCTCGACGACCTCGCTCGCGATCGTCGCGAGGACGCCGACGGCGACGAGCACGACGGCCGTGTTCCGCGCGCGCTCCTCGTCCCACGGGACGGAGAGCGGCCGGCGCGCATTGCCGGAGAGGACCCTGGGCCCCACGAGCCCGAAGCCCAGGTACAGCGCCGCCAGACCCAGGATCGCGAGGTCGAGCGCGTCCGCGACGTCCACGGGGTTCGGCTCGAGGCTCATGAACCGGACGCGGTCGCGCAGGAGAACCGGCAGCCCGTAGTAGATCCCGAAGATCACGCCCAGGAGCGGGAAGTAGGGCAGTGGCTCGGCGCTGGCCGGGTCGCGACGAAGGCGCGCGAGATAGAAGAGCCCGGGGGCGAACCCCGCCGCGAGGATCGCGAGTCCTTTCAGCGGGATGAAGTAGCCGTCCGGACCGAAGTCGCGCTGGGCGAGGAGCCAGGCGAAGAGCGCGCAAAGAACGAGCGCGATCGTGACCGGCTGCGGTGTGCCCTTCGCGCCCGGCCGGCGGACGTCGGATTCGAGCGCGGCGTCCACTAGTCGACCTCCGCCTCGACGGTAGTCCGCTCGGCGGGCAACGCGCCCCTCACGGTGTCGAGGCGCGCGCGGAAGCCGGCCGGCATCTTCTCGAAGGGGAGGGGTGCGCCCGCCGCAACCGCCTCGAGCACCTCGCGCCAGGCCTCCACGCAGAGCCCGCGCTCGTGGTGATCTTCGAAGTACAAGCGTCCTCGCGCGCCGAGCTGCGCGCATTCGGCGCGGTCGAGCGCGAGTCGCCGGATCGCCTCCGCGAGCTCTTCGCCCTGGCCGGGCTCGAACACCTCACCGGCATTCGCAGCGAGGATCGTCTCCGCCGACTCGCACGATCGGGGTCCGGCGAAGAGCGCCGGCCGTCCGGCGGCCAGGATCCCGTAGAGCTTCCCGGGGACGGCGATCCCCACGTGCTCGGGCCGCAGCGACATGAAGTGCACGTCCGCGGCGGAGAGCGACTGCCTCAGCTCTTCCCGGGCGAAGTAGTCGTGAAACTCCATGTTCTCGAGGCCGTGCTCCTCACCGAAGGCGCGGATCTCGGCCGTTCTCGGTCCGCCGCCGACGAATGCGAAGAGCACGCGCGGATCGGTCGAGCCGAGCTCCCGCGCGGCCGCCAGGAGCTCGTCGAAACGGTGGACCACACCGGCGTTGCCGCTGTACATCACGACGAACCGGTCGGACCAGCCCAGGCGTTCGCGCAGCGGGTTCTCTGCGTGCGGGACGGGCTCGATCTCGCGACCATCGCTCCAGACCGGGATCTCCGCGATGCGCTCGGGACCCACGCCGCGGCTCGTGATGCGCTCTCGTTGATACGACCCGAGTACGACGTTCGCGTCGGCGCGACGCAGGCAGGCGGCATGTATTCGCTCGAGCACCCGTCCCGTCACGGAGTCGATCCGGATCATCCCCTGTGCGAACTCCGCGTCGGGATGCAGGTCCATCACGAAGTTCACGTGCCGCGAGCGCGAGAAGAGCTTCGCGACCGCCCCCATCCAGCCGACGAGCGGCGGCGTGGTGAGCGTGACGACGACATCCGCCCAACAGGAGGAGACCGTCCGTACCCCGGCCAGCAGGTGGAACGTGAGGTAGTCGACGAGACGCCCGACCGAGGTCCGTTTCCCGAACGACGTCGCGCT
The DNA here is from genome assembly GCA_029259655.1 of Planctomycetota bacterium. Lineage (GTDB taxonomy): Bacteria > Planctomycetota > UBA1135 > UBA1135 > OFTM220. The sequence goes on from JAJDET010000366.1 coordinate 67,797, forward strand.
CACGCGCCGCACCTGTACGCCGCGCACATTCTCCGACCGGGGCGCGTCGCCCCGGCCCTCGAGGTAGCGCCCGCGGGAACAGAGCACGCGCACCTCGTGGCCGGAGCCGACGAGGTGCTCGGCCAGGTCCGTCAGGTGCTGGCCCGTGCTCGCGAAGTCGGGCCAGTAGTACTGATTGACGAAGAGGAAGCGCGCCAAGAGGTTTCCTCACCCGGGAGCGGCGCACGTGTCCGTCCCGATACCTGGTCGAAGATCCAGGCGTAGGTCTTTTCGAGCCCTTCGCGGAGCGGGACCGAGGGCTCCCAACCGAGGATCTCGCGGATCCTCGTGTTGTCGCTGTTCCGGCCGCGGACGCCTTTGGGCGCATCGAGGTCGTAGCTTCGCTCGAGCTCCACTCCCCCGATCTCCGCGACCAGATCGACGAGCCGGTTGATGGTCACGAGCTCGCTGCTGCCGAGGTTGATCGGATCGGTGTGACCGCTCTCGTGCAGGCGCAGCATGCCCTCGATGCAATCGTCGACATACATGAAGCTGCGCGTCTGCTCGCCGTCGCCCCAGATCTCGATCCCGGACTTCCCCGTCAGCTTCGCCTGGGCGACCTTCCGACAGATCGCCGCCGGGGCCTTCTCGCGACCACCGTCGTACGTCCCGTCCGGTCCGTAGACGTTGTGGAATCGGGCGACGCGAACGTCGAGACCGTAGTCCTCGTGGAAGTGGCGGCACATGCGTTCGGAGAAGAGCTTCTCCCACCCGTAGCCGTCCTCGGCCTCCGCCGGGTAGGCGTCGTCCTCCCGGAGGGCCGTGACGTTCGGGTCGCTCTGCTTGGATCCGTTGTAGACGCACGCCGAGGACGAGTAGAAGTAGCGCTCCACGGAGCGCTCGGCCGCGGCCATCAGGAGGTGCGTGTTGATGAGCACGCTCACCATGCACTCGGCCTTGTGGTTCTCGATGAACCCGATCCCGCCCATGTCGCAGGCGAGGTTGAACACGTCCGTGACGCCGCTGGTCGCCGCACTAGAAGCGTGCTTGTCGCGCAGGTCGAGCACCATGTTCTCGGCGCCGTCGTGGAGCTGGTGCCACTCGTGCGTCGGCGCAATGTCGACGCAGCGCACCCACGAGTATCCGCGGGACAGTAGCTCGCGAGTCAGATGCCCGCCGATGAAGCCTCCGGCTCCGGCGATCAGGGCGGCGCGGTCGCTGTACGAAGTCATGCGGTCTCTCCTCGAACGGTGGCCCGCTGTGTGCTCCGGTCGCGATCCGGCTCCACGGGGAGTGCGGCCGCGGGCTCCGGAACGCGCTCGACGACGTGGCTCCCGATCACCAGGAGGTCCATCCGGGTACGCAGGAAGCAGTCGATCGCCTGGCCGGGCGTACACACGATCGGCTCGCTCTCGTTGAAGGACGTGTTCACGACCATCGGGACGCCGGTCTCGTCCCGGAACGCGGAGATCAGTCGGTGGAAGAGCGGGTTGTCCTCGCGACTGACCGTCTGGAGCCTCCCGGTCCCGTCCACGTGAGTGACGGCCGGGATCTCGGAGCGCCGCTCGGCGCGCACGGGCCAGACCTCGGCCATGAACGGCGCGTCACCGTCCTTCTCGAACCACTCGCCTACCGCTTCGCGCAGGATCGAGGGCGCGAACGGTCGGAAGGACTCGCGCCGCTTGATCTTCAGGTTGAGTACGTCCCGCACGTCCGCGCGCCGCGGATCACACAGGATCGATCGGTTGCCGAGAGCGCGCGGTCCCCACTCCATGCGGCCCTGGAACCACCCGACGACGGCGCCGTCGGCCAGTTTCGAGGCGACGGTGCGGCAGAGCTCTTCGTCGTCGACGGCGCGGCGGAGACGGCATCCGGCATCGGCGAGCACCGGCGAGAGCTCCTCGAGCTCGCGGCCGACGTCGTCGTCGTCGAAGCGCGGACCGAGGTAGGCCCCCTGGAGCGGCTGCGTCCGCGGTCGCCCGAGTCCCTGATTCCAGATGCACAGCGCCGCGCCGATGGCGCCTCCCGCGTCGCCGGCCGCCGGTTGCACCCAGACCTCGCGGAAACGCGTGCGCTCCGTGATCTTGCCGTTGGCCACGCTGTTCATCGCGCAGCCTCCGGAGAGGCAGACCCTGTCGAAGTGGACCTCGCGCGAGACCTGCTCCAGGAGGTGGAAAAGGATCTCCTCGTAGACGGCCTGTGCCGAAGCGGCGAGGTCCCTGTGCTCGTCCGTGATGGGTTCGTCGGGCGCCCGCGCGGGGCCGAGACGACGCTCCAGCTCCTTGGAGTACGAGAGCCCCAGGACCGGTGCGCCACCGTCCCAGGCCATCGAGATCCCTTCGCTCGCGTGCAGGAAACAGTCGAGGTCGAGCTCGAAGCGACCGCCCGGCAACTTGCGAACGACGGACTGGAGGTCGCGCACTCGCGTCGGCTCGCCGTAGGACGCGAGCCCCATGACCTTGTACTCGTCACCGTAGCGGTGAAACCCGAGGTACTGCGTTATGGCCAGATAGAACAGACCGAGCGAATGCGGGAACGAGACCTTGTCGAGGATCGAGATCCGCGAGCCCTGCCCGTAGCCCCACATCGTGCTGACGAAATCGCCGAACCCGTCGACCGACACGATCGCGGCCTCCTCGAACGGGGAGACCAGGAAGCTGCTGGCGAGGTGCGCCCGGTGGTGTTCGATGCGGTGGAAGTGAGCGCGTACGGCGCGCGGCTCGACGTCCAGCGCCTCGGCCAGCGCTTGTTCGGCGCCACCGATGCACAGGGCGTTCTTGAGCCTGTCCGCGACCGCACGAACGTCGGGACGTCGGCGCAGCGCGAACAACACCTTCTGCATCAGGTGCGCTGACGGGTCGCGGTTGATCGCGACGTGGTCGAGGTCGTCGGCCTCGAGCCCCGCCTCGGCCAGGCACCAGCGGACCGCCTCGGCGGGGAATCCCGCCCAGTGCTTGACGCGCAGGAACCGCTCCTCCTCGGCGGCAGCAACGAGCTCCCCATCGACGAGCAAGCAGGCCGACGAGTCCCCGTGGTAGGCGTTCAGCCCAAGAATCGCGGTGCGGCTTCCCACGTGCGGCTTATCGACCGATCGCCCGAATCCTTGAAGAGTCTTCCAGGACGCCCACGAGCAGTCCTCCAGGCCGGGACCGGATCGGGCGAGGGAGCCCGCTCGCCGCGGCGTCGGGGCGCCGCTAGACTGCTCTGGACGCCCCGCGGAGGAGGGCGCCCGGCTCCGGGAGAGGGGCCGTGCAATCCCATGAAGGTGCTCGTGTCCGGCTCGCACGGTCTGCTCGGCTCGTCGCTGGTCCCGTTCCTGACCACGCGGGGCCACGAGGTGCTGCGTCTCGTGCGGGGCGATGCCGCGGAAGGCGAAGTGGCCTGGGATCCGGAACACGGGAAGCTCTCGGCGAGCGACCTCGAGGGAGTCCAGGCGGTCGTCCACCTGGCGGGCGAGAACATCGCCGCCCGGCGCTGGAGCACGGTTCAGAAGGCCCGCATCGCGTCGAGCCGCACGTCGGGCACGCGGCTTCTGTGCGAGGCCCTGAGGGAGCTCCAGTCGAAGCCCGAGTGCGTGGTCTGCGCCTCCGCCGTGGGAATCTACGGGGACCGCGGTGAGGAGGAGGTCGACGAGGAGAGCCTTCCCGGTAGCGGTTTCCTGGCCGAGGTCTGCCGCGACTGGGAAGGAAGCACGAGAGTCGCCGGCGAGGCGGGCATCCGTGTCGTCAACCTGCGGTTCGGGGTCATCCTCTCACCGGACGGCGGAGCGCTCCAGCGCATGTTGCTCCCCTTCAAGCTGGGGGTTGGCGGCCCGGTCGGCAACGGCAAGCAGTACATGAGCTGGATCGCCCTCGACGACGCGGTTCGTGCCGTTCATCACGCGCTCGTGACCGACACGCTCGAGGGACCGGTGAATGCAGTCGCGCCGCATCCGGTCACGAACCGGGACTTCGCGAGGTCACTGGGAAGAGTCCTGGGTCGCCCGGCCTTCCTTCCGATGCCGGGGCTCGCCGCCCGTGTGGCTTTCGGCGAGCTGGCCGAGGAGCTTCTGCTCGCGGGACAGCGGGTCCTCCCCACCGCGCTCCTGCGGAGCGGCTACGCCTTCGCCGAACCCGAGCTCGAAGGGGCCCTGGCGCACGTGCTGAAGCGCGAGCGACCGGGCTGAGCCGGCCTCAGAGGTCGGTCGGGACCTGCTCCGGCGCCGAGGGATCGCGCACCCCCCTGCCCCCTTCCACGTCCGAAAGCAGTGGGAGGTGGTAGATCTCGAACCGGTCGTCGATCGCGCCGGTGGCATCCACGAAGAACGCGCTCAGCACGTCGTCGTCGATTTCGAGTACGAGCGAACCCAGATCGGCCAGCGAGACGTGCATTGCAGGGTGGTCCAGAGGAGCCGACTTGACCTTCCCCGCGCTCCCCGTGACGCAGTACACCGTGCCCTCCGTGAAGCCCGCCTCCTTCACGTAGACGTCCCCCAGCTCGGGGTCGGCGACGCCCGCGTCGAGCACCATCGCCGGCGACCACGTCGAGCTGTCGAGGTAGTGCCCGGCGATCATGTGCGAGCGCTCGTAGGAGTGGCTGTGACCGGTCAGAACGAGATCGACTCCGCCCGCTTCGAGCAGCGGGAGGAAGTTCTCGCGCATCTCGACCAGCTCGGTCTCGGAGTCGGAATCGTGATTCCCCTTCGTGTACGGCGGATGGTGCCAGAAGGCGATGACCCAGTCCTGTTCCGTCGAGCTCAGGTCGGCCTGTAGCCAGGTCCACATGTCCCCGCCGACTGAGCGGTCGCTTCCGAAGGAGTCGAGCGAGATGAAGTGCGCGTTCGCGTAGTCGAAGGAGTAGTAGGCCTCGCTCCCAGACGGGTTCCCGCCCGCCTCCGCGGCGGTGGGTGCTGTGAAGACGGAGTAGTAGTCATCCGCATAGAACTCGTGGTTCCCTCGCGCAGGCCAGAAGACGCGCGTGGGAAGAAAGGGGGCGTACATCGCGAACAAGGCGAACTCGTACTCGCCGTCCGTGCCCAGGTTGTAGGCGTTGTCGCCGAGCAGCATCACGAAGTCGGTCTGCTCCGATCCCGGCAGATTCAAGTACGCGTCCCGGACGAGCAGGGCGTTCAGGCTCGCCGTCCCGGAGTCTCCGAGCACCCAGATTCGCATCGGTCGGGCAACCCCGATGGGCGGCGAGGTCTCGAACCAGTGCTGCGAATCGCCACCGGCGAGCGGCCGTCCGCCGATCGTACCGATGGAATAGAAGTACTTCTTCTCCGGCACGAGCCCGGTGATCTCCACTTCGTGTTCCTGGGTCTTCCCGGGCTCGTCGATCGTCCGGTCCGGACTCCCCGGAGCGTCCCCGATCGAGACCCTGGAATCCGTCGCGACGTCGGTGCGCCAGCGCAGGACCATGGAGTCCTCCGCGCCGCACTGGAGATAGGGTCCCCGAATCACGGTCGGCGTCACGTTCGCCGCGAGCTCCAGGTCGAAGGAGACGTCCGGACTCGAGACGTCCCACTGATGGACTTCCACCGCCAGGACGTTCCTGCCCTCGACGAGGAGTGCCGAGTCGACGTCGAACGAGAAGAAGTGCTGCTCCTCGAACGTGTCCACCTTGCTCTTCGAGATCGTCGTTTCGTGAACTGGACCACTGGCCATGTTGGTCCGCCGAACCTCGGTCCCGTTCAGGTAGACGACCGCACCGTCGTCCCGAAGGATGCGCAGCCGGAGGTTCCCGATGGACGACCGATTCGGCACGGGAAAGCTGCGCCGGAAGTAGTAGGAGATGTACTTGTCGTTCGGGTCCGGGTTGGGGCCGGGACCAAAGGGGATGACGGTCGCCTCGTCCGCGTCACCGTACCCGAGCTGGGCCTGCCCCGTGTCCCACGCGGTGTCGCTGTAGGCGATAGCCGTCCAGGAGCCGGCGGGCCGCGCGCCCGCGGAATAGCGCCACGAGGCACCCGTCGGAATCAGGATGTCCTGGGCCGACGGCACGGCCCCGAAAAGGAAGACGGCGAGCCCCAGGATGAATGGTCTCGTTGCGCGACGAACGGGCGACAGCATCGCGCGAGGCTATTCGCCCTCTCGAGAATCGTCAATCCGTCCGGGGCCATCGTGTGAGCATCTCGGCCTCATGGCCTCTCCTCCGCGTCGCTCTCGACGAGGTGGCGCGCCAACGTCTTCCGCTGCGATCCGGTCAGGTGAGCGAAAGACGGCATGCGGTTCCGGAAGCGATACGAGAGCTCGGCGAGACGCGGCTCGCGCTCGAGAACGGCATCGGGATCGGCCAGGAACCCGGACAACGACTCTGCGGTCCAGTGTCGCGCCAAGCCGCGCAACGGGGGACCGACCGGACTCCCCATGCCCAGGGGACCGTGACAGTCCGTGCAACCCACCTGCTTGAACAGCGCCGGACCGTCGGCGGCCGGTGTCACGTAGAACAGGCAGGCCGGCGCAACGAGAGCGAGCACGACGGCGATCGGGAGCGTGTGCGAGGGCCGCATCGGCGCGGGAGCATACCCGAACCCGAAAGTTCTTCCGGCTACACAGGGCCTACACGGGGAAGCTCGAGTTCGGTCCGTCCGGCGACCGATTCGTGACGCCTGGGAAAGAGGCCCCGTTAGGGGCTTCGGGGAACCGGAGGTTGGGAAGCCTCCGGAAGAGGGAATCGGTCAGAAACGGGGAAAGCACCATGACCTTCACGCTCGCGATTCCGATCGCGTTCGTTCTGGGAGGGATCATCCTCCCGCAGGGAACCGCTGGGGATTGCAACTCGAACGGCATTCCGGACTCCACAGAGATCGCGTCGACGCCGCACCTCGACACCAACGGGAACGGCATGCCGGACTCCTGCGAGGGACTCTCGGTCGACGTCGATCGGATCCCGCTCGCGACGGGGGGAACGCAGCGCCTGCAACTCGACCTGGGGCCTGCGATGGCGGGCACCACCTACTGGATTTTCGGCTCGCTCGCGGGGAGCGATCCGGGGATGCAGGTCGGGTTCGCGAGGCTCCCCCTGAACTACGACGGTCCGGGAGCCTACATGGCCCACACCCTGTGGAGCCCGAACCAGGGCTACCTGGCCGGTGGCCTCAGCGCCCTCGACTCGCAGGGCCGCGCAACGGCGGTCTTCACGGTCCCGCCCGGGATGGACCCCTCCTTCGCGGGAATGAAGGTCCACCACGCCTACATGATCCTCGGAGCGAACAACCAGACCTTCGTTTGGGCCAGCAACGCGGTCTCGGCCGTGCTGGAGTAGGTCCGTCCCGAAAACGAGAGGCGCCACGGAACCGGTTAAGCAACCGGGTCGCCAGATCTCGCTAGGAGGGTGTATTCTGTCCGCCCACCCGTCGGCCCGAGGGTCGGCTCCCCTCCGTGGTTCACTTTCTCCACAAAGGAGCGAGCGATGCGTCCTAGCACCTGGTTCTGCACCCTGACGTTGGTCCCCGTCCTCCTGGCTGTCTCCTCCGCGGCGGCGGATCGCCCCGATCCGGGCCCGATCGGTCTGCTCGGTTCGGACTGCAACGGCAACAACGTCGCAGACGTGATCGAGATCGCGCAGGACCCCGTCCTGGACGCGAACTTCAACGGCCTTCCGGACATCTGCGAGGGCCTGAGCGTGGATCGGCTGCAGATCTCGGTCTCACAGGGTGGCACACAGACCTTTCTGATCGACCTCACGCCCGCGATGGCCGGGCGGGTCTACTGGATCATCGGCAGCACGGCCGGCACGTCCCCTGGTGTGACGATCGGCTTCACTCACGTCCCGCTGAACTTCGACGGCAACAAGGGCTACATGGCGCAGACCCTGGCGCGTCCGAACCAGGGTGAGCTCCAGAACACACTGAGCGCCCTCGACGCTCACGGCCGTGCGCGCGCGTCCGTCACCCTCCAGCCCGACTCCGATCCGGCCCTCGCGGGAACGGTCGCGCACCACGCGTTCATGATCATCGAGCCCACGGGACGTGTTGCCGTCTGGGCGAGCAACCCGGTGTCGCTCGAGCTGGTTCCCTAGCGCCTGACGAGAATCTGAACTCGTCGACCTCCGGCGTCCGGTAGCTCTTCGATCGTGATCACGTCGGAGAGCCCGTCTCCGTCGATGTCCACGACTTCGAGTGCCGCGCCCTCGGGAACGACGGCGAGCGCGTGTGCGACGGCGGGGGTCTTGCCGGCACACGCACTACGAAGCTCTCCGGCCGGGCTGAAGTCCAGGTCCTTGATCTTGGCCAGGTCGAGGTCCTTCACCTCTCCGTCGTCGAGACCCTCGATCTGGTCGAGGAGGAACTCCTCGATCAGGCCGTCGAAGTCGAAGGCCTCCAGATCGCGCCAGTCTCGTCCGCCCTCCTCCGGAGCGCAGTCGCGGAAGACCACGATCTCCTCGCCGCGAATATCGACGACGTCGTTCCTGAGACCGTCGGCGTCGAAGACACACCGCGCGGTCGGAATCTCGAGCCTCGCTTCGAGCTCCCCCTCCATGCCCTCGAGCTCCTCGAAGAAGGACAGGAGGCGCGGGATCTTCAGCGAGATCGTCACGCGGCTCGCAGGCCGCTTGGCGAAACCGGCCCCCTCGTTCACGTAGGCGAAGACGTCGAAATCGAGGCTGCCCGGAATCACGAGCCAACGCACGACCCGCCCGAGCGAGACCTTCTCCGCACGGACCATCAGGAGCTCGGGCCGCTCGTCCCCGGTCAGGTCGTGGAGGAGAAAGGTGAGCACATGCCCGCTGGACTTCAACAGATCGTCCGGCGAGCGCTCGTTGCCGGTTCGCGAGCCGCCGAGGTAGACCTTGAAGGTCGACCCTTGCTGCACGATCAGATCGTTCGGCAACTCTCCGTCGAGGTCCTCGATGCGCCAGTCGATGCGCCCCTCGACGAGCGCGAAGAGATCCTGGAAGTCGAGCTCGCGGCGGCGCTTCGAGCTCTGGCGCAGCGCCGTCTTGTCGAGCTTCCACGTCGGTTCGGCGGGAAGGTCAGGCGAGGCCAGGTGGAACTGGACGAACTCGTCCGTCTCCGAGATGAGATCGGTGAGACCGTCACCGTCGACGTCCTCGAGCTCGAACCAGGGAATGATGACGTCCATTCCAAAGCTCTCGTCGAGCCGCGTCGGGTCGCCCAGGTCGAAGGCGATCTCCGCCTCGAAGGAGACCTCGATCGGATCGGACCATTCGTTCTCACCATCGCCCGAGAGGTACACGCTGTAGCGATCGGAGCCGGGCACGACGATATCGACGCGGCCGTCGTCATCGACGTCCCGTGCGAACCGCATGTGCCGACGCCCTCGCGGGAGCTCCCCGTCGACCCCGTCCAGCACCACGCGACCCGCACCGAAACCGTGCTCGCGGTCGACGCGCCACGCTCGCACGCGCCTGCTCATTTCCAGGAGCACGATCTCATCGGCGCCGTCACCATCCAGATCCGCGAAGTCCCAGGCCAGGTCGGCTTGGGGCCAGGCGAAGTGCGCGTCGTGCTTCTCGGGGAACCGGCCGTCGCTCTGGAGAAACCGCACGCCGATGCCCTTCTGGTGGATCCAGAAGAGCTCTGCGACTCCGTCCCCGTCCGCGTCGCGCAACGCGAGCCGGGTTCCATCGGGCGGAATCGTGAGCAGGGACTCGGCAAAGCCGTCGACAGACGGGAGCGCCGCCAAGAGGAGCGCGATCACCGGCCGCCTCCCGTGGACAAGAGGAGCAAGATGCCGTCCGTGCGTCGCGACATGACGTCTGCAATCCCGTCGCCGTTGTAATCCTCGACTCCGAGTGACGCGATCGATCCGCGGGACTCGAAGCGCTTCCAGGGTGAGCTCTCAAGACTCCAGCTCTTGCCTCCGAAGAAGCTCGACTCGACCTCGAGGCGGCGGATACTGACACGCCCGTTCGCGTCGACCTCGACCATGTCGGCGATTCCGTCGCCGGAGAGATCACGCGTCAGGTCCCGAGCGGCGATCACGTCCTGGATCGAGTCCTCGTCGTAGGTTCGCGTGTTCTTGAGAATCGGCTTGCGCTCGAAGACGCGCCCTCGCCGCCCGCCCGTGCCGGGGAAGATCATCGTCGAGTACTCGAAGTCGAGACTGGTCACGACGTCGAGCATCGAGGGCATCTCGAACTGCCGCACAACGAGGTCGGGGGCTCCGTCACCGGTCACGTCGGCGATCTCGTAGCGCAGCTCGAGCGCCTCGAACCGCAGGAGCTGCGCGGGCGACTCCGCGAGCATCCGCTTCCCGTCGTTCACCAGCACGCCGAGTGTGAAGACCTCCGACGCGAAGCCCTCCGCACCCTCCTCGTCGGTGGCCAGGTAGAAGATGTCCTCGTCCCCGTCGCCGTCCACGTCGACCAGGTCGATGCGGGCCGCGTCCTCGAGGTACCTGGGGCGGGACTCGATACGGTTCGGTTCCGCCGGAATGCCCCCGGGGCCCGCGATGTACACCCAGAGCTCGCTCTTCCCCAGCACGAGGAGGTCCTGGAGCCCGTCCCCGTTCGCGTCCCCGATCCCGGGGGCGCGATAGGAGCGCCCGAAGGAGAGCAGCGTGTGGCGCGACCCGCGATCGGGGTGGAGGAACACGCGCCTCGGATCGGTGTCATCGTAGTCCATGTCCACGTCCGACGATCCGAAGGTGATGGTCGCCTGCCGATTCACGTTCACCGGCCCGTGGTCGTCGCGCGAACCGGCGTTCACTGCCTTCGAGAAGTCCACGCGGCGGACGTAGTCGCCCTCCGTCGGTGAGCTGCGCGACGGCCCCCACAAGGAGAAGGTGAACTCGCCCGGGACGACGACGAGGTCCCGTTCGGCATCGAGGACGTAGTCCCAGTAGGGAAGCGCGTCGGGGTCCGCCACGTCGTACACCAGATTCGCCTTCAACAGCGGCCGGAGGTTGTCGCGCAGACCCTCGCGGGCCGGGGAGAAGGACCAGACGCCCGACCGCGCGAACAGGAGCACTTCGCGACCGGGGTCCTCCCGGACATCGGCCAGTCCGTAGGCGATCACGTCGGGGAGCACGGGGATGATCCGCTCCGATTGCAGCGACAGACTGCCGCTCGCCGAGCGTCCACCGGGGACGAGGGAGTGAATCCTGAGCTCGCGCCGGTCGGTTCCGGTCGGCCGCACGGCGAGCAGGAGCTCGCGTGTCCCGTCTCCGTCGATGTCCTCGAACCGCGCGTCGAGCACGGCTCCTTCGACATCGATCGACGCGTCGCGATGACTCGCGTCCGCACCCGTCTCCGACATCGCCGCGACGAGTGCAATGGAGAGGTCGACGATCATCCGGAGAGTTCCCCGATCCCCCTCGAGAACCGGAAGAAGCGCAGGAAGGACCAGTTCCGCTCCACACCCTCGCGGTGGTACCTGAAGAGCGAGATGATCCAGAGGTCGAGGAGGACGAGCTCCTTCGTCGGCCCCTCCGGATCGCACGAATAGCTGACCACGAACGGAACGCTGAAGCCCGCCAGGTACGTAACGGGGCCGACGAGCTCGACCCGCGCGTGATCTGCGCGACCGCCGGGAGGCGTGAAGTCGAGCTCGACCCTCGTTCCCGGCTCGAGCGCGGCCACCCGGCGCAGGAGCTCGCGTGCGGAGCGAACGTCGCGTCCGTCGAGCGCCGTGACGACGCTCCCCAGCGGGATGCCGGCCGAGAGCACGGGGCTCCTCTCGCTCGCGCTGACGAGGCGCACCCCGCCCGGCGCCGTCACCCACCCGGCACCGGTTCGCGCAGGATCGAGCCGGTAGAGGACCTTGCCCTCCGACGCTTCCGACTTGCTCACGAGCTCCACGTCGACGTCGAACACGGTGTCGTCGCGACGCACGTGCAGGGACGCGCGTTCACCCGCCGCGCGCTCGAGCACGAGCGCATCGAGCGCGGCCGGATCATCGACCTCGCGTCCGTCCAGCGAGAGCACGACGTCCCCCGCCCGGATCCCCGCAACGCTCGCCGGCGAGTTCTCGACGACTCGCGTGACCCGGACACCCGGCGCGAAGAACAGGTCTTCGAGCGAGCCGCTGTCGTTCTCCGTTCCCTTGATCCCGAGGAACCCGCCCCCGCCCTTCTCGACGGACCACGCGTCGAGCGCCTCGGGGAGCGGATCGGGCACGGGTTCGAGCACACCCGTGCGGCAGCCGGCAACCAGGACCAAGGCCGCCAGTACGCCGCGGGCGGTTGCGATCAAAGGGACCTCCGCGAGACGACCCAGCAGGTCGCGAGGAGCAGGATCGCGGCCTCGGGCCAGGGGACGATGTGGTTCATGCGCAGCATCTCGTCCATGTAGCCGGAGTCGGAGTAGCCGCGTGCGATTCCAGCCATCTCCCCCATGCAGGACTTGTCGACGAGCGAGGGAGTGTACGTGGCGAAGACCCACTTCTGGACGCCCCCGATGACGTCCTTGAACAGGTCGAAGCCGAGGAACACGGCCAGGCAGATACCCACGGCACCCGTCGCCGACCGGCCGAGCGACGAGACGAACAGACCGAACACATAGGTGGCGACGAGCGGAGCGAGCGTCGCCAGGACCGCGGTCCGAAGCTCGCCGAGCAGCTCTTCCTCCGTGAGCAACTCGACCCCGTCGTCGATCAGCGGGCCGAACTCGAAGAACGCGTGCGCGGTCACCCAGGCACCGATCCCCGCCAGGGACACGACCCCCAGCACGAGCAGCGGTGCGAGGAGGAAGCGACCCAGCACGAGCGCGGAACGCGACGCGCTGCGTGTCCGGGCGAGCCGCAAGACGCCTCTCTCGCGGTCGCCCGCGAGCGTTCGCGCGGAGTGGATCAGGAGCAAGAGCGTCCCCACGGTGAGCCCCGCGAGCCACCCCTCCACGAGCGGAGCGTAGGCGTTCGAGGGTCCCGCGAGCTCCGGCAGCGAGCGCCCCTCGATGAGGGCGTTCTGGATCGCCTCCGAGTGGGCGGCCCGTTCGGAGACGTGGGCGGCGAGGACCCGCACGGCCGCGACCGCGGTCACGGCAACGGCTCCGGCCCGGACGGACCGGCTCCGGACCAGACGGTAGGCCTCGGCCCGGAACACGCGCAGCGTCCCGATCACGCAGCTCCTCCAGCTTCGCTCCCGCGACCGGCGTGTTCCGTCAGGAGCGACTCGAAGACGCCGTGCAGGGTCGCCCGTTCGGGAACGAGGCCCGAGACCTCGACCCCGGCCGCGACGAGGTCGCTGTTCAGGGCGCCGACACCGTCCACCGCGAGCGCCACTCGCAGCTCGCCGGCGCCGTCGAGGCGACTCAGGACGTCGACGGCCCCGACACCGTCGCGACCGTCGAGGACCTCGAGGGCGCGATCGATCGGCGACGCCGCGATCCGGATGTGCTGGCCGTTGCCGCCGAGGAGCTCCTCGAGCGGGCTCTCGCAGACGAGCTCACCGTCGAGGATGACTCCCACGTGCGTGATCACGCGCTCCATGTCGTGCATGCGGTGGCTCGATACGACGACGGTGACGCCCGATTCCGAGAGGCTCTCGAACAGGTCGAGCACCTCGAGAACGCCGCGCGTATCCAGACCGGAGAGCGGCTCGTCGAGAACGACGAGCTCGGGGGAGCCGCACAGGATGCGCGCGATCGAGAGCCGGCGCGACTGACCCAGGGACATGCCGCCGGCGCGCTGGTTCGCGAGCTCCGAGAGCCCCACCAGCTCGAGCGCCTCGTCCACGCCGCGTCCGGTGGTGTGACCGAGCAGGCGCCACGCGTACTCGAGGTTCTGCCGTGCAGTCAGCCCTCGGACGAGGGTCGCTTCGTCGAACAGAGCGCCGACGCGCCCACGTGTCTCGTGGATGCGCGAAGAAGGCAGGCCCAGGACATGGGCCTCCCCCGAGTCCGGACGCAGGAGTCCGAGGGCGCAGGCCATCGTCGTCGTCTTGCCGGAGCCGTTGGGACCCAGGAGACCGTAGACCTGCCCCCGCTCGACCGTCAGGCTCACGCCGCGGACGGCTCGGATCCTGCCGAAGCGCTTCTCGAGCGCGCGAGTCTCGAGGACCGCCATGGGCGCAGGATAGTTGCTCCTCCGACCCCCCAACAGGAAGGGGACCGATGCGCGGAGTCCCGACGTGCCTCGAGACGGCGGTCGCAATCGGGAGCGAGGAGATGCCGAGACGGGGTTGGTGCCTCCGTCAGGGTCTCTTCCGGCGCAATATTGCAAATTCCTTATACTCGACCCGGAGGATGGAGGAGGATCCCGCTGCGCACTGAGGACCGATACCCAGGAGGGCCCGAGAATGATCGCCAAGGCAGGGAAGAGTGGACTCTTGCTCGCGTGTTGCTTGTTGACGACCACCCTGGCTCGAGCCCAGACGGTCCACACCGTCGACGGTTCCGGAGGAGGCGACTTCACGACGCTGCCCAGCGCGATCCAGGCCGCGGCGGACGGCGACGTCCTGATCCTGAAGGCCGGGACCTACGATCCCCTGGTCATCGTCGGCAAGGGACTCACGATCCAGGCCGACCGCGGCAACCAGGTCACGATCCGGGACACGCTCCACGTGGAGGCGATCGGTCCGGGGCAATGCGTGAGCATCAAGGGCCTCGACATCGACGCGAACGACGTGACCTACGCCGGAACCGTGGAGGACTGCACGGGGCCGGTACTGATCGAGGACTGCACGTTCGACGGCTCCGGCGGAGCGCTGGTCAGCGGCGGAATCTTCATCGCGAACTGCGCGAGCGTCACATTCGTGCGGACGAGCTCGGTACCCACGCTCACGGCCGGAGCCTCTCTGGGGCGGGCGGCCCTGTACGTGTTCGCCTCGAGCGTCTTCGCCTATGACTGCACGTTCACCGGGAGCGACGGGATCCCGGGCCAAGCATCGTCGATCCCGGGTGCGAACGGCGCCACGGTCTTCGACGGGTTCCTCTTCGCTGCGGGCTGCACGCTCACCGGTGGAAGAGGAGGCGATGGGGGAGCGGGGCTCTTCGGCTGCACCAACGGGGGCAACGGCGGCGACGGGCTGCGCCTGATCGGCACGGGCACGGCCGCGGCAACGCTCATCGAGGAGGTCGCAACCGGCGGTCTCCCGGGGAACGGCGGCGGAATGGGGTGCTTCGGGGGACTGTCCGGGATACCGGTCCGGGATCAGGCCGGGACGACGACGACGCTCGCCGGCACGGCGCGCAAGGCCCGGCACAACACGCCGGCTCGCGAGACCCAGAACCTGAACTCCATCTACGATGGTGTCCTGGACGAGTTCGTCGTCAGTGTGTTCGGCCCGGACCAGGTCAACGGCGTGCCGTTCAACAACTACCTCGGCGCAAACCACACGGCGGGCGGCGGGTTCTTCCTGTTGCGCGGGACGGTCCCCGCGGGCGGGCAGCTCGCGGTCAGCGCCGTGGTCCCCGAGCTCGGAATGATGGTCGACACGCTCACCATCGTCGAGCAGCCGATCTTCTTCGACCTGGTCGGCGGGTTCGCCTACGTCGGGAACCCGACGTCCATCGCTCTCCTCGACAGCGCGTTTTGACGCCTTTCGGCCGGACCCCTAGGCGAGCTCCATCGACCGGATCACGGCCATCTTCTCCACCTGCATGTCGTGCATGGTGTGGTGGATGCCGCCCACGCCGTGCCCCGAGACCTTCAGGCCGGCGAACGGCATCCAGTCGACGCGGAACGCGGTGTGGTCGTTGACCATGACGGCGCTGGCGTCGAGCCGGCGGTAGCAGCGCAGCGCCGTGTCCAGGCTGCGCGTGAAGACCGCCGACTGGAAGGAGAAGGGCAGCGCGTTGGCACGCCGTATCCCGTCGTCGACTCCGTCCGTGGAATAGACGCACACCACTGGACCGAAGATCTCCTCGCGCGAGACACGGACGTCGTCCGGAGCGTCGAGGAGCACGGTCGGGCTGTAGCACGAGTCGGAGATCCGATCGCCTCCACAGAGGAGCTCGGCCCCGCCCTCGACGGCCTCGGTCACCCACTCGTGGACCCGTTCGACCTCGCCGGTCTTGATCAGGGGCCCGACCTCGGTGTCGGGGCTCGTCGGGTCGCCGACCCGGAGCGCCTGAGCCCGTTCTGCCAGCCGGTTCGCGACGTCGCGCGAGATCGAGGAATCCGTGTACACGCGCTGCACGGACACGCACACCTGGCCGGCGTGATAGAAGCCGCCCTTGGCGAGCAGGGGCAGCATGGCCTCGACGTCGGCGTCGCCGGCGACGACGACCGGCGCCGCCCCGCCGTGCTCGAGGGCGCAACGCGTACCCGGTGCGAGCTTCGAGCGCATCGCCCAGCCCACACGGCCGCTTCCAATGAACGAGAAGAACCCCACGCGCGGATCGCACACGAGCTTCTCGGCGACGTCGTGGCCCGAGGTGAGCGCCATCTGGCACCACGGCTCCGGCAGGCCCGCCTCGTAGAGGATCTCGAGGAAGCGCGCGCAAGACAGCGGCGTGACGGCCGCCGGCTTCACGATCGCGGGACAGCCCGCGGCGACGGCCGGGCCGATCTGGTGCACGATCAGGTTCAGGGGATGGTTGAACGCGGAGACGGCGACCACGGGACCGATGGGCTCGAAACGCGTGAACGCGAGCCGGTTCGCGGATGCGCGCGACGTCATCGGGATCTCGCTGCCGCGCTGGTTGCGGACGGCCTCGGCGCAGAGCTTCACGCCCTCTATCGCGCGTGACGTCTCGACCTTCGAGTCGACGAGCGGCTTCCCGCCCTCGCGCGCGGCCTCGACGGCGAGCTCGTCGGCGCGCGCGATCATGATCGCCGCGGCGCGCTCGAGGATCTCCGCCCGCTCGGGCGTCGGGAGCCAGCCGTCGCGATCCAGGTAGAGCGCGTGAGCCGTCGCGAGCGCCGTCTCCACGGCCGCGTGATCGGCAGTGGCCACCGTTGCGATCGGCGCGTCGTCGAAGGGGGCGCGAACTTCCACGGGCGCGGAGCTCGAGCTCGCTCCAGGGACCATCAGTCGAATCTGTTGCACGGGGCCTCCTCCCGGTCGGGGTGACGGGACTGTACCGGACGGGACGGGGCGCTGCGTGCCCGAGGCGAGGCAACTTTCGCATTGCATGTATGCAATTTTCTCATTGCGCGATGCTCGGGCGGCCCCCTAGCCTGGGCCGGATGGAGGTCGTGGCCCACGTCCGAGAAGCTCGTCTGGCCCGGGGGCTGACACAGCGCGAGCTGGCGCGCCGGGCAGGCCTGACGCGCCAGGCCCTGGGAGCCATCGAGACCGGGCGCTACCTCCCCAACACGGCGCTCGCGCTGAAGCTGGCGCGCCTGCTCGGAGAGACCGTGGAAGCGCTCTTCCGCGAGGCGTCGAGCCCGGGCGAGCTCGAGGTCGCGGTGGAGGAGGCCGCCGAGGGCGAGCGCGTCCTCGTGGCACGCGTGCGCGACCGCTGGGTCGGCGTCCCGCTGGAGACGAGCGCGCTCGAGCCGGTGCTCGAAGGTGCCGATGCGATCGCGCTCGGCGAGGACCGTGTGCGACTCGTCACCGACGAGCGCGAGCTCGAGAGCTCGGCCCTGCTGCTCGGGTGCGATCCGGCGCTCGGGATCCTGGCGTCGCGCGCCACGCGCAGCGGTGCTCGCACGCTCTTCCGCCAGATGGGGAGCCGCGCCGCCCTGGATCGCCTGGCCGCAGGCGCCGCGCACGTCGCCGGCTCGCACCTGGCGGCGCGCGACAACGTGCGCGCCGCGAAGCGCGCCCTCTCCGATCACGGAGGCCGCGTCGTCGCCTTCGCTCGCTTCGAACACGGTCTCCTCGTCGCGCCGGGGAACCCGAAGGGCATCGAGGCCATCGACGCGCTCGCGCGCGAGGACGTGCGGATCGCGAATCGCGAGGCCGGCTCGGGGAGTCGCGTCGCCCTCGACGCGGAGCTCGCTCGCGCTGGCGTTCCGACGAACGAGATCCGCGGCTACGCGGAAGAGCTCCGGAGCCACTGGCAAGTCGCTCGCGCCGTTCAGTGGGGCCGTGCGGACACCGGCATCGGACCGCGCGTCGTCGCGAGCTCCGCCGGACTCGACTTCGTCCCGCTGGGCAGCGTTCGCTTCGACCTCGCCGTGCCCGGCGACCTCCTCGACCAGCCGGCGGTCGCGCGCATGCTGGAGCTCCTCGCGGACCGCCGTGTCCGGGACGAGATCGCGAGCCTCCCCGGATACGACACGAGCTGCACGGGCGACACGATCGCGGAGGTTCCAGGGTGAGGGCCACGACGCTCCTCGTCATCGCCGCGGGCTGCGGAACGCAGGCGTCCGAGCCGACGGTGCTCGACGTCTTCGCGGCCGCGAGCGTCGCGGAGGCCGTCGCGGAGCTCGGGCGCGAGTTCGAGCGTGCGGGCGGCCGCAGGGTCCGCGTCAACGCGGCGGCCTCGTCGACGCTCGCCCATCAGATCGAAGCCGGAGCGCCGGCGGACGCGTTCGTGTCCGCCCACCCCGAGTGGCTCGACCGTCTCGAGAGACGTGGAGAGCTCGCGCCGAACACGAGGCGCGTCCTGGCCGAGAACCGCCTGGTGTGGGTGGTCCCGGCCGACGGGAAGCCGGACGGAGCGCTCGAGCCGCTCCGGTTCCCATCCGACCACCTCGCCGTCGGCGACCCGGATCACGTGCCGCTGGGGCGCTACACGAGGACCACGCTCGAAGCGCTCGGCTGGTGGGAGCAGCTCTCCGATCGCCTGCTCCCCGCGCTCGACGCACGCGCGGCGCTGACCCTCGTCGAGCTCGGCGAGGCCTCGGCCGGAATCGTGTACGAGAGCGACGCGCGCGCCAGCCGGCGCGTGCGCGTCGCGTCGGTGTTCTCCGTCGAGCTCTCCGGGCCGATCCGCTACGAGGTGGCCGCGACCACCCGCGCCGCAGAGGAGACCATCGCCTTCCTCGACTTCCTGTCGGGACCGCAGGGAAAGCGCGTCCTGGAGCGGGCCGGACTCCGGCCTGTCGCGCCATGAGCACGGGACTCACGCCCGAGGAGTGGACCGCCCTCGCGCTGTCTGCGAGGGTCGCGGTGACGAGCCTCGCCATGGCCTTCGTCCCGGGCGTCCTTCTCGGCGCGTTCCTCGCGCGGCGGAGCTTCCCCGGGAAGGTCCTCGCGGAGGCGCTCGTGCACGCACCGCTCGTCCTGCCCCCGGTCGTCGTCGGCTACGCCCTGCTGCTCGTTCTGGGTCGCAACGGCTTCGTGGGCCGTCGGCTCTACGAGGCCGGACTGCAGGTCGCGTTCACGTTCGAGGCCGCAGTCCTCGCCGCGACGGTCATGGGCTTCCCGCTGCTCGTGCGCTCGGTCCGTCTGGCAGTGGAGCTCGTCGATCAGCGTCTCGAGGAGGCAGCGGCCACGCTGGGCGCGTCCCCTCTCCGGGTGCTCCTGACCGTCACGCTGCCGCTCGCCGCGCCGGGGATCCTCACCGGTTCCGTCCTGGCCTTCGCGCGCAGTCTGGGTGAGTTCGGCGCCACGATAACCTTCGCCGGCAACGTCGCGGGGGAGACCCGGACGCTCCCGCTCGCACTGTTCTCGGCGCTGCAGGTCCCCGGGCGCGAGGACGCTGCGCTGCGCCTGGCCGCGATCTCGGTCGCGCTGTCCCTCGCAGCCCTGATGCTCTCGGAGCTCTTCGCCCGCAAGCTCTCGCGGAGGCTCGGCCGGTGATCACCTTCGAGCTCGACGTCCGGCGCGGAGACTTCCGGCTCGCCGCCTCGGCGGAGCTCTCGAGCACGTTCACGGGCGTCTGGGGGCCGTCGGGCTCGGGGAAATCGACGCTCCTCGCTGCGCTCGCCGGGCTCGTTCCGCCGGAGCGCGCGAGGATCGTCGTGGACGACGAGGTGCTCGCGAACACGGACGAGCGGATCGTCCTGCCGCCGCATCGGCGCGGGATCGGTGTCGTCTTCCAGGACGGTCGCCTGTTTCCGCACCTCTCGGTGCGCGGGAACCTCGTGTACGGAGCGCGGGCGGGAAGCGCCTCGATCGCGCTCGGGTTCGACGAGATGGTCGAGCTCCTGGCCCTCGGCCCGCTACTGGACCGGAAGCCGCTCGAGCTCTCGGGAGGAGAGCGGCAGCGCGTCGCACTCGGGCGCGCCCTGCTCGCGGCGACGCGGCTGCTCCTGCTCGACGAACCGCTCTCCGCTCTCGACCGCGAGATGCGCGGACAGATCCTTCCCTACCTCTCGCGCGTTCGCGAGCGCGTCGACGTTCCCGTGCTCTACGTCAGCCACGACCTCTCGGAGATCCTCCAGCTAACCGATCAGCTGCTCCTCATGCGGGGCGGTGAGACGGTGGAGAACGGTTCCCTCCTCGAGCTCGTTCGCGCGGGCCACGTGCTCCACGGTGAGCTCGACAACGTGCTCGAGCTCGAGGTCGAGGAGCAAGACGAAGAGGCGGGGCTCTCCATCCTGCGGATGACCCCGAGCACGGCGATCGCCGGTGCCTTCGTCCCGAGTCCGCTGGGCGCGCGCCTCCACGTCGGGCTTCGCCCCGAGGACGTGATGCTCGCCCGCGAGCACGTCTCCGCGATCTCCGCGCGAAACCAGGTCGCGGGAAGCGTCAGCGGCCTCATCGAGGAAGGGCGGCGCGTGCTCGCAGTCGTGGATTGCGGGATCGAGCTCTTCGTCGAGGTCAGCCCGAGCGCCGTTGCCGAGCTCGACCTCGTGCCGGGCCGCGAAGTCGTGTGCCTGTTCAAGGCCAACGCGCTGCGCTACCTCGACGCGCCGCTCAGAACTGGAAGTAGATGAAGGGCTGGTAGTCGACGGCGGCCCAGGGGAGGACGAGCGCCCAGGCTGCACCGTACACGGCGGGGAAGGTGTACCAGTTCAGGCTCTCGAGTCCCCGCTCGATCAGGCGCCGCGACATCACGACGTGAACGACGACGAAGCCGAGGAGGATCCCCCACCACACCGCGTCCACGACCTCGGCCCCGGACACTCCGGCTCCGAACAGCCCGCCCATGTAGGTCATCGCCACGCTGAAGTCGGCCGCGCGGAAGAAGACCCAGGCGAGCAACACGACGATGTGCGTGTAGAGGAGGCCGAAGACCCCCTTCGGCTCCCACCGGAAAACGCGTTCGAGCGCGAGGAAGAACCCGTGGGCCAACCCCCACACGACGCAGCGCCAGCTCGCTCCGTGCCAGAGGCCGCACAGCAGGAACACGACGAGCAGGTTCCGATACGTGAGGAGCGGGCCGCCGCGCGCGCCTCCCAGCGGGATGTAGAGGTAGTCCCGGAACCAGGTCGAGAGACTGATGTGCCAGCGCTTCCAGAACTCGGAGATGTTCGTTGCGAGGTAGGGGAAGTCGAAGTTGAGAGGCAGCGCGTAGCCCAGCGTCCCCGCCACCGCGATCGCCATGTCGCTGTAGCCCGAGAAGTCGCAGTAGATCTGAATGCTGTAGAGCAGGAGCGCGAGCCACAGGCCGGCGGGGCCGTAGCTCTCCGGGTCGACGAACACAGGATCGACGATGCTGGCGAAGTTGTCCGCGATACAGGCCTTCTTCACGTAGCCGAACAGGAACAGCATCGCGTGCGCTCTGAAGGCGATGTCCGCGAAGGAACGCGTCTTCAAGAGCTGCGGCAGGAAGTGCGCTGCGCGCACGATCGGTCCCGCGACGAGCTGTGGAAAGAACGCGACGAACAGTGCGAAGTCGCGGAAGTTCCGGACCGGCTTCAAGTGCCCGCGATAGACGTCGATCGTGTAGGACAGCGTCTGGAACGTGTAGAAGCTGATCCCGACGGGCAGGACCAGCTCGAGGCGGTCGGCCGACGTCTCGATCCCCATCGCGGCCAGGAGCTCGACTCCCGACGCGATGAAGAAGTCGAAGTACTTGAAGAGCCCCAGGATCCCGAGGTTCCCGACCAGGCTCAGCACCAGCCAGACGCGCTTCCCCCCCGGTGGCCGCTCGCGCGCGATTAGCCGTCCGACGGTGTAGTCGATGACCGTCGAGAGGAGGATCAGGCCCAGGAACTCCCACCGCCAGGCAGCGTAGAAGACGTAGCTGCAAAGGAGCAGCCACGACTTGCGCAGCCCGTTTCCGCGCAGCGCCCAGTGGACGCCGAACGCGAGCGCGAAGAAGAGGAAGAAGGAGAACTCCGTGAAGATCATGGGCGCCGCTCGCGCGAGAGCCGGAATAGTCTACTGACCACGGCCCTCACCAGCCCTTCTCCTCGAGGAGACGTGCGAAGTCCTTCGCCATGACACGGCTCAGAGCCCTCGCGCCGTCGGGGTTCATGTGGTTCACGTCCGCGCGCTGCTCGTAGCGGTAGAGCTCGGGATGCTCCAGCGGACTCGTGTAGGCGAAGAGCTCGGGCAAGGTTCCCCTCTCGAGGAGCGCTTGCGCGCGCAGGCTCTCGTCGAAGGACAATCCGAGGTAGAGGAGCCCCATTCCCCGCGACCGAACGCGCTCGACCTGACGCTCGAGCACTCCGGTCGGGAAGTCTCGAAGGTCGACCTTCTCGCCCTGCGACCGCACTCCGGCGTTCAACAGGTTCTTGACTCGCTTGCTCCACGCCCTGCGCCCGTAGCTCTCGTTGAACATCGGGTGCCAGCCCTGCAGTCCGGGGATGTCGTCACCGAAGAGCGGGTTCGTCCTCGGCGGGAGACGGGACACACCTCGCGCGTGGTCGAGGGCCGGGAACGCCTGCCCAACGTTGGAGACCCACAACCCGAGGAACCTCGCTTGACGGCCGAGCTCCGTGAGCTTGGTCGTGAACGGCACCCTGGCTACGAGGATGGCCTCGACGGCATCGCGCGTCCCCGATGACGTGTGCCATGCGATCCTCCGCAGGTTCGTCGATTCGATCGCCGTCCAGCCCCCGACGGGATCCCAGCTCGTGTACTCGATCACGACCCAGCGCAGCGCGGCGGGTTCGAGATCGAGCACGCGCCGCAGCAGGTAGTCGGTCTCGAAAGCCTCCATCCCACCCAGTGCGAGGTTGAAGGAGCGAACTTCGAGGCCGTGTTCGGCGAGCTCCTCATCGAACTCGCGAGGCGCAACGCCGCAGAGGACACGACTCGAGCCGAAGAACAGGACGTCGAACTCGTCCTTGTGCTCGACGAAGTACTCGAGCTTCGCGCGAAAGCCCGAGCTCTCCGGCCAGGGCAGGCGTGACCGAAGAGCTCCGGCCACGATCAGGAAACACGTCAGCGCGATGAGCGCCTGGAGGGGGAGACGCAGCGACCCCCGGCCCGGCCTAGTGCCCGTCGGGACCCTCACCGGCTCTCCCCTCGACGAGGCGTGCGAAGTCCTGCGCCATGAGGCGGCTCAGGGCCTTCGCCCCCTCGGAGTTCATGTGGTTCACGTCGGCACGCAGCTCGTAGCGGTAGAGGTCGGGGTGTTCCCGCGGGCTGGTGTAGGACAACAGCGCGGGCAAGATCCCGCCCTCGTGAAGAGCGTGCGCGTCGGGGCTCTCCTCGATGCACAAGCTCATGTACACGAGACCGAGCTCGCGTGATCGCACGAGCTCGACCTGGCGCCTCAGCGCACGGACAGGAAAGTGTCGGAGGTCGGACTTGCGGGAGCGCGCGTCGGCACTCGCGAGGTTGGAGAGCCTCCGGTCCCACGACTCCCGCCTGTAGTTATCCCTCTCCATCGGATGCCAGCCGCCCAACCCCGGGATGTCGCCGCCGAACAGCGGGTTCTGCCTCGGCTGGAGGCGCGACAGGCCGCGCATGTGGTCCACGATCGGAAGACCGTGCCCCGCGTTCGTGAGCCACAATCCGAACAGGCCCACGTGACGGCCGAGCTCGACGAGCTTGTTCGACATCGGCGCTTCCGCGACGAGGATCGCCTCGACGGTGTTGCGCGTCTCCGACGGCGTGTGCCAGGCGATCTTCCTAAGGTTGGGCGCTGCGGAGAGCTGCTCGCTCTCGAGTGGATTCCAGCCCGCGGCCTCGATGACGACCCATCGCAGTCGCGCCGGTTCGAGGTCGAGCACGAGCTGCAACACGTGGTCGGCCTCGAACGCCTCCATCCCGCCGACGGCGAGGTTGAAGGACCGCACCTCGTGACCGAGCTCCTCCAGCGCCGCATCGAACTCCGCCGGCGCCAGGCCGCACAGCACGCGGCTCGAGCCCAGGAACAGGACGTCGAACTCGTCCTTGTGCTCCGCGAAGTACTCGAGCTTCGCGCGCATTCCCGAGCTCTCGGGCAAGGGAACGAACGACCGAACAGCCCCTGCCGTGACGACGAATGCAGTCAGCGAGGCGAACAAGTACAGGGAGACTCGCAAGTCAGAACTGGAAGTAGATGAACGGCTGGTAGTCGATCGAGACCCATGGGGCGACGAGCGCCCAGGCCACTCCGTACATGACGGAGTACGCGAGCGGCCGTACGCGCTCGAGGTTCCGCTCGATGACACGACTGGACATCGCGATGTGGACCAGGATGAAGCCCACCAGGACTCCCCAGATGACGGGGTCGAGGACTTCTGTCCCCGATCCGATGCCGAAGAGCCCCCGGACGTAGGTCATCGCGACCGCGAAGTCCGGCGCGCGGAAGAAGACCCACGCAACGGTCGCGACGAAGACGGTGTAGAGCGTCCCCAACACGCCGCGCGCACGCCAGCCGAGGGCGCGCTCGAGGACGAGGAAGAAGCCGTGGATCAACCCCCACACGACGAAACGCCAGCTCGCTCCGTGCCACAGGCCGCACAGCAGGAACACGACGAGCAGGTTCCTGTAGGTCAGGATCGGACCGAGCTTGTTCCCACCCAGAGGGATGTACAGGTAGTCGCGGAACCAGGTCGAGAGGCTGATGTGCCAGCGCCGCCAGAACTCCGTGATATTGGACGCGAGATAGGGAAAATCGAAGTTGAGCGGCAGCGCGTAGCCCAGCATCCCCGCCACCGCGATCGCCATGTCGCTGTAGCCCGAGAAGTCGCAGTAGATCTGGACGCTGTACAGGAGGACTCCCAGCCACAGACCGGCGGGACCGAAGCTCTCCGGTTCGCTGAAGACGCGGTCGACGACGCTGGCGAAGTTGTCGGCGATGCAGGCCTTCTTCACGTAGCCGAACAGGAACAGCGTCGCGTGCGACTTGAAGTTGATGCTCGCGAAGATGCGCTTCGTCGAGAGCTGCGGCAGGAACTGCGTCGCGCGCACGATCGGGCCGGCGACGAGCTGCGGGAAGAACGCGACGAACAACGCGAAGTCGCGGAAGCTCCGGATCGGCTGGAGGTTCCCGCGATAGATGTCGATCGTGTAGGACAGCGTCTGGAACGTGTAGAAGCTGATCCCCACCGGCAGGACCAGTTCCAGGCGGTCGGCCGTCGTCTCGATTCCCACCGCTCCCAGGAGCTCGACTCCTGATGCGATGAAGAAGTCGAAGTACTTGAAGAGCCCCAGGACCCCGAGGTTCCCGACGAGACTCAAGACGAGCCACGCCCGCTTCCCGCCCGGTGGCCGCTCGCGCACGATCATCCGTCCGACGAAGTAGTCGATGACGGTCGAGAGGAGGATCAGGCCGAGGAACTCCCAGCGCCAGACCCCGTAAAAGACGTAGCTGCAGAGGAGCAGCCACGACTTGCGCAGCCCATTCCCGCGCAACGCCCAGTGAACGCCGAAGACGAGGGCGAAGAACAGGAAGAAGCGCAGCTCCGTGAAGATCATGTCCGCCCCCCGCGCGGGAGGCGGCACAGTCTAGGGGCAGTCGGCTCCTACCTCTACGGCCGCTCTCCGGGGTCGATCTCCTCGACCGGGTCCGGTTCACGGCGTCGCATGCGGCGACGCATGCGGCGACGCGCCCGGAACGCCGCCGGCGTCCATCCCGTTGCGCGCCGAAAGACCCGCGCCAGGTGAGCCTGATCGGCGAACCCGGATTCCAGCGCGAGCGACCGACACGCGGACTCGCGCATGGCGTTGGGTAAACCGCAGGGCCTACTTGCGAGAGCGGCCCGCAGTGCGCCTGCGGCCGCGTTTCTTCCCGCCCCGCGGCGGCGCGGGTTCCAGTGCACCGGCAGGAACCCAGCCCTTCGGCGGTGTCTCACCGCGGATCTCGTAGAGGAAGCGAGAGGCGTGCGATGGAGTCCGGCGGCCGAACTTCGCGCGCTCGGACGAGAGCGTGAGGATCAGGCTCCGCTTGGCGCGCGTGACGCCGACGTAGGCGAGCCTGCGCTCCTCCTCCACGGAGTCGTCGGCCACGGCGCGCGCGTGCGGCAAGAGCCCTTCCTCCATGCCGACCAGGTAGACGCGCGTGAACTCGAGCCCCTTCGCGGCGTGGATCGTCATCAGGCTGACCGCGTTGCGACGTCCCGCGTCGTCCTTGCGCTCGTCGTTGGCGGTGAGAGCAACCTCCTCGAGGAAACCCGCCAGCGTCGGCTTCTTGCGCCTCGTGGTGTAGTTCTCGGCCGTGTTCAGAACCTCCATGACCGCCGCCCAGCGGTTCTCGCGCTCGCGTTCTTCCGGATAGCAGCGGTCGACTTCGCCGCGATAGCCCACGGCGTCGAGCAACCGCCGCGTGCCCTCGACCAGGCCTATCCTCGACATGGAGCTCGCCAGCGTCCCGAGCTGCGCGAGCATGGCCTGCACGGCCGCCGCTGTCGCCGGAGGGATGCCTTCGATCTCGTCCGCGCGCTCGAAGGCCTTCGTCGCGGAGATCCCGTGGGTCGTGGCGAACGCGACCGCCTTCTCGACCGACCCCTTCCCGACACCGCGTGGCGGGCAGTTCACGATGCGCAGGAGCGAGACCTCGTCGTCCCGGTTCGCGAGCAGCTTGAGGTATGCCAGGACGTCGCGCACCTCCTTGCGATCGAAGAAGGACATCCCTCCAATCAGCACGTAGGGCACACCGCGCGCGCGAAACTGCGTCTCGAACGCGCGCGGCTGGGTCTGCGTCCGGAAGAGGACGGCGACGTCGCCGAGCACGAGACCTGTCTCGCGCGCCAGGTCCTGGACTTCACGCACGACGTGGTCGGCCTCGTCGACCTCGTCACGCAGCTCGATGGACGTCACGACCGGACCGTCGCCGAGCGCGGAGCGCAACTCCTTGTCGTGGCGTTTCGGGTTGTTCGCGATCAGCCGGTTCGCCGCCGACAGGATCTGGTTCGTCGAGCGATAGTTCGTCTCGAGCCGGACGACGAGCGCACCGTGGTAGTCCTTCTCGAAGCCCAGGATGTTCCGCACATCGGCGCCGCGCCAGCCGTAGATCGACTGATCGTCGTCCCCCACCGCACAGAGGTTCCGGTGCTCCGCGGCGATGAGCTTCAGGATCTCGTACTGGACGCCGTTGGTGTCCTGGTACTCGTCGACCAGGACGTAGCGGTACTTCCGGCGCAGCTCGCCCTGGACCTCGGTGGACTCCGTGAGCAGACGGCGCGCTTCGAGCAGGAGGTCGTCGAAGTCGAGCGACCGCGAGCGCGCCTTCTGCTCCTCGTACTTGCGCCAGGCGCGACCGATCAGCTCGTCCCGGTCGTCGGCCGCCCCCGCCAGGAAGGTCTCCGCGGTCTCACCCCGGTTCTTGGCGAGCGAGACGGCCGCCTGCAGGGCGCGCGGCTGGATCGAGGCCTCGGGAATACGCAGCTCGCGCAGGGATCGGCGGAAGGCGGCGAGCTGGTCCGCGGCGTCGCAGATCGCGAACCGTTTCGGGATTCCGAGCACGCTCCCGTGCTCCCGAAGAGTCCTCGCGCAGAAGGCGTGGAAGGTGCCGATCGTGAGCTCTCCCGCGCGCTTCTTGCCCACGAGCCCGCCGACCCGCTCCGCCATCTCCGCCGCGGCCTTGTTCGTGAAGGTCACCGCGAGGACGTTCTTCGGCGAGACCCCCCCGTCGAGGAGGTGGGCGACGCGAACGGTGATGACACGCGTCTTGCCCGTTCCTGCGCCGGCGAGGACGAGGACCGGGCCCTCCGTCGCCTCGACGGCTCGGCGCTGCTCGGCGTTCAGTCCGGCGAGGATCTTCGATCTCTTCGACAAGGTGCAGCGCCGGCGCAACGGCGAGAGCGCGGGATTCTACGCGCGCACTTCGACACCTCCAACGCCGCGGCGAGTTATCTGCTACTCGATCACGGTCCGAACCGCGAGGCTGGTCGTCGTGTCGCCGGTGGAGTCGAAGTCGATCGAGCTCGGGTGACCGTTCGCATCCAGCGCGAAGGTCTCCACACCGCCCGAGGTCACGCTGTGCGTCACGTACAAGACGTCGCCCTCGCCGCTCAGGCGGATCTTGGACGGAATCACGAGCAGAGATTCGACATCCGTCGACACCAGCGCGCCGTCCTCGACGGCATTCGCGGGATCGAGGTCGATCTCGAAGGTCTCGATGTTCGGGACGACCGCCCGACTCGCGGCGTAGACCCTCCGACCGTCGGGCGAGCTCACCAGATCGACCGGTGCGCCCGACACGGGGAAGGGGGACGTGGCGAGCTCGGTGAGCTGCCCTGTACCGGGGTCGATCGCGTAGGCGCTGATCGCCCTCGGCGTGCCGAAGCACGCGACGTACACGTAGCGACCCGTCGGGTCGACACACACAGCCAGCGGCTGATCCCCCGTCGCGATCGTTGGGGTCGCGAGCTGAGAGATCACTCCGGTGGCGGGTTCGATCTCGAACTGATGGACGAGGTCGTCCACGCTGCGAGGCACGTAGAGGAAGCGGCCGCTCGGGTCGATCGCAGCGGCGCCCGGGACCGAGAGCGGGTCCATGTTGAACGGGACGAGGCCGGGGTCGAGCATGCCGTCCGCGAGGACCTCGAAGGTGATGACGTCGCCGAGCGCGCTGTGGATCCCGTAGGCGAAGCGACCCGAGCGCTCGAAGTGGATCGACCAGGAAGTGGAACCGAGCTGCGGCGCGACCTGCAACGGGCTCGGGGCGCCGTCGGCATCGAGTGAGTAGACGTGGACGGGGTTCGAGAACCCGCCGGCGTTCACGGAGTAGAGGACAGGGAGCCGGGGGTGGACCTCGGCCCAGTTGGGCATGGTGCCCGTGGCGACCGGGGGGCCGGCGAGCGGCGTCAGGCTGCCGTCATCGGGGTCGACCTCGAAGGAGGCGAGGTCGTCGTCGACTCCGTTCCCTGCATAGAGGTTGCGCGTCCGATAGGCGACCGGGGAGAGACCCGGCACCATCGCGATGTCCGTGGGAGCCGCTCGCAGGCGCCCGGCGACCACGTGGGAGGCGGCGAGGACCCCATCGCTCGCGATCGAGATCGGCGTCGCCGCGTTCCCGGTCCCGTCGAGCGCAAAGGCGACGCCGCATGCATGGTCGATCGCGAGGCCGTCGGCACCGGGTACGGCGAGCGAGCTCACGGTCGTGAGCGTCCCGTCGGCGGCGATCGAGAGCGATTCGACGGCTCCGCTCGCGAGTCCGACCAGGAGCAGCGTCCCGTCGCGCGAGACGGCCAGCTCCTCGGGAGAAGTCCCTGCCGTCAGCGGGGTGGAGGCTCCCAGTGAGAAGAGCGCGCCGGTCAAGTCGCTGATCCGGTAGGCGGAGACGTCGCCGGAGACCGCGTTCGCGACGTAGAGGAACTCGTTCGTCGCCGCGAGCGCGCGCGGTGTGTGGCCGGCGCCGACGGCGATAGTCGGGATGAGCTCTCCGGTCGTCTTCTGGATCGCGTAGCCCTGCACCATCCCCTGCGCTCCCCCGAAGGTCACGTACACGAAGCGCGCGAGCGGCTCGACGAGGAGGCGTTCGGCAGTCGAGTTCGCGGAGATCGGCGGGCCCGCAATCGGGGTCAGGGCTCCCACGCCGTCGACGACGTATTCGCGGATCGCAGGCGCGCCGCCGTTCTCGCACAGGACGTAGGCGAAGCGCCCGGTGGGATCGACTGCGACGTCCAGGGGAGCGGGGTTCGTCGCGAACGGAGAACCCGGGACCTCGACGAGTGCGCCCGAAGTGGTGTCGAGCGCGAACGCGGAGACGTTGCTGGAGCCCTCGTTCGTGACGTAGAGGTGGGCCCCGTCCGGAGACGCTGCGATCGCGCACGGCTCGCTTCCCGTCGAGAGCCAGTTCTCGTGCCGGAGCAGTCCGGTCTCCGGATCGAGCGACAGGATCGTGACCGTGTCGTCGCCCCGGTTCGCGACCGCTGCGAAGCGGCTGGCGGGCACGGAGAGGACATCGACGACGAGGCTCGCCAGCACGGAGCTCACTCCGTCGGTGGCCGTGATCGTCGCTGCGAAGGACCCCGCGGCCAGTGGCCGGCCCGAGATCGCTCCCGTGACCGGATCGAGCACGAATCCGGGGGGGAGGGCTCCCGCCGTCACCTTGTAGCTCGTCGCGGCGATCCCCACGGAGGGTGCCGTGACGGGGAGGGCGAACCCGACGTGGAGGTCGGTGAAGGCCGCGGTGGAGTAGGAGAGCGTGAGGCTCGGCCCACCCCCCCCGCCTCTGCCCCCGCACCCGGGTGCGAGCAGGGCGGTGACGCCGAGGAGGAGTGCAGCGGGGAGGAGAGGCATGCGCTTCGGGCGCTTCATTGGGGGCGGACCGGGGCCGCAGGCTCCTGGGGAGTCGTCCGTGGGATGGACGAATTGCGATATCGTATCTGGGAGCCTGCGCCAGAAGGGCTCCGCGGGCGGGATTCGCCGCTAGACTCCCGCTAGAATCTCGCTCCCTGCCGCCCAAGCGGGTCCACCGCGCGGATCAGGCTCCCTTCTGGAAGGTCGTCCCCGGTGTCCCCTCGCCCGCAACCCCTAGGATTCCTGCAGCCCACCGACGGCTTCATCCACCGTCACGTCGGACCGGACGCGTCGGAGGTCGGAGCGATGCTCGACGTCCTGGAGCTCGGCTCCGTCGAGGAGCTCGTGAGCGAGACGATTCCAGCCGGGATCCGCGCGAAGGCTCCGCTCGACCTCGGTCCCGAGCGTGGAGAGCACGAGCTCCTGCGCGAGCTCGCCGGAGTCGCGTCGAAGAACGAGGTCTACCGCTCCTACATCGGCATGGGCTACCACGGGACGATCGTCCCGGCGGTGATCCAGCGCAACGTGCTGGAGAACCCGGGCTGGTACACGCAGTACACGCCCTACCAGGCGGAGATCTCCCAGGGTCGACTCGAGGCCCTGCTCGATTTCCAGACCATGGTCTCGGACCTGACCGGACTCCCGCTCTCGAACGCCTCGCTGCTCGACGAGGCCACGGCAGCCGCCGAGGCGATGCACATGTGCCACGCCGTGGCACGCGGCAAGCGCTCGGGCTTCTTCGTCTCGGACCAGTGCCACCCGCAGACGATCGACGTCATCGCGACCCGGGCGCACTATGCCGGCATCGAGATCGTGAAGGGCGACTGGGAGACCTTCGACTTCGAGGCGAACCCCGTCTGCGGAGCGCTCGTGCAGTACCCGACCAGCGAGGGCCGAGTCGTCGACTACGTCGAGTTCGCCGAGCGCGCGCACGCGGCGAAGGCGCTCCTGGTGGTGGCGGCGGACCTCCTCTCGCTCGCGCTGCTGCGACCGCCGGGCGAGTTCGGAGCGGACGTCGCAATCGGGTCCTCGCAGCGGTTCGGTGTGCCGATGGGCTACGGCGGCCCCCACGCGGCGTTCCTCGCGACGCGCGAGGAGCACAAGCGCCTCATCCCGGGACGCATCATCGGCGTGTCGCGCGACGCGGGCGGAAAGCCTGCCCTGCGCATGGCGATGCAGACCCGTGAGCAGCACATCCGTCGGGACAAGGCGACGAGCAACATCTGCACGGCGCAGGTCCTGCTGGCGATCATGGCGGGGATGTACGGGGTCTACCACGGCCCCGAAGGCCTGCGCGCGATTGCGACGCGCGTGCACGGGATGACCGAGCTCCTCGCGCGAGCGGCGCGGGATCTCGGGGTCGACGTCGCCGACGGCCCCGTGTTCGACACGCTGCGGTTCGACGTGGCTTCCGCCGAGGAGGTCCACCGCCGCGCCGACTCGAGGCGCATCAACCTGCGTCCGCTCACCGACACCTCCGTCGGCGTCGCGCTCGACGAGACGGTCGAGCTCGCCGATCTGAGAGACGTCCTGTGGGCGCTCGCCGGCGAGGCCGCCGAGGGGATCGACCTCGAGGCTCTCGCGACCCAGGTCCACACGAGCCCGCCGGAGCCGCACGCGCGACGCTCGGACTATCTCGAGCACGAGGTCTTCAACCGCTACCACCCCGAGCACGAGATGCTGCGGTACCTGCAGCGTCTGCAGGCGCGAGACCTGTCGCTCACGACGTCGATGATCGCGCTGGGCTCCTGCACGATGAAGCTCAACGCGACGACGGAGATGCTGCCCGTCACGTGGCGCGAGTTCGCCCACATGCACCCCTTCGCGCCGGTGGAGCAGGCCGCGGGCTACCGCGAGCTCTTCGAGCGTCTCGAATCGGACCTGTGCGAGATCACGGGCTTCGACGCCGTGTCGCTGCAGCCCAACGCCGGCTCACAGGGCGAATACACGGGGCTGCTCGTGATCCGCGCGTGGCACGAAGCCCGCGGCGAGAGTCACCGCGACGTCTGCCTGATCCCCGTCTCTGCCCACGGGACCAACCCCGCCAGCGCGGTGATGGCGGGGATGAAGGTCGTCGCCGTCGCGTGCGACGCGCAGGGCAACGTCGACCTCTCAGACCTCGAGGCCAAGGCGGAGAAGCACGCCGGAGACCTCGCGGCGCTGATGGTGACCTACCCCTCGACGCACGGCGTGTTCGAGAAGGAGATCGAACGCATCTGCGAGGTCGTGCACGCGCACGGCGGGCAGGTCTACATGGACGGCGCCAACATGAACGCGCAGGTCGGGCTCTGCCGGCCGGGCGACTACGGCGCAGACGTCTGCCACCTCAACCTGCACAAGACCTTTTGCATCCCGCACGGCGGCGGCGGACCCGGGATGGGACCGATCGGAGTCGCGAAGCACCTCGCACCGTTCCTGCCCGGCCACTCGCTCGTGAAGGTCGGCGGGGACCAGTCGGTGGGCGCGATCGCGGCTGCGCCCTGGGGCAGCCCGAGCATTCTCACGATCTCGTTCGTCTACATCGAACTGATGGGCGGCGAGGGGCTGAAGCACGCCACGGAGATCGCGATCCTCAACGCGAACTACATGGCCAGGCGGCTCGCCGAGAGCTATCCGGTGCTCTACACCGGCGCGCGCGGCCGCGTCGGCCACGAGTTCATCCTCGATTTCCGCCCGTTCGAGAAGACAGCGGACAT
Source organism: Planctomycetota bacterium (assembly GCA_029259655.1). Taxonomy (GTDB): domain Bacteria; phylum Planctomycetota; class UBA1135; order UBA1135; genus OFTM220. Next base: position 100,699 of record JAJDET010000366.1, read on the forward strand.
CACGGTCGAAGACGTCGCGAAGCGGCTCATGGACTACGGCTTCCACGCGCCGACGATGTCGTTCCCGGTCGCCGGGACGATGATGATCGAGCCCACGGAATCCGAGACGAAGGCCGAGCTCGACCGACTGTGCGACGCCCTGATATCGATCCGCGAGGAGATCCGGGCGGTCGAAGAGGGGCGCCTTCCGCACGGAGACAACCCGCTCGAGAACGCGCCGCACACCGCGGAGGCGATCGCGTCGGACGACTGGAGCCACCCCTATTCCCGCGAGCAGGCGGCCTTCCCCGCACCCTGGGTCCGCGAGCACAAGTACTGGCCTCCCGTCGCGCGCGTCGACAACGGCTGGGGCGACAAGAACCTCCTGTGTACGTGCCCTCCGGTGGAGGCCTACGTGGACGATCCGGTCGTCGAGGAAGAGACCGTCGCCTCGGCCCGTGGCTAGACGGACTCCTAGCGCTAGGGCCGGATCACGTTCTCCGACTCGGCGTCGAGCTCGATCGGGATCCGCGCCACCAACCCGCTCTCCGAGCCGAGTGCGATCTCGACCGCGAGGTCGTACACCAGGTACTCCGCGGAACGGTCGCCCGGCATCGGCGCCAGGCTGACGCCGCCGGCGGTGCCCTGCACTGCGGGCCTGAACGGAACAGGAGCCCCGTTCGCGTCGAGGAATGCGAAGGCGCTGAAGTCGGGAGAGGTGTTCCCGCGTTCGACCACGACGCGGCACACGCGGCTGGCGACCACTCGCAGGTCTGTCACGTCGTCGACGAGATCGAGCTCGATCTTGCGCGTCTGCAACGACGTCCCGTAGGCGAGCAGGACGCCCCCTTTCCGCGCGACGCCCTTCAGGACGAAACGGCCCTCGGCGTCGGTCAGGACGGGCTCTCCGGTCAGGCGCGTCCGGTAGCGCTTTCCGTTGGGCAGCGGGGCATCGAGCCGGGGATAGGCCCGCGCCACGCGCACCGACTCCAGGGCGTTCCCCTGCTTGTCCACGACGACGCCGCGGGCTTCCGGAAAAAGCCCGCCGGGCCGAAACTGCAGCGTGACGCCCACGACTCCGGCCTGGATGGGCTCGGTCTCGAACCACTCGCGAGTCTCGAGGTCGGCAACACGCAGGACGTAGGGCTTGTCCTGCATCCCGCGCAGGAGGAAGAACCCCTCGGACCTCGTGATGGTCGCCTCCAGCGATCCGCCGTCCTGCGCACCTCCCATGACGTGCTCCGTGAACAGCGGCGGTCGTTCGTCCGGCGGCAGCCCGAGGACGTCCGGCCTGGGGGCCCAGACCGCCGCGTGTTCGTGCGGTGTGCCGTCGGCGCGCAGGACGATGCCGGTGATGTCCAGGGCCTCCTCCTCGAAGGCGAGGACGAGACGCTCCCACCGCGCGTCCTCTCGTGCGACGGCGAGCTGGAGCGGCTGGTATCCGCGCGCCGCTGCGCGCAGTACGCCTCGCACCGGACGCTCCGCCCCGTTCGCAGGGTCCGGAGGCTCCAGCCGGAACTCACCGCGTTCGTCGGTCGTCGCGATGGTCGTCCAGTCGAAGGAGAGGCACGCGCCCTCGATGGGACGCCCGAGCGGATCGAGGACGCGACCGGCCAGGACGTGCTCCGAGCGGGCCGAGTGGAGGTGCACGACGAACACGTTCTCGGACAGCTCGGCGAGCACGAGGTCCTCGTCCTCGAAGCCGTTCTTGCGGAAGCGCAGGGTTCCGTCCGGGACGAAGGGCGCGCTCTCGAGAACGAAGCTCCCGGCCTCGTCCGTGAACACGCTCGGTTCGTGGGCGATCCGCGTCGGCAAGCCGTCCTCGCGCTCGCAGAACCGGTCCGGCTGCCGCAACTCCACGCGCACCGATTGCAGGGGGTCCCCGTCGTCGTCCAGGACTCGGCCCTCGATCGTGCGCGACGGAGCGACACGCACGACGGGACTCGGTGGAGGCGGATACTCGACGATCACGGCAGTGGAGACGGTCGACCACTCCCCGGCCTCCACTCGGATCCAGCCGTTCTGATCCGGCATCGGGAGCGAGAACCCGCCGTCGGATGCGCTGGTCGTCTGCCACACGTCGCGGGAGCTGTCCGCGCTCGGCTGGATGCGCAGGTCGATGCGCTGCAGGAACTCCTCGTAGCCCGCGCTGTCGCGGTCGGCGAACAGGAACGCGTTCCCCGGCGACAGAGGCTCGAACCGGAGTCCCAGGCCGGCCACCGGGGCACCGTTCGCGTCGAGTACTCGCCCGGCCCAGGTAGCGGAAGTCGCGGGCTCGGGCGCAGGCTCCGCGGCGCTCTGGACGTTCTGGACGGACGCGCGCGCGGCGACGGGGGTCGGCCCGGGCGCGCGAACTTCGACCGGCTCATCCTCGATGCGCGGCGCGGATGCTACCGGGTCGGGAGTCGTGGTCTCGCTCCATCGATCGACGGCGACCCAGACGAGGCCCACGACGGCGAGCACACCTGCGACCGCGGCTCCCGCGCGAAGCGGCGGGGTCGGACTCTCCCGCTGATCGCCGAGGAGGCCCGCGACGAGGACGACCGACCAGGAGCGCCGCCCGTCGAGCCGGCGGTCGAGGTGCTCGCGCAGCTTCCCGTTGGCGCGGTAGAGCCAGGAGTCGACGGTCTTCGTCGAGACATCGAGCTCGCGCGCGATCTCGCGCGGCGCAAGATCCTTCTCGTAGCGCAGCAGCACGGCGCGGCGGTAGGGCTCGTCGAGCTCACAAACACCGCGGAGCAATTCCGCCTGGAGCTCGCGAAACACGAGCGTCTCGCGCGGCGTCGTCGGTCGACGCTCTCCCGCCGCGATGCTCTCGACGTGGCGCCGTTTCACCTCTCGTTCGATCGCCCGCCGCGCGGCGTTGACGACGCTGCGCTTGAGCCACGGACGCAACGACTTGGAATGCGCGGGCCCTCCGCGCAGGGCGGTCAGGAGCACTTCCTGGACACAGTCTTCCGCCAGGTCACGATCGCGAAGGATCGCGGCGGCCAGCCTCATCAACCAGGGGCGGTGTGACTCGAGCTCCTCGGGGTCGAGGTCTTCCGGGCGTGTCCCTTCCATTGCGGTGCGACGGTCGCTCCGACCATTAGATGCTCGCTGAGTTCCGTTTTGCGGACATTGCTGCGGTGAATCGGCGCGCCCGCGAATCTAGTCCCGAAAGACTGCTAAGCGACGTTCGCGAGCGTTCTCGCTGTTCTTGCGGGAGTCTGTTCGGGCGTGGCCGATGCGGTGAATGTTCGGCCCGTGTAACTGGACCCCCAACGAGGACCAAGCACCCATGACCGAGAAGAACGACGTTCCCCTGTTCGCTCACCTGCTCCAGGACCAAGCCCCCCCGAAGGTGAAGACCGGCCTGAAGGCCGGAACGGGCTGTGACTTCACCTACACGGCCAGCGGCAATGTCGGTGTCCTGACCGACATCAACTGCACGCCCCAGCCCTGGCCTCCGGGCGGCTTCTAGATCGCTCGAACGACAACGGGCCGCGCGGCCTCCGACCTCTGCCGCGCGGCCCGTTACCTCAGTCCAGCGTGAGAGTTCTCGTCGTCACGCGCTCCGACGACGTCGACACGGCCGCCCGCGTCGCTCGCGAGCTCTCCGATTGCGGCGCCGACGTCTACCGGCTCGACACGGATCGATTCCCGACCGACGAGCGGGTCGGGATCGCGCTCGCCCCGGCCGCGTGCGAGACCGAGCTCCATCTGAACGGTCGGCGCCTGCTTCTCTCCGAGGTGGACGCGGTCTGGTACCGGCAGTTCGATGCGGGCAGCGGGTTGCCGGAATCGATGGACGAGGGGCTCCGGTACTCCGCCGTCCTCGAGTCGCGAGCGATGCTCTTCGGGCTCCTCGAGAGCCTCGAGGTGTACTGCCTCGACCCTCTGGCGAACGTGCGGCGCGCCGAGAACAAGGAGCTGCAGCTCCGGCTCGCCCGCCGCCACGGGCTCGACATTCCGCGCACCCTGATCACGAACGACGCGGCGGCACTCCGCGCGTTCGCGAAGGATTCTCCCGGCGGTGTCGTCGCGAAGATGCTCCAGCCGCCGAGGCTCCGCGGAAAGGACAAGAACCGCGTTCTGTACACACAGCCCGTCACGGACGAGGTCCTCGAACGCGCGGACAGCCTTCGACTGTGCCCGATGGTCTTCCAGGAGCGGCTGGCCGCCATGTGGGAGCTCCGCGTGACGATCGTCGGCCGGCACACGTTCACGGCCGAGCTCGAGCACCTCTCCGGGTCCGAGGTCGATTGGCGCCGGGACGCGGAGCGCGTCGCGACGCGCTGGCGAGCCACCGAGCTCCCCGACGACGTGGGTGATCGCCTGCGAGCCCTGCTGGACGAGCTGGGGCTGGACTACGGCGCGATCGACATGATCCAGACGCGGGACGGGCGCTTGGTCTTCCTCGAGGTCAATCCCGGCGGGCAGTACCGCTGGCTCGAGGAGCACGCGGCGCTCCCCATCTCGGCGGCCATCGCGGAGGTGCTCACGAGCCCCTCCGCGCGCCGCGCTCCGGCCCGCCCCGGCGTGCTCGACCCGCTCCGGTAGCCGACGGCGTTCTGACCGCGGGGCCCCGGACTTATCCTCTGGGGACCATGAACGTCGATCGAATGCTCGGGGGTCTCCTCGACGGGCGCAGCGGGGTCGGGACGGGACTCCTCGGAGGTCTGGCGGGGAGAGCCCTGCTCGGCCGGAGAGGAATGCGACTGGGCGGGCTCGCGCTGCTCGGAGGACTCGCCTGGATGGCCTACAACAAGTTCATCGCGAAGAAGGACGGCGCGATCCTCGCTCCGGAGGCGAGCTCGACGACGACCGTCGTGACGGGCTCCCCGGACGCACCGCGGGTCGCAGGGGAGATCACTCCTCCGCCGGAGGGCAGTCCTTTCTTCCCCGCCGCGGACGACGGCGCGCGCGACGAGCTCGGCCTCTTGCTCGTGCGCGCGATGATCGCTGCGGCGAAGGCCGACGGTGAGCTCGACTTCGAGGAGAGCACTCACATCTTCGGGAAGATCAGCGATCTCGGCCTCGACGATGCGGAGCGCGCCTTCATCGAGAGCGAGCTGCGCTCACCGCTCGATGTCGCCTCGATCGTGGAGGCAGCGAAGACGCCGGAAGCGCGGACCGAGGTCTACACGGCCTCGATGCTGGTCACCTCCTCGATCAACGACGCGGAGCGCGAGTACCTCGAGGAGCTGGCGGACCGTCTGGAGCTGGACGAGGCGCTCGTGCACGAGATCGAGGCGACGGTCGGCGCAGGCAGCTAGCCCGGACTATTCATGAGCCGCGAGGCAGAACGCCTCGATTCGGTTCCTGCCGGTACTTTGCGCGTGCCGGCCCCGCAGGCGACCTTGACAGGTCGTCGAGGACGCCGGTGCGTGCAAAGTGCCGGCAGGGGCCGA
>JAJDET010000367.1 GCA_029259655.1 Planctomycetota bacterium
GACGAAGAGGACACGCATCGATGGACGCTTCCGTCAGGAAGCGGGTTCCTCCGCGCCTTGAGCACGCTCTAGGATGCCGGTCGTGGAGCGGCCGGGGACGAGCGGGGCGAGGAAGACCTCGCCACCGTGTTGTTCCACCCACTCGCGACCGACCACGCCCTTCTCGGCCCAATCCTCGCCCTTCACGAGCACGTCCGGCGTGACGTACTCGACGATCTCCTTCGGCGTGTCCTCGGCGAACGCGACCACGGCGTCGACCATCTCGAGCGCGGCCAGCACGTGGAGGCGATCTTCGAGCTCGTTCACGGGACGCCCCTCCCCCTTGAGCCTTCGCACACTCGCATCATCGTTCACGCCCACGATGAGGATGTCGCCCTTCGACCGCGCGAGACGCAGGTACTCGACGTGACCGCGGTGCAGGATGTCGAAGCACCCGTTCGTGAACGCGATGCGCTTTCCAGCCCGTCGCCACGCGTCGAGCGCGAGCGGGAGCTCCTCCCACGTGAAGACCTTGCCCGGCTCACGCACCGCAGCGCCGACGGCAGCGCGCATCTCGGCGCGCGTGACGGACGCGGCACCGCGCTTGGCCACGACGATCCCCGCCGCGTGGTTCGCGAGGCGCACCGCCGTCGCAAGCCTCTCGCCCGCGGCGAGCGCGAGCGCCAGGTGAGCGATGACGGTGTCGCCGGCTCCCGTGACGTCGAACACCTGCCGGGCGACCGTCGGTGTGCGGCCGGAGGTCCCGTCCACGACGTAGTGGAAGATGCCGTCCGCGCCCAGCGTGATCACGGCCGCCGCGAGGTCCGCGGTGCGGATCAGCTCTCGCGCCGCGTCCGGCAGCTCGTCCAGGTCGTCGAGCTTCCGCCCGAGGGCCTCCTCGGTCTCCTTCTTGTTCGGCGTCACGAGCGTCGCTCCGCGGTAACGCGAGTAGTCCGTGCCCTTCGGGTCGACGAGCACCGGCACGCCGGCGGTTCGCGCGGCCTGAATGACCGGCTCGATCACACGCGGCGGGAGTACGCCCTTGCCGTAGTCCGAGAGAATGACGGCGCCGGCCCGGGCGATGCGCTCGGTGACGCCGGCCACGAGCTGTTCGGCCTGCTCCTCGGAGACCGGGAGGGCGTCCTCCCAGTCGACCCGGAGCATCTGCTGGACGCCGCTCACCATGCGCGTCTTCTTCGTCGTGGGTCGACCGGGGTCGCGGATGCAGCCCGCAGTCTCGACCCCGGCCGCGCTGAGCATCGCGAGCAAGTCCTCGCCCGCCGCGTCGTCCCCCACCACGCCGAGCACCTCGACCTCGGCCTCCATGGCGCGCAGGTTGGCCGCCACGTTGCCGGCCCCGCCGAGACGCTCCTCGGCGTGGCGCGCAGCGAGGACGGGGATCGGCGCTTCGGGGGAGATCCGGGAGACCTCACCGGTGAGGTAGCGATCGAGGATCAGGTCGCCGACGATCAGGACGCGCGGGGCGCCCAACCGGTCGATCGTCTGGAGGAGCTCGCTCTCGCTCATGTCGCGACCCGGTAGTACCCGTCGGTCTCCTTGAGGAGCGTCGTGTAGGCAAGGACGCCCTGGTCGAGCGCGGTGAAGGCCCGCTGGTAGCCCGCGCCGCGCAGCAGGGAGAGATCCGCCTCTGTGAACGTCTGGTACTTGCCCACGAGCTCGTCGGGGAACGGAACCTCCTCGATCTCGGAGCCCTCGTAGCAGTCCTGGACCGCCTGCGCGAGGGCGACGAAGCTCTCGGCCTTGCCCGTTCCGCAGTTGAACACGCCGCTGGCCTCGGGGTGGTCGAGGAAGTGGAGGTTCACGTCCACGACGTCGTCCACGAAGACGAAGTCGCGCCGGAAGCCCTCGCTGCCCGCGAAGAGCCGCATCTTCCCGCCGGCCTCGAGCTGCCTGTGGAAGTGGTAGACGACCGACGCCATCCGCCCCTTGTGGTTCTCCTGCGGGCCGTACACGTTGAAGTAGCGGAGCCCCACGACCTGGCTCCCGGCCTCGGGCAAGATCCGGCGCACCCAGCGGTCGAACAGGAACTTGGAGAACCCGTACACGTTGAGCGGGTACTCGCAGGCCGGCTCCTCCCGGAACCCGTCGTCGCCGTTGCCGTAGACGGCGGCCGACGACGCGTACACGAACGGGATCCCGCGCTCGAGCGCCGACTCGAGCAGGCGCTTCGAGAACTCGTAGTTGACCGACATCATGAAGCGCCCGTCGGTCTCCATCGTGTTGGAGCAAGCACCCTGGTGAAAGATCGCCTCGATCGGTCCCTGACCGATCGCCGACCAGCGGTCGAGGAAGTCGCGCCGGTCCACGAGGTCGACGAACCCGAGCGAGTTGAGGCTCCTGTGCTTGTCGCCGTCCTCCAGGTCGTCGACGATCAGGATGTCCTCGATGCCGCGGCGGTTGAGGCCGCGCACGAGGTTGCTGCCGATGAACCCGGCTCCTCCGGTGACGATGATCATGGATCTCCTGGCCCGGCCCCTCGCGGGGGACTTCCGGGGCTAGACACGATAGGTCGAGGGGTCCTCTTCGGCAGCCTTCGACCCGCTCTCCAGCGCGAATCCTTCCGCCGCGCCGGTCCCGAGCGCGATCCGCGCCTCCCGCTCCAGCCGCTCCAGGTCGGGAACCTCGTCCGGGGCCTTCCGGTAGCGGTCGTGGAGCCAGAAGTACTGCTCGGGGGCTTCCAGGACGAGCTCCTCCAGGGCGCGGTTGATGGCGGTCACCACGCCCTCCGGTGAGAGCCCCGCCAGGGCCTCGGGAGCCAGGACCCGCACGATCCGCAGCCGGTAGTGGAACGGGCGGTCCGTGAGGTAGCAGGCCCCCACCAGGACCGGTGAGGCGAGCCGCCGCAGGAGCACCCCGGCCGAACGCTCGCAGATCGCGGCCCGCCCGAAGAAGGGGGCGACGACCGAGCGCCCGCGCCCCCGCTGGTCGAGGAGCAGCGCCACGCTCGCGCCGGCGCGCAGGATCTTCGGCATGCTCTTCCCGGCACCGTTGCGGTGCAGGATCCGTGCTCCGTAGCGCTCGCGCTTCGCCTGCGTGGCGACCGACATCGGACGGTTCTTCGGCGGCCTCGCCACGGCGTACATGCGTCCGAAACCGAGCTTCGGGGCGACCGCCATGGCGGCCTCCCAGTTTCCGACGTGCGCCGTCGCGAAGACGCATCCCACTCCGCTCTCGTGGAGCGCGGCCGCCTCCTCGCACAGGTCGATCTCGAAGTGCTCGTCGACGAGCTCGGGAGGGATGCGCCGCTCGAGCATCTCGGCCTCGAAGACGATCCGGATCAGGTGCCGCCAGGCCTGGAGGACCCGTCGGTCGAGCTCGGCTTCGGGGAGTCCGGGACCGAGCGCCTGATCGATGAAGGTCCGTGCCGCGCGCGAGCGCTTGCGATCGACGATTTTTCCGAGCCGGGCCAGCGTTCCGATCAGCGCTCTCGCGGCTCCGTCCGGAAGCCTGGAGAAGCCCGCGACGAGCAGGCGCACCGCGCCGTAGGAGACGTGGGCGAGGATCCCGTCCTGGTCGCCCTCGACGGGCTCCCAGGGGACGGGCCACTCTCCCGCTGCTTCGCCCGCCTCAACCATGGAGTCCCTCGTGGAGGGCGCGGCGCGCCGATGCAACGGGTCCGTCCGGGAGCGCGTCGAGGAGGGCCTCGAGGACCGCTCCACCGCGCTCCATGCGCACCGCGACCTCGAGCACGGTGACCTCCGGGCTCGTGCACTTCACGGCGTCCTTGGCCGTGGTCAGGAGCGTTCTTCCGGCCGAGCCCAGACCGTCGAGGTCGCCGGGCGCGTAGGCGTGGTGGTCGGGGAACCGGCGGTGCTCGCAGACGTTGGCGCCGAGCGCGCGGACGGTGCGCTCGAACGCGTCGGGGTTGCCGATCCCGCTGAAGAGGTCGACCGCGACTCCGGAGAGCCCGGCGGGATCGCGCTCCTCGTCTCCGACGCGCCAGGCGGCCGGGGCGTGGACGGCCTCGACGACGGCCAGCCCCGGCGCCGTGGTCACGAGCTCCTCGCGCAGCGCGGCGAGCTCCGCGGGTTCGACCTGGTCGCTGCGCGTGATCACGACCGCAGCGGCGCGAGAGAGCGCCGTGGGCGCCTCGCGCAGGAGCCCGCGCGGCAAATGAGCGCGTACCGGTGCTCCGCCCCCGGGCGGGCGCGGCAGCCCCCAGGGTCGCGTGGCGTCGACCAGCACGAGGTCGAGCTCCCGCGCGAGCCTCCGGTGCTGGAAGCCGTCGTCCATCACGACGACGTCGACGCCCAGCTCGACGAGCCGCTGTCCGCCGGCCGGGCGATCGGGATCCTGGACGTGAGGCACGTCGGGGAAGCGCCGCGCGAGCTCGAGGGCCTCGTCGTTGGTCCCGACACCTCCCGAGCCGTAACCGCGCGAGAGGAGGCCGACGATCCGGCCCCGGCGCGAGAGCTCGCCCACGAGCCACGCGACCATGGGTGTCTTGCCGGTGCCGCCCGCCGTGAGGTTACCGACGCACACCACGGGGACCGCGAGCTCGTGGACCGGGAGCCACCCGCGGTCGTACAGCGCGCCGCGCAGGCGGGCCGCCGCGCCGAAGAGCGCCGCGGGAACACGCAGGAGCTCGACGGCGCCGCCACGCCGCGCGAGCCGGTCGTCGGGTCTCACGCTGGAAGGAGTCACGGGTCAGTCGTCTTCCCCTGAATCGAGGTAGCCGGTGCCGTCCATGTGCTGGCGAAAGAAGGACTGCTTCTGCTCCTTCCATTCTCTCTGCCGACGCACGATCTCCGGGAGCTCGGGGCCGAGCTCCCGCGGCGCCCCCTCGTTCTCGGCGAACTCCCGGGCGAACTCGACGTACTCTTGCAACGCGCTGCCGTGCTCGGCCGCAACGTCGTTCTGCTCCCTGGGATCCCGAGACAGATCGAAGAGGCGCACACCACCTCCCACGAGGTCCCGTACCACCTTCCACTTCCCGCGGATCACGGCGTCGTACTCCGTGGGCGATCCCCCGTCGGGCGACGGCACGGTTCCGTGGGCGACGACCGGGAGCAGCAAGGGGCGGCCTTCCAGGATCGGCACGAGCGAGTCACCGGGGAACGCCGCGTCCACGCTGCACAGGTCGAGCAGGGTCCGACCGAGCTGGAGCAGGCTCACGGGCGTTCCGTTGCGCCGCGGCCGGATGCCGGGCCCCGAGATCACGAGCGGAACGCGCAGGAGCTCGTCGAAGAGCCGGTCGTTCCCGTGCGAGAGGCTCCCGTGATCGAGGAACTCCTCACCATGGTCCGCGGTGATCGCGACGACTGCCCCGCCGAGGAGCGCGCGCTCGGCAAGACCGTCCAGCAGCTCGCCCAGGAGCTGGTCCTGGTACACGATCTCCGAGTCGTAGCGGGACTCGAGGTACGCGAGGACGTCGTCGTCGATCTGGTCGAGTGCACCGAGGAGAGAGGACATGTCGGCCACTTCGAGCTGTGCCAGGCGCTCCGGATCCAGCCCGTACGCGCCCGGTGGAACGAGCTCGTCCCGTAGGTACATATGGTGCGGCTCGTAGTGGTGCACGTAGAGGAAGAACGGTCGGTCGCCCTCGAGCGAGTCGAGCCAGTCGAGCGTGACCGCGTTCACGCGCTGGCCGGTCGACTGCGAGTGCACGCCGACGGTCGCCCCGTCGGGATCGTCGTCCGTCGTCTCGTCCTCGTAGACGTCGAAGCCCTGGCCCATCCCGGAGACGCCGGCCAGGTACAGGTTGCTCTGCACGGCGAGCGTCGCGTACCCCGCCTCGCGGAAGACCTCGGCCAGCGTCAGGTGCCCCGAGTGGAGCGGATCGATGTGCTTCGTCACCCCGTGCGCGCGCGGATCGAGCCCCGTGAAGATCGACGCCATGCTGGGCTTCGTCCACGAGGCCGTGGAGCGCGCGTTGTCGAACACGAAGCCCCGCTCGGTCGCGAACGCCGCCAGCCTCGGGGTCGTGTTCCGCTCGTGCCCCCCGAGCGTCGTGTGGTCGACGCGCAACGTGTCGACGACGACGAGGACGACGTTCGGCCGCTCGTCGCCGGACGTGCAGGCAGGGAGTGCGCTCAGGAGGAGCGCGATCGGGACTCCGCGCCCCCTCATCGAGTCCCCTCGTCGGGAACGGGGAGCGGCGTCGCGCTCTCCTCGCGCCGCGCGGGATCCAGCGCAGCCAGTCGCTTCAGGTTCGCGGGCACGTCGCCCTTCGGAGCCAGGTCGACCGCTTCCCCGGGATCCGCTTCGAGATCGTAGAGCGACCCGATCGGTCCTCCCTCGACGAGGTGGTCGACGATCCACTTGAGCCGCGTCTCCCCGTCGACGACCCCCCACTTGAGCGCGCGCTTCTCCTGAGAGGTGTCTTGCGTCATGACCGCTTCGAAATCGGTGTGCAGGTACAGATAGCGCCGGGACGGTGCCGTTCCCACGCGAATCGTCTCGGCGAAGGAGACCCCTTCGCCGAGTCCCTTCCCGACACCGGCGAGATCCAGGAGCGTCGCCCCGAGGTCTACCTGACTGACGGCGTCGTCGATCCGCACGCCGCCCCGCTCCCCGCCGGGAAGCCTGACGATCAGCGGGACGCGCACGAGCTCGTCGAAGAGCGTGCGTGTGTGTCCGATCCAGCCTCGATCCATGATCTCCTCGCCGTGGTCGGAGGTGAGGACCACGAGCGTCTCCTCCATCATGCCCCGCTCCCGCAGGCCCAGCAGGAGTGCGCCGACCGCTTCGTCGGTCCGCGCGACCTCACCCTGGTAGCGGCCGCGCAGGAAGCGCACGTCGGTCTCGTCGAGCCCGTGGCGGATCTTCCGCAGCTTGTCGAGGGCCTCCCCTCCCGAGAGCCGCCCGTCGTAGGGCTCCGAGTCGGACCAGCCGGGCCCGAAGCGCACTCCGGGCTGGTCCTCGTAGCGGTAGTGCGGTTCGAACAGCAGCAGGAACAGGAAGATCCCCTCGCCCGGGCGCTCGGCGAGCTCGTCGGCGAATCCGAGCAGGACGTCGACGGTGTCGTGCCCGCTCGAGCCCGTGTGACCCGTCGCGTGCGTCTCGTCCCAGCGTTCGAAGCCCTGATCGAACCCGTAGGCGGAGCGCACGACGAAGTTCGCCGACACGCCCGCCGTTCGCCAGCCCGCCTCGCGGAAGCGCTCGGCGAGTGTCGGGAGCTCGGGCGCGAGAGGCTCGAGGATCCGGAGCGCGCGGTGGTCCCAGGGCCACTCTCCCGTCAGCTGGGTGGCGAGGCTCGGAATCGTCCAGGGCGCCGAGGAGTAGGCGCGCTCGAAGAGGACGCTCTCACTCGCCAGCTGATCGACGTTCGGAGAGGGCAGCGCCCCCTCCTCGCCGCGCTCGCGATTCCCGTAGCAGCCGAGGGCGTCGGCTCTCAGGGTGTCCACGTCGACCAGGAGGACGACTCGTGGCGCGCGCCTGCCGTCACGGCAGGCGCCGAGGAGCGAGGCCGCCACGAGGGCGAGGACGCGGAGCGCAACCGTCCGCATCTCCACCACTACAGGGTCGGCGTCTCCTCCTCAGGGATGAGCTCGATGAGACCGCGCTCCATCTCGAGGAAGGCGATCTTGATCGGGTTCTGCTCGCGAGTCTCGATCAGCGGCGCAGCACCGCGGATGAGCTCGCGCACCCGCTTCTGAAGCAGGGCCGTCTTGTGGAAGGATCCGGAGACGGACTTTTGCAGCCGCTGGGGCAGGGTCGTGTCCATGGTTCGGTGGCCGTGAGTGCGGGGAGTGGCGTCCGCCGGGAAGCGTGCAGAGGGACACGTCGGGAGCGCGCCGGACCCCGTACCCTACGCGGGGGAGCCGTCCCGCATCAAGGCGCCGCGGCCCTTCAGTTGGCGAGCTCGTCCTCGAACGGCTCGTCGTGCGAGAGGAGGCTCGAGAGAGAGCTCATCGAGCAGGGCCACTCGAGCGCGTGGTCGGCACCGGCGTCGATGGCCTCCTGCTCCCAGCCCCCGCCGCGGATCCCGGAGGTGACCAGGAGGAGCGTGCTGGGGAAGCGGCGGCGGAACTCCCCGATCCTGGGCAGCGCGGCGGGCTCGTAGCCGCAGATCCAGACCGCGTCCAGCTCTCCGGCGGGCTCGAGCGTGAACTCGATGCCCGGGAGCTCGACGGCCAGGTGCCCGCGCAGGACGGACGAGAGGCCTCGCTCGGGGTGGAGATCGGTCAGGAGGCAGCGCGGACGCCGGATCCGCGCGTCCGGGAGGACACGAAACGCCCCCCCATGGGTCTCCGGAGCTCCTCTGTGTTCCATATTTGTTCGGTTCGAGCCTGTTGAGCCACCGCAGGGTCCGCGCCGGTGGCCCGTTGACCCGGTCTACCCCTCTTAGATCTCGGCAGGTACACGTAGGTTCCGCACGCCTTTCTGGTCCCCATCGAAGGCACGTGCCCGTCTGGACCGCGCGCGGGACCCAGGAGGCCTATTATTCCGGGCCTCACCCCCTCCCTTCCTTCCTGCTCGAGTCGAAAAAAAATGTCTGCCTCCCTCCTCCTCCTGGCCCTCCTCTCCGCATTGCCCCAGGAGCCCGTCCCCGAAGCGCTCCCCATGGAGGGCACGGCCCTGACCATCGACGGAGTCGAGATCCCGATGTCGACCTTCGCCCCCTGGCTGATCCGCTTCCGGGGCGAGTCCAAGGCGGCCGAGTTCATCGAGTACTGGCTGCTCGAACGCGAAGCGCGCCGGCTCGGAGTCGTCGTCCCGAATCCGGTGGTGCGTGCCGAGACGGACGCTCGCCTGGCCGAGCGGATCCGAGTCGCCTTCGACGGGGACCGGTCGCGCTGGCTGGAGGAGAGCGCGGTCGATCACCGCACGGAGAAAGGCCTCCGGCTGGAGCTCGACATCCAGGTGCGGGGAGAGCTCAGTGCCGCTGCCATCCTCGGCGTCGAACGCGAGATCACGGAGGAGATGCTGACCCGTGAGTGGCGGTACCGCCACGGACGCGGCGGCCACACGATCGACGCCCGCGTCATCGAGGTCGAGGTCGCGATTCCTCCGCCGCCGCCCGGGGCTCTGCAGGCTGACCTGAACAGGCAGCGCGACGAGGCCAGGCAGCTCGTTCGCGAGACCATCCTCGGGTTCCGTCGAAGGATCCAGGAAGGGGAGAGCTTCGAGAGGATCGCCCAGCGCTACAGCGTGCACGAGACGGCGGCACGCGGGGGAGTCTTCGAGAACGGGTTCCTCGCGGGTGAGTTCTCCTCGGAGGTCCTCGACCAGCTCGAGAAAGTGCCGGCCGGAAAGATCTCTCCCCCCATCCTCGGAATGGGCTCATGGTGGCTCTTCGCCGTCGACGACGTGCGCAAGACTCCCCTGGAGAGCGTCCGAGAGGACATCCGGAGGGAGCTCCTGACTCGTCCGCCGACGGCGGAGGACGTCGGCAACCTTCGCCGGCGCCTGCTCGCCGATTGCGAGTGGAAGGTGATGCCGGCGATGTGGGCCGAACCCGGTAGCGAACCTCGTCGCCTCGAGGAAGTCGTCCTGGAGATCGACGGCATTCCGATCCGGCGCGCCGAATACACGCGCTGGCTGGCCCACTACCACGGCGAGGTGATCGCGCCGCGGTTCGTGGAGACCTACCTCATCGAGCGCGAGGCGAAGAGGCGAGGTCTGAACATGACGAGAGAAGAGATGGAGCGCCGTGTCGAGGAGGACATCGCCTTGATCCGCCTCGAACAGGGGAAGGAGAGCGAGCCCGCCTGGCTCGAGTTCCTGACTTCCACCGATCGCACACCCGAATCCATGCGTCGCGACATGTACGCGATCCGGCCCGCGCTCTACCTGGCCGAGGACATGATGATGGCGGAGCGCGAGATCACGGACGCGATGATCGAGGAGCGCTGGGTGGAGAAGTACGGCGAGGGAGGCCACGCGCTGAACGCCCGCCTGATCCGGCTCCGGGTCGCGGAGTCGATTCCGGCGCGGAATGAACGCGACAAGTGGGAGAAGCTCCGGGAGATCTACCTGGAGAAGAAGGAGATCGCGGACCGCATCGTCGAGCGTCTGGAGAACGGCGAGGACTTCGGCGCACTGGCGCGACGCTACAGCGACCACCCGGAGACGAAGATGCACGGCGGCGAGTTCCCCGATGGGTTGATCCTCTCCGACTGGCCGCACGACATCGTGAATCACCTGTCGAACCTCGAGGCCGGCGAGATCTCGGACATCCTCGAGACCGAGACGTCGATCTGCATCTTCGAGATCCTGGACCAGCGACACGTCCCGCTCGAGACCGTCCGGGACACGATCGCCGACGAGCTCGCCCGGGAACGACCGAACCGCGTCGACCTCGCGACCTTCCGGAACGTGCTCATGCGTTACGTGCCCTACAGCGTGGGGCCGGCCATGTCCTCCTGACGCTAGCCCGCATCCCTCACGGGGTCGTGAGCCAGAACGCCTCGAGTCGGTTCCTGCTGGTGCTTTTGCGCGTGCCGGCCCCGCAGTCCGACCTTGAACAGGTCGTCGAGGACGCCGGTGCGCGCAAAGTGCCGGCAGGAGCCGAGAGGCCGGCGCAGCCGGCCGTTCGTGGTGCTCTGGCCGCGAACCCGTGAGGGATGCGGGCTAGTCCTCTCGCCCTCGAGCGTCAGGGTTCCCGCACGCGACGGAGAAGGTCCTCGACGGGGCGTCCCGCCGCGCCGAGCTCGATGAGCAGCCGCTCGCACTCGGAGAGGGCCTCCTCGCGGGCGCTGCCCTCGACGCTCTCCGCGAAGAGGAAGAGCGCATTGGCCAGGCCGAGTCGCGCGTCGAGGTCCTCCGGGTCTTCCTTCGCAATCGAGCGGTAGGCGTCCACCGCCTGCGGGAGACGGTCGACGTGACCGGCCGCTCCGAGGACCAGGAGAGACTCCGCCCGACCCAGACGCGCCCTCGGATCCGTCGGATCGAACTCGAGCGCGGCCCGGAAACTCTCCTCGGCCTCACGTGCGTCCCCCGCGAAGCGCGCGAGCTCGGCCTGGAGCATGTGCGCTCGGTAGCGCTCGCGGACGTTGGACCCGCTCCGGGCTGCGGCGGTCCGCGACCGGGCGCGCGCAGCTTCGACGATGTCTCTCGCCCGCTCCTCGTCGCCCGCCGCGAGAGCCTCTCGCGCCATTCGGAGCTCGATCTCGGCGCGCAGCGACCAGATCCGGAGCGTCCGCGGGTAGCGCCGGTCGAGGTCGTCGACGAGCGGCAGGAGCTCGTCGATGGGAGCCCCGTCCTCGAGGCGATAGGTCGCGAAGTTGAAGTCGCGTACGGCGAGATTCTCCTCCCGCTCCGCCTCCGTGAGAACGTGCGGAAACACGACCAGCGCCGCAGCGACGAGGGAGGACAAGAGGACGACGCGGCCTCGGCGCGTCGAGAGGAGCCGTGTCGCAGAAGCGAGCAAGGCGCCGCCGAAGGGCAGGAGCAGCGGGACGAGGGCGAGCCGCACGCGCATGCTCGTAACGGTGAGCACGATGGTGACCGCGAAGGCACCGGCCACGAGGGCGATGAGCAGCGGCCCGCGACGCGCTCGCTCCTCACGCCTCGCGAAGTGCGCGAAGACACCCGCCAGGGACAGCCACCCCCAGAGCGCGTAGCCGGGCATCGCCGGGCCGGCCAGCGACACGTAACGGGCGTCCCAGTCGAGATTGTGGTTGTCGGGAACCTCGTAGCGCCCGAGCGTGAGCCTGAGCTTGTTCCAGAGGATCGAGGCGTGCAGGCCCGGATCCCGTTTCAAGGACGCCCAGGTCTCGTGCAACCAGAACGAGGACACCTCCGTCGGAGAGACCGTGCGCCCGAGGCGGCGTTCCGTCTCGTGCCGCCAGTCGTCGGCCTCGTATTCCGGGATCCCCCGCACCCAATCGAACTCGTTGGGGGTTCCCTGCGGGTTCTGCTCGTTGTTCCCCGAGTAGACGTTCGTGCCCGCGCCGCTGGTCGTCATCGCGAACACGCCGCCCACGTGGTAGTTGCGGAGGGTCACGGGCACGAGGAGCAGCGCGACGCCGAGCGCGAGCGCGGCGCAGGCCCGGAGCGCTCTCCCCAGGCGGTGGCCCGGGCTCGCCGCGCGTGCGAACAGGAACGGGCAGAGGAAGAGCGCCGGCAGGAGGACCAGCACGTTCCCGCGGAGCAGGGCTCCCGCCCCGGCGGCGACTCCCGCGAGCACCCAGAGCGCCGCGGTCCCGCGGCGCACGCGCTCCTCCCGCTCACGCTCCAGGAGCACGAGCAGGAGCAGGGTCAGGCCCGTGAAGATGGGCAGGAACAGGTTGGGCTTCAGGAGCCAGCACGGGAGCAGGAGCGCGGGTCGATGGACGGCGAACGCCGCAGCGGCGAAGAGCGCCGGACCTCGCCCGAAAGCGCGCCGCCCGAGCGCCCAGACGAGGAGACAGGTGAGCGCCCCGAGCCCCGCCTGGACGTGTCGCAGGGCGGTTCGGCTCTCGCCGAAGACCGAGTACACGACGCCGATCCAGTAGGGATAGAGAGGCTCCTGGAAGAAGACCTCGTCCCCGATCCAGTCGCCATCCGCGATCTCCTTCCCCCACTCCTCGTAGGAGCGCTCGTCGATCACCGGGCGGTCTGCCAGAGGGTGGTTGGTCTCGTACTCGAGCGCCACCACGACGCGCAGCACGAGCGCCACGGTCAGGATCGCCCCGACGAGCGTCCACTCTCCCCGAGTGGCGCGATCCGTCGTCAAGACCGCTCCATCTCCCAGCGGTCGGACAGGCTGGCGAGCTCCTCGCCCGACCGAGCCGCTGCGATCACCCGGGCCAGGGACAGAGCCTCGCGACCGAGGGGGGTGATCGCCGCGAACGCCAGGACCCCGGCGGTCCAGCCGGCTCCGGCGAGACCGAGCGCGAGCCCGGCCCCGAGCACGAGGAGGACTGCGACGGCGGCCAGGAGCTCGGGAGCGAGCCGCGGGACGTTGGAGTAGAAAGACCACTGCACGCGGTCCGCGAACCCGTCGCCGAGCGTGAGGCCCTCGCGCTCGACGGCCTGGAAGTAGGCGCGCGCGCGACGCAACGCCTGGCTCCGGCCACGCGGGTCGGGCGGCGACTTCACCTCGAGGAACCGGGCACGGTCGACGAAGCGGCAGGTCCCCCCCCGCGAACGCACGGCCAGGACCAGATCCAGATCGTCGGCCGCGACACCCGGAGAGGGACGGAGCTCGAGGGAGGCGCGCCATGCCAGGAGCTGGCCGTGGACGCTGAAGAGCTTCCCGAGGCGCGACTCGAAGAGCCGCACGCATCGCGTCGCGCGGTCGAAGAACGAAGCCCGGTCCTCGGGAACGCCTCCGGCGGCCGAGCGGGGTGTCCCGTCGTCGGCGAGGTCGCGCACGAACACCTGAGCTCCGCTGGCCATGTCGAGCGCCGCATCGTCGAAGGCCTGCGCCAGGTGCAGGAGTGCCTCGCGCTCGAGCACGACGTCCGCATCGGTCAGCGCAACGACTCCCACCTCCGCGCCCAACGCGTCGATGCCGCACGAGATCGCGCCCGCCTTTCCCGGCTCCCGGTCGTTCGCGAAGACGTCACAGCGGACATCGGTGCGCTCGTCGAAGAGCTCGCGCCCGAGCTCCCGCGCGAGCTCTCCCGTCCCGTCATCCGAGCCGTCGTCGACCACGACGACGCGATGGGGTTCTACGCTCGGCGGCCACTCGACCTGGGCGAGGTTCCCGAGCTTGCGGCGCAGCACGCGCGCTTCGTTCCGACAGGGGACGACGACGCCGAAGGTCGGGCGGCTCACGGGCGAACGCGGGCGTAGGCCATGGCGAGGCGCGGCCAGGTCCGAGGCTGGAACAGGACGTTGTCGGCCTGGGCGCACTCCCAGGTGCAGCGACACTTGGTCCGTTCGATCTCCTCCCGCAGCGCCTGAGCCTGTTCGCCGTTCCACAGCCTGGAGAGATCCCAGTCCACGTCGCCGAGACGACCGATCTCGCGTCCGAGGATCTCGCAAGGCTGCACGGACCCGTCCTCGAAGATCACGGCGGAGAGCGTACCGGCAGTGCACGGCAGGTGGGGTCCCTCCGGCCCGCTGGCGACACGTGCCACGTGCTCGTACATCAGCCGATCTCGCGCGACGGCGAGACGCCCCAGCGGGAAGTCGAAGTAGGGAATCAGCCCTCGGTCCACGAGCTGGCGCTTCCTCTCCGTCACCTCGCGATAGCGCTCGGGGTCGACGTCGAGCAGCGACTCGTCGAGCGCGGTCCCTCGCGCCAGATTGACCGTGACGTTGTCGGGACGGAGGTCATCGACGAGCTCCTCCATGTGGTCGGCGAGCACGTCCTGGTTCTCGGACGTGACGCACAGGAGGATCCCGACTCCGAGGTTCGGCAGCTCGCGGCTCTGCTCCGCGAATCGCCGCACGGCTTCGGAGGACCGGACGTGACCGCCGGGGACCTGGCGGATCGCGTCGTGGATGTCCGGCGGGCCGTCGAACGAGACCGACACGGAGACGAACGTGTCCGGGTTCTCGCGCGCGATACGCTCCGCGGACTCGTGCTGGCGCGCCTCGACCAGGCCGTTGGTCGGGATCGCGAGGTGGCGCAGGCCGTGTCGGCAGAAGGCCCGCGCCAGGTCGGGCAGATCGGTCCGGAGGAAGGGCTCGCCGCCGCCGAAGCTGACCCACAGGAGCGGCCCCATCCCCGCGGCGGAGTCCGCGAGTCGTCGGACCTCGTCGAGGCTCGGACCCTGGACCCCCGCGGCCACCTCCTTCCAGTGAAAGCAGTGCCTGCAACGCGCGTTGCAGGCGCCGGTCACGAAGAGGGTGAGATGGAGCGGCGGGCCCGCCCGGCGGAAAGCTCGAGCGGCGAAGGGGAGGTAGCGAAGGGCGTTCAATCCACGACCGGCGGCTATGGAACCACCGACCCCTCCATTATGCGCGCAATCGACGCGAGCCGCTCGGGTGTCACTCGGCGTAGCCGAGCATGTGCAGCGCGTCCCGGTCGTCGAACTCCTCCGGCACCTCCGGACTCTCGCCGACCTTGCGCGCGAGCGCCCGTGCCTGGATCGCCTCTGCCCGCTCGCGCATCTCCACGACGAGGTCGGCGTGCTGTTCGGCGATGTTCGTCGTCTCGCCCGGGTCGTCCTCGAGGTTGAAGAGGTACACGATCTCCTGGCCCTTGATCGCCTCGGGATCCTCCTCGACGAGCTCGCGGGAGTTGTAGATCGTTCGCGGCTGAACGATCAGGCGCCAGGGGTACTCGGTCAGCGCGATGTCGCCGCCCGGACCGTAGAGCTGCGACTCGGTCAGCGCGGAGAGCGGAGCTCGGGCCGGCTCACCGCGCACGAGGTACGCGACGCTCTGTCCCTCGGTCTCGTGCTCGGGAGCGGGGAGCCCCATGAGATCCAGAGCCGTGTGCAGGACGTCCACTCCCCTGACCGTGTCCGCGACGCGCGTCCCCTCGGGAATGTGACCGGGCCAGGAGAAGATCAGCGGGACGTTCGTGAGCTCCCGGTGGTGAGTGTGGCCGTGCCACCACTCGCCGTGGTCCCAGAGCTCTTCCCCGTGGTCGACGTGGAAGACGACGAGCGTGTTCTCGGTCAGCCCGTGCTTCTCGAGGACATCCAGGTGCGAGCCGATGAGGCCGTCCATGTAGCGAACCAGGACGTCGTAGATATCCGCCATGTCCTGACGGTCCCCTTCGGGCACGCCCTCGAGGAGCATCGCCACGGGCTGGGCCTTGAGAGACTCGTTGCCCTCGGTGTCCGGCATGACGACGTCGCCTGCGAAGTCGTTGGGGACGACGTAGGGCCAGTGCGGCTCGATCAGCTGGACGAAGGCGAAGAAGGGGCGGTCCGCGAGCCCGCGTACCCAGCCGTCGAAGGTCTCCGCCGCCATGCGTCCGGTGGCCGCGTAGTGGATGTAGCCGTCGAATCCACGGCCGAGCCCCGAGGAGAGGCCCAGGTGCCCGTTGGCGTAGATCGATTGTGTGTGATAGCCGAGATCGGCGAAGTGCGAGACCAGGGACGGGATGCCGCTCGCCAGGCCCGAGCGGCGCTGGGAGGCCTTCTCGTCCGTACTCTTCGAGCGGTCGACGCCCGCTCCGTGGGTCGACGGGTACTCCCCGGTGAAGAGGCTGGCGTAGGCGGGCAGCGTCCAGGGGGCGGTGGTCCAGAAGTTGTCGAAGACGACTCCTCGGTCGGCCAGCGCCTGCATGCGAGGCGTGTCCCGCTCCGCGTCGTAGGGCGAGATGGAATCGCGGCGAAGCGTATCCACGCTGATCACGAGCAGGTTGGGGCGGTCTTCCCGATCGATCACGACCTGCGGGTTTCCGATGGCTCCGTGGAGATCCTCGGGCAGATCGAGACTCTCCTTGCGAGGCGCGATCTTGAACACGAACCTCCCCGACTTACCGGCCAGCTCCGAGAGGTCGAGAGCCACGTCTCTCCAGGTCCCCCCGTGCGGAGGGCGCAGGAGCTCGTCTCGTCGCCAGATCTCCACGCTCGCCGCCCGACCGGACGCGCCAGGCACCTCGAAGTCGATGTGCCAGCTGACGCCGCCCAGGAGCGCTCCGAGCTCCTTGAGGTGGACCTTGTGCGAGAAGCACAACCTCGCATCGCGGGGTATCTGGACGACCGGTGACTCCCACCGGTCGTGCGCCATCACGTTGAGCTTGACGCCCCGTCGGCTCTCGCGAACGCGCTTGCCGAACGAGTGCCTGACCAGGAGGTCGACGCTCTTGTGCCGGTCGACCCTCTCGCGGTTCTTCGGAGCTCCCACGTGGTACCAGCCCGCGTCTTCGGGGAGCAGGCGCAGGAGGCCGTCCACTCGAAGTGCGGAGACCGTGTCCTCCGCGACGGGCTTCTTTTTCTTCTTCTTGACCGCAGGCTCGGACTCTGCGCCGCCGCAGGCGAACGCGAGGAACGTCAGGACGATCGGGAACGGGGAGCAGTGGCGGAGGAAGCGGGGAACCATGTCTCTTTCGGGATCGACGGCGTGCGTCGGTCTACGGGCTCGCGTGCCTGGGTGAGAGTAGATACCGGGCGGGCCATGGTAGTGTCCGGCGCCGGTCCGCGAAGCCCGGTCTCCGAGAAGCCCATCCAGGGAAAGAGGCGGCTCCGGGACGAGTCCCCGAGCCGCCTCTGGCGTTTCCGTTACCGGGGTCGCCGGCTTACTCGTGGAAGAAGATCTCGAGTCCCTTCGACGAGGACCAGCAGTTGATGGCCTGGTCGGGCGCGAACAACTGGGCGTGAACCGACGTCAGGCCGGTGATGGTGTCGGGGACGAAGATGCTCGTGATCCGCTTCCCGGTGGGACCGGTGAGGCGGATGAAGTTGATGATCTTCGTGAATCCGTCGACGTTGACCCAGCCGAGGCAGGGATCGAGGAAGTTGGCCGGGTCGAAGCAGATCGTCAGGAAGAAGGCCCACTGGAAGGTCACGTCGGCCTCGATGTGCCAGGTCTTGCCGGGCGTCAGAATCGAGGCGGAGTCGATCGTGATCTCGCTGGCGATGTCGCCGAGCGTGTGGTTGCCGTAGATGCTGTCGACGGTCAGGAGACCCGGGTCGGCGACGTAGGACTGGAGCGCAGAGACGGTCTGGTTGCCGTACTGGTCCTCGGAGACGAACTCGTAGTCGATGTTGCCCACGAGGTTCGAGGAGATCTCCGCGCGGAAGACCTGGCCGCCCGACGACCTGGCCGTCTTGACCTCGGCCAGAACGCCGTTGCGGTACACGTTCACGGACGTCGGGTTGTACCAGGTGATGTAGTACGGAGCGTTGTCGTAGACGTGCGCTCGGACCGCCCGGTCGGGTGACGTCGTGATGGTGGCGGTGAAGTTGCCGAGCGCCTCGACCGGAGCGATCTTCGGCGCCGACGTGTCGGCCACGTTGTTGGTGTTCTCCCAGTACACGGGGTCCTGGGTCGTGTCGCGGGCGGCGAAGACGTCGTAGTCCCCGTCCTCGTCGACGTCGCACCAGTCCAGGTCGAGCGTCGTGTTGGAGCCGATGGCGCTCAGGCCGCTCGTGGTCTGGGTCTCGAGCGTGTAGTTCCCGGCCCCGTCGTTCGTGTAGAGCCGGTCGTTGCCGGAGAAGTTGCCGACGTAGAGGTCGAGGTCGCCGTCGCCGTCCCAGTCGCCGAAGTCGCCCTCGTTGTCGTCCGTCGAGGAGCCGGAGAGGATGGCCTCGTTGTTGAACCGGCCGCCGACGTTCTCGGCCACGTAGTCGTTGAGGTTGAAGCCGCTCGCGTCCCAGTTGAGGCCGTACAGGTCGAGGTCGCAGTCCCCGTCCATGTCGCCCATCTCCTGCTCGTAGTGGCCGGTGCCGGGCGCCCAGCTTCCTGCACCGAAGAGGAGCCCGTACGCGAAGTTGGTCCGGTCGCGGAAGTCCAGGTCACCCGGGGTTCCGCCGTCTTCTTCGAGGCGGTTGTAGAAGAAGCGCGTCGGCGCGTCCCGGTCCCCGTGGAGGATGTCGAGGTCGAAGTCGCCGTCGATGTCCCCGAGGTCGATGTCGAGCGTGTTGGTCGCGATGTCGCAGTTGACGCCCGTGATGTTCGTCGTGTTGGACTGGAACGTCCCCTGACACCAGAGGCCGTCGTCACCCGCCCCGATGGTCGAGCCCGTGAGCTGCGTGCCGCCCGGGTTGAACTCGGTGAAGACACCCAGGCCGTCGTTCAGAAACACCCGCGTCGGGACCTGCCCGTTGAACGTCCCCCCGTAGGTCGAGTGGACCAGGTCCATGTCGCCGTCGTTGTCCAGGTCGCCGAAGTCGCAGTCGCAGGACCAGTCGATGAACCCGCCGGCGATGAGCTGGGAAGGAGCGATCGAGGAGCCGACGCCACCGAGGCCGTTCCAGCGAGTGGAGGTCTCGTCGGTGTAGAACCCCGTGGTGCCCGCCTGGAGGCCGCCGTTGTTCGCCCACCAGAGGTTGGTCTGGTTGCTGTTGGTGGACGTGTTCGAGATGTAGATGTCGAGGTCGAGGTCGTTGTCGAAGTCGACGAACTCGATGTCCCGGCCGTCCTTCACGTTTGCGGGGAACTGGCTCGCGGTCACGTCGGAGAAGACACCGATCGTGCCGGCCTGAGCGTTGCCCTGGTTGATCCAGAGACGGTCCTGGATGTTCCCGAGGTCGCCGCCCATGGCGAACGCGGCGTCGAAGTCACCGTCGAGGTCGACGTCGCCGAAGTCGACGTTCTCGGCGTACTTGTTCCCGGAGAGGTTCGGGATGTCCGCCGTGTTGACGACGAAGATCTGGGCGCTGGCCGAGTTGCTCACGAGAGCAAGCGCGAGGCCGGCGAGCCCGAGCTGGGTGAGGGATCGGGGGTGGATCATGATTCGGGTGAGGGGGTTCGCGGGGGGTGAGGGTGGATGGGGCGCTCCGCCAACCATGTTGGTGGAGGCTCTCGCATCCGGGGTGGACTGCTAGGACCCCGGAGATTCTGAGGGGGCTGGGGTGAACGGTCCGTCCACTGGCCGAACCGCTCTGGAGCGAGGTCGGGAAGCGGAGCCGGAGGTGAGAGACCGCTCGATAATAGTATAGGCACCGGTACCCGTGCCCGCCCCCAGCACCTGGAAAGAGACGCCGCGAACGCCTGGGAGACCCGGTAGCGGGCCTAGGACGCTGTTCCCGCACGATGGGTTCCCGGAAACCTCCCGGAGAACCCCAACCGATGGGGAAACCCTCCCCAGGACGGCCCTCAGCGGGCTCCGATCGAGCGCTCGAGGATCCAACCGGCCACGAAGAGGCCCCCGCCGATCAGGAGCCCCTTGCCCTCGTAGGCCATCGACTCGAGGCCGCGGTCCTCGAAGCCGAGCTGGACGCTCATCACGAGCCCGACCAGCACGAGGATCATCCCGACCCCCTCCAGGAGCTTGGCCAGGTACCACAGGATCCGGCCGCGGGAGCTCATCCGGCCCTCCCTTCCTCCGGGAGGCTCCGGAGGACCGCGTCCGCCAGTCGGTCCACGGTCAAGGTCGAGGTATCGACGTGTGGCTTGTAGGTGCAGTAGTCGGGGGACCGGCTCTCGACCTTCTCGCCGCGTCCGTAGAGCTCGATCTCCGCTGCAGAGGTCGGAGCGAAGAACGCCACGATCGGCACCCTGCGGGCAATGGCGATGTGCATGGCCAGGCTGTCGCTCGTCACCAGGAGATCCAGGAGATCGACCAGGGCGGCGAAGTCGAGCATCGCGTTCCCCGTCCCCGCATCGACCAGGTTCGCTCCGGTCCCGACCGCCTCCCGGATCGCGGCGTTGCGCTCCCCTTCCTCGGGGCCGCCGAGGAGCAGGATTCGCTCGCGCCCCGCGAGCCGCGCGTGGAGCTCGTGCGCGAGAGCCGCCGTCTTCTCGACCGAGAGTCGCTTCGACTCCCAGCGGCCTCCGGCCCCGGTGTTGAAGCCGATGACCGGGAACGCGAGCTCGTGGCCGCGAGCGAGCTCCGCGGCGAACGCCACGGAAGCCGCGGGGAGGGACAGGCTCGGCTCCCCCATCTCGATGCCGAGCATCTCCGCATAGATCTCGGGGTGGCTGCGCCGGTTCGCGATCTTGAGCTCGTCCGCCCGCTCCTTGCCGTGCACGGACAGGAGGCCCATATCGAACCAGGCCGCCGTGTCCGGCGTGTATCCGAGCGTGCCGTCCTCTTCCTCGTAGGCTCCGGAGAGCACTCCCGCTTCCACGCCCGCCCGGCCGCCTGCCTGCCGCCACGCGATCCGCGCCAGCTCGCGCTCGTCGTCGAACGAGAGCACGCGGTCGAAAGCGCGCTGGCCGGCCACGGGGCCGGGAAGGCCAGGGCTTCCCGCCGGAGGCGGGTACCGGAGGACTTCCTCGACCAGGGGCGCTTCGCCGCCCACCAGGTCGACGGCTCCGGGGGCGGTGAGCCACGTGATGCGGCACCCCGGGTAGCGGG
Source organism: Planctomycetota bacterium (assembly GCA_029259655.1). Lineage (GTDB taxonomy): Bacteria > Planctomycetota > UBA1135 > UBA1135 > OFTM220. The sequence goes on from JAJDET010000367.1 coordinate 20,741, forward strand.
TCCGCAGTCCGGGAACGATGGACGTGGTGCGCAGGACGTCGCCCAGCGCGGCGGTCTTGACGATCAGGATCCGGGTCACGGGCAACGAACCTATAAGGAAGTCCGGCGGGGATCACGCGGGGAAAGGCGTTACCTTCGCCCGCCTTGCGCACGCTGGTTGCAACCCCCACCTACAACGAGGCGGAGAACGTCGTCCCCCTCGTCGAGCGAGTCCTGGTGCAGTCGCCCGAGGTCGAGGCGCTGGTCGTGGACGACGCGAGCCCGGACGGGACGGGGGACCTGGTCGCGAAGCGGATGGAGGAGGAGCCGCGTCTCCACCTCCTGCGCCGGGAGGGGAAGCTCGGACTCGGCAGCGCCTACCTGGCCGCCTTCCGGTACGCGATCGACCACGGCTTCGACCGGGTCGTGACGATGGACTGCGACTTCAGCCACGACCCGCGCTACCTGCCCGACCTGCTGGCCGGGATGGAAGAGCACGACATGATGATCGGCTCGCGCTACATCCCGGGCGGCGGCATCGCCAACTGGCCGGTCCACCGCCGGGCCCTGTCGGCCTTCGCGAACGCCTACACCCGCTTCCTCCTGCGGATGCCCGTGCACGACTGCACCTCTGGTTTCCGCTGCTATCGGGTCTCGACCCTGCTCGCGGTCGATCCCTTCGCCGTGCGTTCCTCCGGCTACTCCTTCCTCTACGAGATGGTGTACCGCGTTCACCGCGCCGGTTTCCGCATCGGCGAGACGCCGATCCTGTTCGAGGATCGCGTTGCCGGAGCGTCGAAGATCAGTCGCTCCGAGATCTGGCGCGCGGCGTGGCACGTGCTCGGGACCGCGCTCTTCCCGCCGAAGCTGCCCGCACGGGAAGAGCTCAGCCGCCGCTGATCGCGACGACGAGCACGAGCTCGTCACCGTCTCGAACCAGCACGTCCGGACCGAGCCTCGCGCCGTCGCGGTGCACGGCAACCAGGGGACGACCGTCGCGCAGGAGGGAATCGCATGCGGAGGGCCGGGCCCGTGCGAGCTCGCTCAGGACGTCGCGGACCGCGGCCGGGAGCATGAGCTCCAGCGCCTCCGCACCGCGCAGTCGAGCTGAGAGCGGCCCGGTTCCGCGGACGCCCACGGTCCCCGGAGACCTCTCCCCTCTCTCACCCGCGGGCCTCCGCCGCACTCGGGACGGTGGAGAGGAGATCGATCCGAGTCCGAGCTCGAGGAGCGCGGGAGTTCCCAGGAGGGCCAGCGCCTCCGCGGTGGGCAGTCCGTCCGGGCCCACTCCCCGGGCGCCGCGGTACTCGTCGAGCATCCCCGGCAGGAGCAGGCGGTCGCGCGCCCACGCGGGGAGCTCCTCGGCGCCCCGCCAGCGCGCGTTGAGTCGCCGTCGCAGGAGCGCGATGGAGGCGCCGGCAGCGAGCAACCGCTCGCCGGGACCACGCCCCTCCCACTCCGCACCGAGGAGGCCGCGCGGTGCGATCCACTCCGCGAGCCCGTCGAGGTCGCACGCCCCGTCCGCCAGGAGGCCGCCCGCGCTGAAGGCGCAGAACCCCGTGGCGTCGATCGCGGCGACCAGGTTCTCGTGCCACCAGACGAGCCGGCCCTTGCCGCGCGGATCGTGCGGGTCCTCGATCCCCTCCGGCAGCGGGACACCGGCCAGGAGGTCCCCGATCCGTTCGCGGTCGAGCCCGTCCGCCGTCGAGAACGCGAAGGACCGCATCGGGTCCGACCCGTTCGCGCTCGTGCACTGTCCGAGCACCGAGGCCAGGTCCGATTCCTCGCGAGCCGCCTGTCCCGAGGCGGTGGCGAGCTCGTGCTCGAGGCCGAGCTCGCGTGCGAGCCGGAGCGCACCGCGCGCACCCTCGGCGATCCCGGCGCGGGGGATCTCGCGCAAGGCGTCCTCGAGTGATGCCAGGTCTCCGTAGCGCGGCCCCCTCGCACCGCGCCCGAGCTCGGCCGCCCGTGCTCGCAGGGCGAGAACCGCGCCGGCCTCCTTCGCGTCGAGGCCCAAGGTGTCGCAGATGCCGAGCAGGTGCAGGGAGTCGTCGAACCGCTCGAGGCCGAGGTTGGGCCCGAGCGCCCAGGAGGCCCCGAAGTGCGCGCCCTGGCGCGCCCCGCCCGACCGCTCGAAGACCCAGCCGCACGGCGTGGGACAGCCGCGACATCCGACTCGCTCGCGTCCGGCTTCGCGGGTCTCGCGCCACAGGGCGTCCGCGGCATCGGCGGTGACCGGCTCGCTGTAGTTCCTGGCGGTGAGGTCGCCCCTTGCCTGGAACGCCTGCCAGAGCTCGAAGGTGCCGCCCTCGCCGCGCGCACGCAGTCGCGGGGAGGACGCGAGCAGCTGGACGAGCTCCTGCGCATCCGTGTCGGGGACGAGGTCATCGGGCGATGCGGTCACGGCCAGGGCAACGAGCCCGTGTTCCGTCAGCGACACGCCGAGGCCGCCGCGCCCGACGTGGCTCGGGTGCTCGTCGCCCGCGACGAGCGTGGCGAAGGGCACACCCGCTCGCCCTGCGGGCCCCGTCCGCAGAACCGCGCAGGGACCGCAGCGCTCGACGACGGCGCGGCGAACCGCCTCGGGGTCTGCGTCGGGATCACAGCCGAGCTCCACGAGTCGGGCGCTCCCTTCGGCATCGAGGACGAGCGCCGTCGTCTCGCCGCCCGCGCGGCCGGTGACGATCACGGCATCGGCGATGGAGGCCAGCCGCAGGGCGAGGTCTCCTCCCACCTGGCCCTCGGCGAGGCTCCCGGAGAGCGCTCCACGGGAGCCGACGCTGGCGCGCGCGGCGGTCGGGAGGCCGCGCCGGACGCACTCGCCCGCCGCGAGCACCAGCGGCGCCGTCGCCGTTTCCGACGCCGCCTCGTCGAGCAGGACCGCGCACAGCGCGCTGCCCCCCCAGGACGCGATCCGGTCCGACACGGGGTCGGCGGAGACGTAGGGCCCGACCCGCGGAGTCGCACCGCGTGCGAGTGCGTCGAGATCGACGCGCAGGACGCGGGACCGATAGGGGTCGGTGGGCTCGCGGATAGGCACGGCTCTCTGGGTTGTGTGCTCTCTGCCCCGGTCCTAGGGTCTCCGGCCGCCCGGGGTCGGGACCGGAGCCCGCGCGAAAATCGGCGCTCCGGTCGCGGAAGAAGACTGCCCGGATCGTACCGCCCCGAGCCCTCCGGACAGCCCGTGCCCCCGACCCTCAGAGATCCCTTCGCCTTTGGACGCTCCTCCCTGCGCCTGGGGAGCGTGTTCGGGATCGAGGTCCGTGCGCATTTCCTGTGGCTGATGCTCGCGATGGTCCTCGCCTTCGTGAGCCCACCCTTCCTGGCCTACGTGCTGGTGCTCTTCCTGGCCGTGTTCTTGCACGAGCTGGGACACAGCCTGGTCGCGCAGCACTACGGGATCCACGTGGTCGAGATCACGTTCTGGCCCCTGGGCGGCATGGCGCGCATGACCGAGATCCCGGAGGACCCCAGGATCGAGACGAACATCGCGATTGCGGGTCCGCTCGTGAACTTCGCACTCGCCGCGCTCTCCCTGCTGGCACTGTTCCTCTCCCTGGGAGTCGGATTCGGCGGAGCCGCGAATGCCGCGCTCAACTTCCTCGGGATCAACATGATGCTCGGGGTCTTCAACCTCATCCCGGCGTTCCCGATGGACGGCGGCCGCGTGTTGCGCGCCTACTTCGGCCGTACCCAGGACTGGGTCCGGGCGACGGAGCGCGCCGTCCGCATCGGACGCATCGTCGCGGGCACTCTCGTCGTCCTCTCCTTCTTCCTCCCGGTGTGGACCTGCATGATCGCCCTGATCGCGGCCTTCGTGTGGTTCGCCGGCGCCCAGGAGCTCCACGCCGTGCGCATGCGTCACGGCCTCTCCCCCTTCGGCGGTTTCTCCCAACCCGGCGCCGCCCCGCCCCCGCGCCCCACCGCCGCCGAGTTTCGCGAACCCCGCACTCACGGTCCGGAATCGAGCGAAGGAACCGCGCAACGCCCCCACAACTGGCAAGGCCCCGAGGTCCGCCACTCCGGGGGCTTCAGTGAGGCCGAAGTCGCCGAGCTGGAACGCTTCCGAGGCCGACTCAAGCCCCCCACCGACTAGGAGGCCTTTCTGGTTACCCGTGCCCGTGCCCGAATCAAGTCAACCGGGACGGGAGCGGAACCGCTCCCGCACCCCATCACAGATTTCCGAGGTGAATCGCGCTCGTGGGGCAATTCCTGGCGCATGCATGATCCCGCGTGCACTCGTAATTGCTCAACTTCCGCACCGTCGCCTTCTCCCCCGGCTGTGACCAGTAGGCATCCGTCTCGCACACCATCTCGCACATCCCGCACCCGATGCACAGATCGCGGTCGATGCGGATGCTGACGTAGTCGCGCGGGGTGACGGGGCAGGCGAGCCCGTCCATGATGTCGCAGCGGACCAGGTTCCGGGTCGCCGCGTTCGAGGTGAGGACGCGGTAGGCCTCCTCCTCCCCGAGCCGGACGATCTCGGTCACGTCGGCGAAGTCGAAGCGCGACAGGTGCCCCACCTTGGGCTGGATGAGGGCGACGCGGTTGTCCGCGTGCATGTGGAGCTGATGCTCGGCGAGGACCTCCTCGGCGATCTCGAACGAGCGCCACAGGGTCGTGATCACGCGGTCCTTGTACTTGGGCGGCGTGAAGGTCGCCTTCACCGTCAGATCGACCGCGATGATGAGCTCGGGCCGGAGCGTCTTCGCGAAGCGCAGCGGGATCGCATCGACGATGCCGCCGTCCATGTAGTGCTTCCCGTCGAGCTCGAGGGGCTCGAAGATGCCGGGCAAGGCACACGACGAGTAGACGGCATCGACGAGCGGGATGTCGTCCATCCCGGGAGTGCCCCAGAACACGCTCCCCCCCGACTCGAGCTGAACCGCGTTGCAGAAGAACGGAACGCGGAGATCCGCGAAGGAGAGATCGGGGACGAGATCGTTCAGCTTGTCCCGGAAGCGCTCCCCGCTGTACATGCTCGGGGCGCGCGTCCCCTTCAGCAGGAACTTCAGGAAGTTGAGCTGGAAGTAGTCCCCCTTCTGCAGCTCGGAGATCGTCTTCTCCATCGCCTCGAGCGACATGCCGCCCGCGGCCATCGCTCCGACCAGGGCACCGATGCTGGTCCCGACGACGGCGTCGTACTGGAACCCGAGTGCAGCGAGGGCCATGAGCACGCCCAGGTGCGCCATCCCACGCATCCCGCCCCCGCCCAGGACGAGAACCGTTCGAGGTCGCGCCGCGCCGGGGAAGTTCGGCGCGTGGAAGCCCGAAGCGTCGGGGACCGACGAGGGAAGAGGCTCGGTGATGGGGGGATCCGACATCGGGGATTCGGGGACCACGGCGCCGCCTGGAAGTCGCAATTGCGCCCCCGAGGGGCGGCCCGTTCCAGGCTTCTGTCGACAATCGGGAGGGAAAACTTGTCCGGCGGACACGGCAAGCCGTGGAATCGGGGTGTCGGACGGGTTCCAATCGGCCGACAAGGTTCAAGCGCAGGACCGGAGAGGGCCGAACGCCTCGAGCACGACGCCATGACCGAGAACTCCACCATAGTCCTGGCCGCCGGGCTCCGCCTTCCCCAGACCCGTGCCGGCGGAGCCTGCGCGGGCGAGGACGCCGGCCACCTGGGGGCCACTCTCGCTCGCGAGCTCCTCGCCCGTACGGGTGTGGATCCCGCCGAGCTCTCCGAGGTGATCGTGGGTTGCGTGGGTCCGCCCCACGACCAGGCGAACATCGGCCGCGTCATCGCGCTGCGCGCCGGCATCCCGCGCAGCGTTCCCGGGTTCACGGTCGCGAGGAATTGTGCGAGCGGCATGCAGGCCGTGACGACCGCCGCGACGAAGATCCGCGCCGGGGAGGGCGACACCTACCTCTGCATGGGCGTCGAGGTGATGAGCGCGTACCCGCTGCACTTCAACCGGAAGGCGACGGCGATGTTCGCGAGGCTTGCGAGCGCGCGAAGCTTGTTCTCGCGGCTGGGTGCCATGGCGGGCTTCCGGCCGAGCATGCTGGCGCCGCGTATCACGCTCATCGAGGGCCTCACGGATCCCACGGTCGGGATGATCATGGGCCTGACTGCGGAGCGCCTGGTCCGCGACTTCGCGATCGAGCGCGACGAGGCGGACGCCTTTGCGCTCGAGAGCCACGAACGGGCACGGGCCGCGCGGGACCGCGGGCGGTTCGAGCGCGAGACGGCTCCGCACTTCCCCTTCGGGAAGCGGGGTCCCGGGAAGGTCGGTGCGGCAGTGCAGCACGACGACGGCATCCGCGACGACCAGTCGATGGAGCGCCTGGGCCGGTTGCGTCCCTACTTCGACAAGACGGACGGCATCGTCACGGTCGGCAACTCCTGCGGCATCACGGACGGCGCGGCGGGGCTGCTCGTGACGACCGAGGCGCGCGCGCGCGACCTCGGCCTGCAACCGCTCGCCGCACTCCGGTCGTGGGCCTGGGCGGGGTGCGACCCTGCCCGTATGGGGCTCGGCCCCGTCTTCGCGTCGGCGCGAGCGCTCGACGCCGCGGGGTGCCAGCTCGCCGACGTCGGAGTCGTCGAGGTCAACGAGGCCTTCGCCGCGCAGGTGATCGCATGTCGGCGCGCTTTCGCGAGCGACGAGTTCGCGCAGAAGCACCTCGGTCGATCGCAGGCGCTCGGCCACCTGTCTCCGGAGCGAACGAACAGGAACGGCGGCGCGATCGCGCTCGGACACCCGGTGGGCGCCACGGGCGCTCGCCTGCTCTTGACGGCGGCCCACGAGCTCTCGGTCAGCGACTCCGAGCTCGGGCTCGCGACCCTGTGCATCGGCGGCGGACAGGGCGGCGCGGTCGTGCTGGAGAGGGTGGCGGCATGAGCACGGAGACCGCGAAGCCCAAGCTCGAGCTGCCCTTCGGCGCGATGCCGGAGGACGCTCCCGAACCCGGCAGCTGCATCCGGATCGAGCACGCGGACGACGGCCTGGTGCGGCTGGTCCTGGCCCCCCCGCACCGCAAGCTCGCCGTCCTCGACCTGGCCCTGATGCGCGACCTGGACCTCGCACTCGACGAGATCGAGAACGACCCGACGGTGCGCGGCCTCGTGATCACGGGTCGCGAACCGCTGTCGTTCGCGGCGGGTGCCGACGTCAAGGCGATCGAGGCCGTCGAGACCGTGGAACAGGCGCTCGAGCTGGTGCGCTTCGGCCAGCGCACGTTCGACCGCATCGCCCTGCTCTCGCGCCATGGCGGCGGCGGGCTCGTCACGGTGGCGGCCGTGGGAGGTCCGGTCCCCGGCGGCGCCTACGAGCTCGCGCTCGCCTGCGACCGCATCGTGTGCGCGGACGACCCGAAGACGCGCGTCGGGCTGCCCGAGGTCAAGCTCGGCATCTACCCCGGCTGGGGCGGGACGCAGCGGCTGCCGCGGCGGATCGGGATCCCCCGCGCCCTCGGCGCGATCCTGAGCGGGCGCCTCTACCGCGCGCGTGCAGCGAAGAAGCTGGGCCTGGTCGATCGGCTCACGCATCCCGAATACCTCGTTCGCGTGGCCAGCGACATCGCCCTCGACCGGCTCGAGTGCCCGCGGCGCGAACGCGGACTCTGGCGCTACCTGATCGATCTCAACCCGCTCGCGCGCGACTTCGTGAAGCGCCAGGCGGAGAAAACCGTCCGGCGCCAGACGCGCGGACACTATCCGGCGCCGCTCAAGGCACTCGAGCTCGTCGTCCGCGCTCCGGGGATTCCGCTGCCGGCCGGCCTCGAGGAGGAGGCCCGGGGAGTCGCGCCGCTCATCGCCGGCCCGGTCGCGAAGAGCCTCGTAGGCCTCTTCGGCCTGTCGGAGGACGCGAAGAAGCTCGGCCTCCTGCCTTCGGGCGAGAAGCCCGCGCGCATCGGGCGCGCCGGCGTCATCGGGGGCGGCGTGATGGGCGGAGCGATCGCGAGCTTGCTCGCGGAGAAACACGTCGACACCCGGATCCGCGACCTCGACGCGGGCGCGCTGGCGCAGGCCGTCGGCGCGCATCGGGCTCAGATCCAGAAACTCGAGAAGCGCCGGAGCATCGACAAGCACGAGGCGATGGCGGCGATCGACCGTCTGGAGGCGACCACCGCAGGAGCGGGGTTCGGGCGCTGCGATCTCGTCGTCGAGGCCGTCGCCGAGCGCCTCGAGGTGAAACAAGCGGTGTTCGGTGAGCTCGCGCGGGAGCTCGCGGACGACGCGATCCTCGCGACGAACACGTCCTCGCTCTCCGTGACGCAGATCGCCGAGGGAATCCCCCACCCGGAGCGTGTGGTGGGCATGCACGTCATCAACCCCGTGCGGCGGATGCCGCTGGTCGAGATCGTGCGCGGGGAGGCGACTTCGGACGAGGTCGTGGCACGGACCGCCCGCCTCGCGCTGGACCTCGGCAAGACGCCGGTCGTCGTGAAGGACGTCGCGGGGTTCCTCGTGAACCGCCTGCTCGGCCCCTATCTCGACGAGGCACTGCGCCTGTGGGAGGGCGGCGCCGACCCCGAGGCGGTCGATCGGGCCCTCCTCGACTTCGGCATGCCGATGGGGCCCTTCGAGCTGATCGACGAGGTCGGGCTCGACATCGCCGCCCACGCGGCCGAGTCGCTCGAGGAGGCCTACGGCGTCCGCATGCAGAAGAGCACCTCTCTCGCCGCCCTGGTCGAGGCGGGTGAGCTGGGCAAGAAGACGCTGCGCGGGGTCTTCCTCTACGAGGAGAAGAAGGGGCGACCGAGAAAGACGGGTCGCAACCCGCGGCTCGCCCGGCCGGTGGGCGGTCCGCGTCACGACTCGAGCCTCTTTCCCAAGGACCTCGTCGACCGGTGCGTCCTGGCCATGGTCAACGAGGCGGCGCGCTGCCTCGCCGAGGGCGTCGTGGCCGGACCCGGCGTGCTCGATCTGGCGACGGTCTTCGGAATGGGCTTCGCGCCGTTCCGGGGCGGCCTCTGGCGCTTCGCCACCTCGCTCGGCCGCGATGAGCTCCGGGGCCGGCTCGAGGAGCTCGCGCAGTCACCGGGCGTGAAGGACCGTCCCGGCGGCCCGGAGCGGTTCACGCCGGCGGGCGAGCTCGAGCTCGGGTAGCTCCCCGGAGCGCCGAACGCGGGAACTTCGCGCGGCTTGCACGCGTTGGAGCTCCCGTTCGCTGGACGCGCTCGGGGAGCCGCGTATCCTGAACCCATCGCCGCTCCTTCGACGGCGAACGCCCGCATCGGGAGAGAGCCGAGCCCCTCAAGGAGATCCGGAATGGTCATGAGCGAGACCGCTTCGTCAGTGGACCTCTCGTGCGTGAATGCGATCCGCGCGCTCTCGATCGACGCCGTGGAGAAGGCGAACTCGGGTCACCCGGGCCTTCCGCTCGGAGCGGCGCCCATGGCGTGGGTCCTGTGGTCCCGCTTCCTGAAGCACGACCCGACCGACCCGACGTGGCCGGATCGGGACCGCTTCGTCCTGTCGGCCGGGCACGGGAGCATGCTGCTCTACAGCCTCCTCTACCTGACGGGTTACGACCTCTCCCTCGACGACCTGAAGTCCTTCCGTCAGTGGGGTGCGAAGACGCCCGGGCATCCGGAGCTCGGCGTGGCACCGGGCGTCGAGGCGACCACGGGTCCGCTCGGCCAGGGATCGGCGAACGCCGTCGGGATGGCAGCCGCAGAGCGCTTCCTCGCCAACCGCTTCAACCGAGACGGGCACACGGTCGTCGACCACTTCACGTACGCGCTCGTCTCCGACGGCGACTTGATGGAGGGGATCAGCGCAGAGGCGGCCTCCCTCGCGGGCCACCTGAAGCTCGGCAAGCTCGTCTACCTCTACGACGCGAACGACGTCTCGCTCGACGGGCCCAACGACCTCACCTTCACCGAGGACGTGGCGGCGCGCTACGAGGCCTACGGCTGGCAGGTCCTGCGTGTCGACGACGGAGATCGCGACCTGGACGCGATCGAGTCGGCGATCCGCGCGGCGCGCGAGGACACGTCACGCCCCTCGATCGTGATCGTGAAGACGACGATCGGGTTCGGCTCGCCCAACAAGGCCGGTTCCTCCTCGAGCCACGGCTCGCCGCTCGGGGCCGACGAGGTGAAGCTCACGAAGCAGGCGCTCGGGCTGGATCCGGGGAAGGACTTCCACGTCCCCAAGGACGTCCTCGCGCGCACTCGCGAGGCCGTGGACGCCGGCCAGATGGCGCATGCCGAATGGAAGCAACGCCACGAGTCCTGGGCTTCGGATCACGCCGCCCTGGCTGCCGACTGGGAGCGGAGCTGGGCCGGTGAGCTACCCGCGAAGTGGGCAGCGGCCCTGCCGACCTTCGAGGCCGGTACGAAGTCGGCCACGCGCGCAGCCGGTCACGCCGTGATCAACGCGATCGCGGGAGGGGTGCCGTGCTTCTTCGGAGGCGACGCGGACCTCGGCTGCTCGACCAAGACGCTCCTGAAGGACGAGAGCGACTTCGAGGGCCAGAACGGCACGGGTCGCAACATCCGCTACGGAGTCCGGGAACACGCGATGGCCGCGCTCGCGAACGGGATCGCCTATCACGGCGGCGCACGGACCTACACGGCGACGTTCTTCGTGTTCTCCGACTACATGCGGCCGTCGATCCGGCTCGCCGCGATGAACCACCTACCGGTCACGTTCGTGTTCACACACGATTCGATCGGCCTCGGCGAGGACGGCCCCACGCACCAGCCGATCGAGCACCTCGCTGCCCTGCGCGCGATGCCGAACCTGGTGGTGATCCGCCCGAGCGATGCGAACGAGGTCACGGAGGCCTGGCGCTTCGCGCTGACCCAGAAGGCTCGTCCGACCGTGCTCGTGCTGAGCCGGCAGGGACTCCCGGTCATGGATCGCGAGACCCTCGGACCGGCCGAGGGCCTGCATCGCGGCGCCTACGTCCTCTCGGAGTCACGGGGCATGATGCGCGCGATCCTGATCGCCACGGGCTCGGAGGTTCCGCTCGCACTCGAGGCCCAGGAGCGCCTGCACGAGGCCGACATTCCGACGCGAGTCGTCGCGATGCCCTCGTGGGAGCTCTTCCTCGAGCAGCCCGACGTCTATCACGAGTCGATCCTCCCGCCGGAGGTTCCCGCCCGTGTCGCCGTCGAGGCCGGAGCGACCCTTGGCTGGCACCGTTTCGTCGGCGACAAGGGTGCCGTCGTCGGCATCGACCACTTCGGCGCATCCGCCCCGGCCCCCGAGCTCTTCACCCGGTTCGGCTTCACCGTGGACGCGGTGGTCGAGGCCGTGAAGAAGGTTGCGGGGAAACCGCCGATGAAGTTGTAGAGGGAGGGCTGCCACGGGTGGTGTGCACAACCCGTGGACAGCCGCTTCCTGCGCGTACCGAAGCTAGCTGGCGTTGTAAGCGCGCGCGCTTCGGACGCGCAGGCGGCTGACCACCGGTTGCACACACCGATCGCTCAGCGGGCGGGGCACTCGGTGAGCGCGATGCGGCCCCGACGGCGCCAGCCGACGTTCAGGAGCCAAGTTCGAGCCCTCGCGATCGGGGACGCTCGCGAAGCGAGCGTAACGGGGACTCCACGGCTTGCTTTCCAGCCCTCGAACCACCGCCCGGAGGACCACGCATCCACTCCGAGCAGCCGGATGCCGTGGCGCGCGTGGTTCTTCAGCACGTAGACGAGCGCGTTCCGCACCTCCCGAGGCGTGCGCAGGATCCGATCGTGGTAGCGGTCCGCGAAGACCTTGCCCCTTCGCCGCCAGAGCTTGTTCAGCGCCTTCGCGACCCGGATCGAGAGGCCCTGCATCCCGCGCGCCAGCGCGTTCCTGTCCCTGGCCTCGACGAGCAGGTGGAGATGGTTGCTCTGGATCGAGTACTCGGTCAGCCGGAAACTCAAACGATCGGAACCCGCGCCGAAGGCGCGTTCCAAGACCCTGCGTTCCCGTACGCGCCGAAGGCTCGGCAAACCGGAACGCAACCGCGTAGTCACATGCACCGGAAAGCGCGAAGCGAGCTTCTCGCGCGTCCGGTGCGACACACGCGCTCGCCCTCCCTGCCTCTTCCGACCCGCACCCTTCCGCGCGCCTCCCCAGCTCTTGAACTCGAAGAGCTCTTGCTTGGAACCCTTCTTCTTGCGTGCCACTCGTCCTCCTCCGTGCACTTGATTGCGCACCTATCGAGAGGACGGGCGAAGGATCGATGGGTATCAGGAGCTCGCGAGAAAACGCGCGCAACTTGCACCCGGTTCGAGCGTCTTGAAGAGTGCGCAGGCGGTCGGTGCTGAGTGCCCGGATGGTCTGTCGTGGTATGGGTGTGGTGGGTTCGTGGACAGGCAGCTGCGCGGCGAAGCGAGCGCGCTCTGCCCGCAGGTGGACCTACCCCGCCCCCCCCCGCTTTCTACCGCAACGCGTCCTCGAGCGCCGTCGCCGCATCCGTCCGCTCGTCCCTGTACTTGGGAATGAGCGCGCAGGCGACCGACAGGCCGAGCTCCCGCGCCCACTCCCCCGAAGCGGGGCGCGTCCCGGGAACCACGACCGCGCGTTCCGGGATCTCGAGGGGCGCTCGGAGCACGCGTTCGTTCACCTGATCGTAGACGGGGGTCGACCTCGTCAGGACGACGCCGGCTCCGATCACGGCACCGGTGCGCACGAGCACGCCCTCGTAGAGACCCGTGTTCCCACCGACCACGACGTCGTCCTCGACGATCACGGGGCGCTGCCCCACCGGTTCCAGGACACCGCCGATCTGCGCGGCGGCCGACACGTGCACTCGCCGGCCCACCTGCGCGCAGGATCCGACCAGCGCATGACTGTCGATCATCGACCCCGGGCCGACCCACGCACCGATGTTCACGTAGGCGGGCGGCATGATCACCGTCCCCTCCCCCACGAAGGCGCCGCGACGCACCGACGACCCTCCGGGTACCAACCGGACTCCCGACTCGACGGGGAAACGGCGCACCGACAGCGGGGCCTTGTCGACGAAGGGCCACAGGGGATCGGTACCGTGCTCGGCGAGCGCGCTCTCGCGGAAGAGGGCGAGGATCGCCTCCTTCACCCAGGCGTTCACGCGCCAGCCGCCGGCGCCGTCGGGCTCGGCGACACGCACCTCGCCGGACTCCAGAGCGTCGAGCAATGCCTCGCCGCGGAGCTCACTCACGCCGACGTACCCGCGTCGAGCTCGTCGAGGAGGCCCCGCACGGTCCGCTCGTAGGTCGCGATCGCTTCCTCGAACGCTGCGGCGGTGAGCTTCTCGTGGTCGGTGTGCGCATCCAGGATGCTGCCCGGACCGTAGAGCATCTTGCGCCCCCAGTCGGGCAGGAACGGTCCGTCGGTCGCGAAGGCGACGACCGGTGCGTCCATCTCACCGTCGGGGACCTCGAACGCGAGCGGGCCGTAGGCCTTGTCACACACGAGCTCGACGTGGTCGTTCACGTGCCGCGAGAGCCGCTCCTCGACCACCGACGGCTCCTCGACGATGCGCAGCATGAGCCGCGCCTCGGCGCGATCGGCCACGACGTTCTCGGCGACGCCGCCACCGACCATCCCGACGTTGATCGTCCCGGGCCCGAAGAGCTCGTGGTCCCCCCAGCTCTCCCCGAGCACCGAGGAAAGGACCCCCACGAGCTCGTGCACGGCCGACGGGCCGATCGCCTGCGAGCTGTGGCCGGCCACGCCGTGTGCGACGAGCGAGCACTTGAAGACGCCCTTGTGTCCGGCCACGAAGCGATTGTCGGTCGGCTCGCCGATGATCGTGCAGGCGGGGCGCCAGGGTTCCGCCAGGCGCTCGTTCGCCAGGCGCGCCCCCGCACCGTCGACCTCCTCCCCGACCGTGAAGAGCAGGCCGACGTCCCTCGCTCCTGCCTTCACGAGTCGCTCGAGGGCCAGGATCATCGCCAGGGCGGGGCCCTTGGCGTCGCAGGCCCCGCGGCCGAGGATCCGGTCCCGCTCGATCGTCGGCCCGAACCAGGGCGGCACCGTGTCGAGGTGCGTGCAGAGCACGACTCGCGGCACTCCGTCCGCGCGGGCCAGGAGGTTCGTGCGGCCCGGAGCGAGCTCCTGGCGCTCGACGGACAGCCCCATGCCCTCCAGATGGCACGTGAGCGCGTCGGCGTAGTCGCCCTCGGCCCCCGTCACGGAAGGGATGTCGATCCAGTCGGCGAGGGTTCGGAAGGGCTCGGGCACGGGGCGGTCTCCGCCACCGAGTGTGGGTTCCCGCGGACCCCCGTCAACGCCTGCGCGCGACTCGCGTAGGGTGGTAATCGCCGTCCGGGGAACCCGGGGAGCGCCCGCCGCGTCTGCTCCCGATCCCCGCGCGTCCACCCGCGCGCTCCTCTGCCCAACCGGCCACGCGACGCAAGTACGGCCTTTCGAGCAGGTTGCGGCAGAGCTCCCGTTGCGCCCCAGGGCGCCACGAAACTAATATCTGCGCCATGAACCCGTCCGCTCAAGCCCCGGCCACTGCCAACGAGCCCCAGGCCTGGCAACGCATCGTCGTCGTCCTCCTGGCCGTCGTTTTCTTTCTGACGCCCTACCTGATCAGCGAGCGCGAGAGCGAGAAGGACCCGGTCGGTGCCGAGCTCGTGGGCGACGGACTGGCTCTCGTGACGCACCACGAGGCCCTGATCAACGTGCAGAGGAACCCCTCGCTGGGGACGCTCATCGGCACGCTGAAGACGCCTTGGTGGGGAGAGATCACCGGCGGACAGGCGCTCTACCGTCCGATCCCGTCGCTCCTCTTGGGGCTCGCCGGCGCGGCCGGCGGGGCGCAGTACTCCGAGGCCGAGCCCGGCGACAAGACGTTCCCCTACCACGTGATCGTGCTGGCGCTGAACGTCCTGTGCTCGCTCCTGGTGCTGGAGCTCGCCTGGCTCGTGTTCCGGAACGCGAAGGCCGCGCTCGTCTCGGGCGCTCTGTTCGCGACGCTGCCGATCCACGGAGAGGTGATCTACGACGTGGCGGGCGTGGCCGAGCTCACGGCGACGGCCTTCTCGCTCGCGGCCTGGGCAGCCTGGATTCGCGCGGGCGACAAGCCCTTCGCCAAGCCGGCCCAGCTCGGGGTTGCGCTGCTCTGCCTCCTGCTGGCCACGCTCTCGAAGGAGAGCGCGTTCGGTCTGCCGCTCGTGTTCTTCCTCTTCGACATGCGCGGCGCGAAGGAGGGCGGCATCGGTGCGGGCTTCCGGCATGCCTTCACGAAGATCCCGGCACTCGTCGCCTGCGGCGTCGTGCTGGCCGTCTCACTGGCGATGCGCAAGGCCGTCCTGGGCCAGTTGTTCCCCCAGTTCATCGGTCAGCACCGGCTCGACAACCCGCTCATCTTCGAGGGATTCATGACACGCGCGATGAACGCCCTGCGCGTTCTCGCGGGCGGTACGGCCGCCGTGTTCGGGATCAACCCGCTCTCGTCCAACTGGAACTTCAGCCCGGACTACTCCGCGAACCAGATCCAGGTCCTGGGTGCCTTCTCGTTCTGGAACCTGATCGGTGCCGGGGCCGTTCTCCTCGCGATCGTGCTGGCCGTCGTGCTCTACAGGCGCTGCCGCACGCGCTCGGCGCTCGTCCTCGCCTTCTTCGGCGCCACGCTCCTGACCTCGAATCTCCTGACACCCGTCGGAACGATCTATGCGGACCGCTTGATGTTCTTCCCGTCCGTGGCGGCCGTGATGCTGCTCGCCGGGTTCCTCGCCCGGATGAACGCCGTCGGCGTTGCGATCGGGCTCGTGCTGGCGCTCGGCGGCGGGTACTGGAACTGGTGGAACGGCCAGGACCACTGGCGGAACCAGACCGACCTCTGGGGCTACGCCGCGAAGGAGAGCGCACCGGAGAGCGCGAAGGCCCACTACAACAACGCCATCGACGCCTACAAGGATCAGGTCTACCAGCTGGCGCGCAGGGATCTGGACAAGGCCATCTCCATCTTCCCGCTCTACCCCCAGGCGCTGGCGCGGCTCGGTGACCTGCACACGCTCTCACAGGAGTACGACCTGCACCGGTCGATCGACCTGTTCGAGGCCGCCTGTGAAGTGCAGCTCGGGGATTACGACTACGACTACCCGAGCGAGACCATCGTCAGCCTCGACAGCTTCGGGCCGCGCGCGATGCTCTACCGCCTGACGCGATTGCGCGTGTACGAGGAGGAGGTCTACGACCCCCACGGTCACCTCGAGTGGCTCGACTCGCTCATCGCGAAGGGATACGACTCGGCCTACGTGCACCACCGGCGCGGCGAGACCCTGCGCGCCCTGGGAGAGCTGGAACAGGCCGAGCTGGCCTTCGCTCGGAGCCTCGACATCGAGCCGACCAAGGACGGCATCCAGGCCTACGGCCAGCTCCTCCTCGATTCCGGGAGACCGAAGGACGCGCTCGACCGCTACAACAGCCTCACGCAGTTCAACTCGCCCGCCGAGGAGGTCGCGATCCTCCTCGACCGCGCCGAGGCCGAGTTCTCGGTCGGACCCGAAGCGGTCCTCGCGACCGCCGACAAGCTGTGGAAGATGCGCGCGGACCTGGCGAAGTCGGGCGAGTACGCGTTCTCCGGGACGGAGGAGTTCCGCACGCTCTACCTCCGGGCGCAGGCGAAGTTCCAGATGTGGAGCCCAGTCCCGACGTTCGAGCAGTACGCGGAGCTCACGAAGATCCTCCAGAACGCTCTCGGGGCGATCCGCGTTCGTTCGCCCGAGACGATCGAGGCGAGCGCGCTCCTGCAACACTGCCTGACCTCGCAGGGCCGCTACGAGGAGGCGAGGCCCGTGCTCGAGGCTCTGCTCGTCACGCGCGAGGCTCCCAGCATGCGTTTCGAGCTGGGCAAGGTGTACTACGGCCTGGGCCGACTCCAGGACGCCCTCGACCAGTTCACGCAGATCGATGCGAACCTGGTCCTGGCGGCGGAGATGTTCGAGGACGAAGAGGAGTTCACGAACATCCTCATGGGAACCCGATCACTGGTTCTCCAGATCTACTCGCGACTGGATCGCCTGGACGAGGCGTTCGCGGCCATCGACGAGTGGCACGCCGCGGCCCCCGGGCCGTACGACCTCACTGCACTGCTGGTACAAGGAGCCTGGGAAGCCTCCCGTGGCGATCTCGGCGCGGCCTTCGAGGTGGCCCAGGCACTGCGCGAGCACTTCCCGGGCAACCTGCGCAGCTCCCAGCTCGAGGAGAGCCTGCTCATGCTGCGCTCTCTCGAGCAGAGGACCGCGAACTCGACCGACCCCGCTCCCTACGAGGAGCTCGCCGCCCGGCGGCGCAACATCGGCGACCTGGAGGGTGCTCTCGAGATGGCGGAACGCGCCGTCGCGCTGTCCGGGGGAGGCCCGGCCCGCGAGCATGCCCGTCGCCTCTCGCTCCTCGCTGCCTGCCACGAGGCCCTCGGGGACCTGCCCGCTGCGATCGATGCGATCCAGAGCGCGCTCGAGCTCGAGCTCGAGAGCGAAGACGAGAAGGCCATGAACGGCGAGATCGACCGGCTCCAGAAGCGACTGGCCGGCTAGGCAGGCCGCTACTCGAGCGTCACGAGCTTCTCACCGCCGCTCACGGCCGAGTTCTCGGTGACGTGGATCGAACGGACCGTCGCGTTCGCGGGCGCGGCGATCTCATTCTGCATCTTCATCGCCTCGAGGATCAGGAGCGGCTGCCCCTCCTCGACCGTGTCGCCTTCCGCGACGAGGATGCGAACGACGATCCCCGGCATGACGCTCTTCACGACGCCGGTCTTGGCTCCCCCCGCCCGTTCGGCCGCATGCGCGGCGCGCTCGCGGTCGTCTTCGAGCTCCACGTGGTACGAGCGGCCGGCGACGCTGACGTCGACGGCGTCCGCGCCGCCCTCTATCGACACGGCGAACGTCTTGCCATCCACGACCATGGCGACCTGTCCGAGGCGATCGACCTCGTGGTAGGAAACCTCGGCACGCTCTCCGTCGAGCTCGACCACGGGCACCCCCGCGACCTCGGTGATGTCGACCGTGTGCTCGCGGCCGTTCACGCTGACGTAGTACTTCAAGCCCCGCCCTCGCGCTGCCCACGGTCCGGCGTCGGATAGGCAGTGAGTGAGCGACGAGCTCGGTCGAGCCAGGGGCGGCGGTCGCCGTGCGATCCCGCGAGAGCCCTCCGGCGCGCGAGGTGCTGGCGGTGGAAGGCGGCCGCGATCGCCGCAACGGCTTCGTCGTCGGGTCGGGGCGCCGTGAGGTCCATGCTCTCGAGCAGTTGGGTGTCGAAGTCTCCCTCGCGGAATCGGGTGTCTTCGAGGACGGCCAGCGCCGCGGGAGCCCCCGTGCGGACGCCGCCCACGTGGAGCTCCTCGAGCGCGCGCACCATGCGCGCGATGGCCGTGGCGCGGTCCACGCCCCAGACGATCACCTTCGCGAGCATCGGGTCGTAGGCGAGCCCGACCACGAGCCCGCGGAAGAGCCCGGAGTCGATCCTGACCCACGGGCCGCCGGGCCAGCGCAGGTTCTTGATCGTGCCGGTCGACGGCAGGAACCCGAGAGCGGGATCCTCGGCGTTGATCCGGACCTCGATCGCCGAGCCCGACATGGTGACGTCTTCCTGTGCGTAGCCGAGTGGCTCCCCGGCCGCGACGCGGAGTTGATCGCGCACGAGATCCCGGCCGGTGACCATCTCGGTCACGGGATGCTCGACCTGCAGCCGCGTGTTCATCTCGAGGAAGAAGAACTCGCCCTTCGACCACAGGAACTCGACGGTCCCTGCGCCGCGATAGTCGACGGCGCGACCGGCGCGCAGCGCGACCTCTCCCATCCGCTCGCGCAACTCGTCGTCGACTATGGGCGAAGGACACTCCTCGATGAGCTTCTGGTGCCGCCTCTGGATGGAGCACTCGCGCTCGAAGAGGTGCACCGAGTTCCCGTGGTTGTCGAACATCACCTGCACCTCGATGTGGCGCGGGCGCTCGAGGTAGCGTTCGACGTAGAGTCTCCCGTCTCCGAACGCCGACTGTGCTTCGCCGGCTGCGGTCCGGAAGGCACTCTCCATGGCGTCGGGCTCGGGCACGATGCGGATGCCCTTGCCCCCGCCGCCGGCCGCGGCCTTGAGCGCGATCGGGTAGCCGATCTCCTCGGACGCGGCGAGCGCTGCGGGCACGTCGAGGACGGGGTCGGTGAGACCCGGCACGACGGGGACTCCGGCCTCCTTCATGATCCTGCGACTCGTGATCTTGTCCCCCATCGCCTCGATCGCGGCGGGCGGGGGACCGATCCACGCGATCTCGGCAGCCTCGACGCGCCGCGCGAACTCCGCGTTCTCCGCGAGGAACCCATAGCCCGGGTGGATGGCCTCCGCACGCGTGGCTCGGGCGGCGTCGAGGATGGCGTCGATGTCCAGGTAGGTCTCCGACGGCAGCGTCCCGTGCAGCGGGACGGCGACGTCCGCCATGCGCGTGTGCAGGGCGGAACGGTCGACGTCCGAGTACACGGCGACGCACTCGATGCCCATCTCGCGTGCAGTGCGGATGACGCGCAGGGCGATCTCCCCGCGGTTGGCGATGAGGATGCGCTCGAACATCTCAGAGGGGGATGTTCCCGTGCTTCCGCAAGGGTCGGGTCTCGTGCTTGGTCGCCAGGAGGTCCAGCGCGCGAATGAGCGTCGGCCTCGTCTGCGACGCCTCGATCACGTCGTCGACGAACCCGCGTGCCGCAGCCTTGTAGGGGTTGTTGAAGGTCGTCTCGTACTCCGCGGTCTTCGCGGCCTCGACGGCCGCCGGGTCGCCCGCCTCGCTGATCTCACGGCGGTGAATGATCTTCGCCGCGCCGGCGGCCCCCATGACGGCGATCATCGATCCCGGCCAGGCGACGTTGAGGTCGGCACGGATGTGCTTGCTGCCCATCACGTCGTACGCCCCTCCGTAGGCCTTGCGCGTGATGACGGTGAGCTTGGGAACGGTTGCCTCGCAGTAGGCGTAGAGCAGCTTCGCACCGTGCAGGATGATGCCGCCGTACTCCTGCTCGGTCCCCGGCAGGAACCCGGGGACGTCCTCGAACGTGACGATCGGGACGTTGAACGCGTCGCAGAACCGGATGAATCGCGCGCCCTTGATGGAGGCGTCGATGTCGAGACACCCGGCGAGAACGGCGGGCTGGTTGGCGACCATGCCCACGACGCGCCCGTCGAGCCGCGCGAACCCGACGATGAGGTTCATCGCGTAGCGCGAGTGGACCTCGAGGAAGCTCTCGCGATCGACGACGAGGTCGATGACCCGGTGCATGTCGTAGGGCTTGCTCGCATCCGCCGGAACGATCGTGTCGAGCTCCGCTTCGCACCTGTCTGCGTCGTCGTCGCAGTCGAGCCGGGGAGGGTCCTCCGCGTTGTTGAGGGGCAGATAGCCGATCAGCCTGCGCAGGAGCATGAGGCAGCTCCGGTCGTCGGGACTCGAGAAGTGCGCCACTCCGGACTTCACTGCGTGGACGTCGGCGCCGCCGAGGTCCTCCGACGTCACCTCCTCGTGCGTCACCGACTTGACCACGTCGGGGCCGGTGATGTGCATGTAGGAGGAACCCTCGACCATCATCACGAAGTCCGTGATCGCGGGGCTGTAGACGGCTCCTCCCGCACAGGGCCCGAGGATCGCGGAGATCTGGGGCACGACTCCCGAGTCTCGAGTGTTGCGCCAGAAGATCTCGGCGTAGCCGCCGAGGCTCTCGACCCCCTCCTGGATCCGGGCGCCCCCCGAATCGCACAGGCCGACGACGGGAACGCCGACCTTCGCGGCCATGTCCATGACCTTGCAGATCTTCCCTGCGTGGGCCTCGGAGAGGGAGCCGCCGAAGACCGTGAAGTCCTGGCTGAAGACGTAGATCGGGCGCCCGTCGACGCGTCCGTGGCCCGTGATCACGCCGTCCCCGAGGATGCGCTGATCCTGCATGCCGAAGTCGGTGCAGCGGTGGGTCACGAACCGGTCGACCTCGACGAAGGATCCTTCGTCGAGGAGCAGGTCGACGCGCTCGCGCGCCGTCAGCTTGCCCTTGGCGTGCTGCGCCGCGATGCGCTTCTCGCCTCCACCCAGGAGTGAGGCCTCGCGCATGTCGCGCAGAGTCGTGATGGGAGTGTTCTCGGTCATGGTTCGTCGTTCGGCCGGGGCCTCGGTCACAGGACCTCCGGAGGACGGTACTTTCCGAACTCCTCCTCGAGCGTGCTGCAGATCTCGCCCACGGTCGCGTAGCTCTCGACCGCCTCGAGGATCGGCTCCATCAGGTTGCCGTCGCCGCGGGCCGTCTCGCGCACTGCGGAGAGCGCTCGGTCGACACGGTCGCCGTCGCGCTCCGCGCGGGCGGCCGCGAGCGAAGCGAGCACGGCATCCCGGGCGCCCGCCTCGGGCTTGAAGATCTCCGCCGGCTCCTCCTCGACGGTGAAGTCGTTCACGCCGACGATGGTTCGCTCACCGCTCTCGACCTCGCGCTGCCAGCGCATGGCGCTCTGGTGGATCTCGCGCTGCACGAAGCCGGACTCGATCGCCTGGATCGAGCCGCCCAGCGACTCGACCCGGTCCATGAGCTCCTGCGCCCGATGCTCGAGCTCGTCGGTCAGCGCCTCGACGTAGGGGCTGCCGCCGAGCGGGTCGATGGCGGCGGTGACGCCGCTCTCGTGCGCGAGGACCTGCTGGGTCCGCAGGGCCAAACGGGCCGAGCTCTCGGAGGGCAAGGAGAGCGCCTCGTCGCGGCTGTTCGTGTGCAGGGACTGGGTCCCTCCCAGGACCGCTGCGAGCGCCTGCACCGTCACGCGCACGGCATTGTTCTCGGGCTGCTGGGAGGTGAGCATCGAGCCGGCCGTCTGGGTGTGGAACCTGAGGGCCCAGCTCCTCGGATCGGACGCTCCGAAACGCTCGCGCATGAGGCGCGCCCACATGCGCCGGGCGGCGCGGAACTTCGCCACCTCCTCGAACAGGTCGTTGTGGGCGTTGAAGAAGAACGAGAGCCGCGGCGCGAACCGATCGACCTCGAGTCCGGCATCCATGGCCGCACGCACGTAGGTGCACCCGTTGGAGAGCGTGAACGCGAGCTCTTGCACCGCGGTCGAGCCGGCTTCGCGGATGTGATAGCCCGAGATGGAGATCGTGTTCCAGCGCGGCACCCGCTCGGCGCAGAAGGCCATGAGGTCGGTGGTGAGCCGGAGCGACGGCCGCACCGGGAAGCGGTAGTTCCCGCGCGCCGCGTACTCCTTGAGGATGTCGTTCTGGACGGTGCCTCGGAGCGACTCGAGCGGGACGTTTTTCCGCCGCGCAAGCGCCACCACCATCGCCAGCAGGATCGGGGCGGTGGCGTTGATCGTCATCGACGTGGAGACCTCGCCGAGCGGGATGCCCTCGAAGAGAGTCTCCATGTCGCGCAAGCTGTTGATCGGGACGCCGACCTTCCCGACCTCGAATTCCGCCAGCGGATGGTCCGACTCGTAGCCGATCTGCGTGGGCAGGTCGAAGGCCACCGACAGCCCCGTCTGTCCGCTGTCGAGCAACATGCGGAAGCGCCGGTTCGTCTCGGTCGCGCTCGCGAAGCCGGCGTACTGCCGCATAGTCCACAGGCGCCCCCGGTACATCGTGGGCTGGATGCCGCGCGTGAAGGGGTACTCCCCGGGGAAGCCGCCGTCCGGGGCGCCTCCGTAGAGGGGCTCGACGGGCAGCCCGGAGGGCGTCTCGAATGCCTCGCGCCGCTCCGGGTGGCGCTCCACGGCGCGCATCCAGGTGGACTCGCGCCAGCGACCGTGATCGGCGGCCGCGGCGCCCGGGGAATCGCTGTCGTCTCGCACGGCGGGGCCCCGGATGGTGCCAAAAAGCTCCTCTCGAGGCGCGGGCGCGGGATTCTAGCCGTTGTAAGCGGTAGGTAGGCGGCCAGAATGGGGGAAACGAGCCGGCGTAGCGCTGACACTTTCGTTACCGGCTCCCCTCTCCCCCCATCCCCGAGTTAGCGATGCAGAAGTTGGTGGTCGCTCTGGCATTGGTCGCCGTCGTGGTCGTCACCGCGATCGCTGCCTGGATCTCCTTCACCGCTCCGGAAGCCGAACTCGCCCGTCGAGACGAAGCGCCGACCAGCTCCCCGGCCCCCCAGATCGCCGAGAAGATCAACGTCATCTCCGCCGAGGAGAGGACGGAGCCGCCCGCCGCGGTGACGGAAACGCGTCAGGAAGTCGAGGTCGAGGCGGAGGCCGAGGCCGAGGAGAGCGAGCCGCTGCTCGTCATCGACTCCGAGCAATCGCGGGTGCTCGACGTGACGATTGCCTTGCCGCAGGGCATGCCCGCGGACGACCTCCTGGTCGTGCTCGCACTGAACGAGGTGAAGGACTTCAACGACCTGTACGGCAGGGACGGCATCGTGCCGGAGCGGCAGCGCCTCGGAACCGACACGACCTACGGCGGTCTCGTCGCGGTCGCCCCCGTCGGAATCGACGGCGGAGCGAAGATCGTCGTCCCGAACGACCTGGAGCTCCCGCACCTGGCCGTCTCCGGCCGCTACCTCTACAGCGAGGGATCCGTGGAAGTACCCGAGGGCGCGACCGCGATCGAGCTGCGCCCCGAGCTGGGAGCCTGCGTGACGGGCCGCATCATCGCGCCGGCGGAGACCACCTCGGAGGACTTCGAGGACAAGGTCGCCGTCTCGCTGCGCACGGACCTCGCCGACCGGACCAGCTGGGGCGGGTCGACACGGCGAATCCGGATCGATCACGACGTCGAGGTCGGCGACAGCTTCGAGTTCCTCGCCGTGCCGGCCAACAAGTCGCTGACCATCGCGGCTGAATCCAGCGAGCTGGGTGCCTATTTCGAGGAGGGGCTGAGCGTGGTCGCGGGCGCGACCCTGTCGCACGACATCCCCATGGTCCTCGGTGCCTGGATCCGCGGGCGCGTGCTCGACCCGAACGGCGAGCCCGTCGTGGAGGCCAACGTCGAGGCCAGGACACGGCTCTTCTGGGGCACTCCCGCCTTCGACATCCGCGAGTCCGAGACGAACGAGGCCGGGGAGTACGAGCTGCCGTCCGTCCGTCCCGGACAGGTCTGGCTCACGGTCGAGCACGACGAGTACCTCTACTACAAGTCGCCGAGCTCGCTCGAGGTGACCGACGGCGAGGAGCGGACGTACGACGACATCACGATGTCGGACGGGGGAACCCTGGCCGGAATCGTGACGTTCCCCGACGGCACGCCGGCCGTGGGCACGGTGCTCGAGCTCGGGATCGACCTCACGGCGAACCGGGAGGGGACGCCGGTCGAGCAGAGCCAGGCCGAGGGGACCGGGAACGAGGCGACGGCGGACGAGACCGGGGTGTTCCACTTCCGCTCCCTGGGTACGGGGCCGTTCACGCTGAGCGCCAAGCTGGACGTGTCCGCCGACTTGGCCGAGGGTCGCTTGACCGGCCGCTGGACCGCGAGCCTGAAAGGGATCACGCCGCAAATGGAGGCCGCGGACGAGGGGCTGGTGAACATCAACGTCGTGCTCGAAGCCCCCGTGACGCTCGCGGGATTCGTGACCGATGCGACCGGGAACCCGGTCACCGAGTTCGAGATCACGGCGGACCGAGAGGCCATCCAGTGGTACATGCCGCCGTCCGCCTCGGAGACGGACGAGTTCAGTGCGGACGACGGTTCGTTCGCCCTCGAGGGTTTGACGAGCGGGAAGTGGGAAGTGACCGCGA